>NZ_CP029458.1:1640156-1968187 GCF_003614235.1 Clostridium novyi | reverse complement strand
TCACAAACTTTAATTATACTGTATAATATTAATTTTAAACTTATGGAATTATTACTAAATATCTAAAAATTAAAGAATATTAAAACATTGCTATATATAATATTTCCTTGTTTATGTATATAATTATATTAATACATAATGATTTGAAATTCACACAATTATCCTCTAAAACATAAGATAAATACAGGAATTTAAAAGGGGGATATATGGGTAAAATTAAAAGTGTTAAGGTAAATTATCCTACTACAAAAGAAGGAATGGAGAAGCTACAAAGAAACTATACAAAAACACTAGCAAATATTCTAGTGAAGAATTATCCTCCAGCTGTAATAGAGGAGTTAATTAAAAGATTAGAAAATGATAATCAAATATCAAATATTACTTAATATTTAACATTTAACAATATGGGTATATAGGCTGATTTGTGTAAAGCAGATTAGCCTAACTTTTTGTATAAAATTCTACTGTAACTATATTGTATGAATAAAAAATACATCATAGTCTAATATTAATAGTATAAAAATTTATGCTAAGGAGTGTATTACTATGAGTTTAAATCCATTTGAAGAAAAACCTGTAGATATAGAATCTACTATTCAAGATTGGTCTCAGTTATATCCAAAACAATACAATAAGAATGAAGTAGATCCTTATACCAAAACTCGTATAATTTTAATGAATGGTACTGAATTTGAAGCAAATTGGTTTTCACATCAATTTTCTCGTCATTGTGATAATAACGAACTAAGACGTGAGCTTGCTCTTATGAGGAGAATTGAAAAACAACAACAAAAGAAAATAAGTAACTTAAGACCATTAGATGAAACTATATTAGAAACAACAATAAGTTATGAACAACTTGCAGTTGATTTAACTTGTACACTTGCTAAAAATGAAAGTGATTTAGATGTAAAGAATGCTCTTAACTTTGCTTTACTTGAAGATTTTGACCACTTATATAGATATTCTGATTTACTAGAAATGGAGCAAGGAGTAAAAGCAGAAAATCTTGTAGGTCACTATACAGAAATCATGCCAGGGCGTCCTACAATAGCACATCATCGTCATCCTTATGATTCTATTAAAAAATCTACAGACTCTAAAAAAGCTGATTTATTAACAAATCTTAATATAGGAATTATAACAGCAGCAGAGCAACAAACAATGAATTACTACATGAACGTTAGTTCTTTATATAAAACTGATATAGGTAGGAAGCTTTATTTGGAAATTGGAATGGTAGAAGAGCAACATGTAACTCAGTATGGTAGTTTAAAAGATTCTAGATGTACATGGCTTGAAGAATTGCTAATGCACGAATATACTGAATGTTATTTATATTATTCATGTTTTAAAGACGAAAAAGATGAACACATAAAAAAAATATGGGAACAATGTTTCATTCAAGAAATAGCACATCTACATAAGGCAGCAGATCTTTTAAAAAAATATGAAAATAAAGAATGGCAACAAGTTATACCTAATGGAACTTTTCCAAAATTACTTAATCTTGGACCAAATAAAGAATACTTAAGAGAAGTATTAAAAACTGCTAAACTAACAGCTCAAAGGGAAGGGTATAATGAAGTAACAAATTTACCCAATAATGCTGATTTCTTTAATTATCAAGATAAAGTTAATAAAGATATACTTAATGTTACAAGTCATGTAGTTATAGATAATTATATTCATAAAAAGGGTATGGATTATAGATTTGAAGAATCTCCAAATCCAATTGAAGAACTTAGAAGTAGAACTCATGATAACATAACAGTTGGTAGAGTAAAATAATATTATTAAAATTTATTATAGCCTAATAAGTAATTATCAGGCTATAATTTTTATTCTTTTATATTAAGATGGGAGTATTGGACGGCGTATATATATTTCATTTTCAATATAGTTGTTATTTTTATTTACTACATATATTTTGTTATCTCTCAAACTACTAATAAATAACTTATCCTTAATAATATACATACTCTCAGGATTGTATATATCCGGAATAGTGCCTATAACTTTATGTTTACTGCAGTCTATTATTGATATACCTTTTCCTTCTTGTAAGTCAAAATTTTGATGTAAAACATATATATGACTTTTGTTATTATCTTTATATATATTATATGGACTGTTATAATTAAGCTTAATTCTATTTATTATATTTCCTTTAGAGATACTTATAATATATATATATGGTTCCTCTGAATTTCTATCCAAAGCGTAAATTATATCATTAGATACTGCTATTATTTTATTAAACATTTTAGAAAAACTTAAGGTTTTTATTAAAGAAAAGTTATTTAAATCAAATATATCTATATTATATATACTATCATTATGTAAGCTCCATGAACTTACAATCATTTTTTTATCTGATGTAAATGTAATATCTTCAACTCCTTTATTATATTTAATATTTCGCTTTTCAACATCTTCTTTTGAGTCAATAATAGTTATACAATTTTCATTTTTATATGTAACTTTAGTTTTATGAAATACATAAGTATTATTATCAAATATATTATATTTAGCTATTAAAGGAAGACTGTATGTTAAATCTATATTCTTTTTAAATTTTCCATGTTCAAAAACGGCTATTTGTTTTTTATCACATATAGGTGCATAAATCTTTTTATTGTTTATATTCGATATGAATAATGTTGTAGCAATATTATGATTTATATCTGAATATTTATAGTTATTACAGGATAAATAAGCTATTTTATTTATGCCACATAATACATATATATTATTTTCGTTAACATGGTTTTTTACTACACATTTATTTAATAATATAATAAATACAATGACTATACTTATACATAAAAATACTAATTTTTTCATGTAACTTCTCCTTATAAAGTTTAATATTAAAATACCATATATCTTCATATTAACTAAAATATATGGTATTTTTTAAAATTTATTTTGTTTGTGATCTTGCAATTACAGTAGAGGATTTAAATTTAATAATATCATCTGGAGCAACAAAACGTCCTTGATTAGAATCGATATCTACATTAAAATAATTTTTATAACCTTTCCAAGGTATTAAACTACAATACCATAAATCGTTTTCATTAAGGGATTTTGAAGCTTTTATAATGGAATAATCTTTGCCAATAAATTTACTTAACCAATTCATCATAGAATTTAATTTATCTGAATTGGAGCTACATGAATTAATATTTACGCCTACAGCTTCATCATAACTTCTTGTATACCATTCTTTAGGCTCATATATAACTCCAGAACCATATCCACAATCGCTTATTTGTGCAGTTAAAAATTTTTGCTTAGCTTCTGAGTAAGTTCCCACATGTCGCCAATAACCATAAGGACATTTTCCTCTGTGTACTAATATAATACTTCCATTATGAAATTTTTTAAAATTTAAATTAAATCCTTTGGCATCAGAGCTAGAACTTGAACTTGATCTGTCTAAATTCTTTTTGTCTTTTCCACCTAAAATATTTTCTATATCTTCTTGCTTACTTTTATCTAATTTGTGAAGGTTATTTAAATCAATTAGCTCATTTTTATACTTTTTATAATATTTATCCATATTTTTGATAATTTCTTTTTTCATTTGATTTTGACAACATTCTTGTTTATTACTTTGAAAAACCTCAATGTTTTCATTCACGTTGTTTTTACTATTGGGAAATGCATATGCAGAAATAGATATGCTACTAAATAGAAGAGCCAACCCAAGAAGTTTACAAATACTTTTTTTCATATTAAACCTCCTATTAAAATTTTATATATTAACTCTATGCTATTAATTGAAATTTATTACAGTGTTTTTTTAAAATGTTGGATTATGTACTACGTTTTATCGTGTTGAAGCAATTTCTACAGGATCACTTGCAGGAACTAATGCAGTAAGACATGCAGCAGGAAAAGATATGTTAGTGCTTCCGAATGAAACTGTAATAGGGGATATAATTGATTTTGCAAATAAAAAATTCTTAAAGGATAAAGATAAAAAAAGTAGATTTACATTTGCTGGTTCATTATACTTTGAACGTATGAAAAAGAATGGATTATATAGTACTGATACCAAAGAAATTGAAGATAGGATTACACGTCTTGGACTTAAAGGAGTATTTAATGAAAAGGTTGTATAAAAATTAAAAACTATATATTGAGTTAAAATATACCCTATGAAATAGAAGATTTAAAAATCTATTTCATAGGTTTTTTTAGTTTTTCTAAAAATATTTAATGAGTTAATTAACTTTTGTTTTAAACTAAATTTTGCTAAATATTCTACGAATATAAAATAACAAGGAAATTTACCAATTTATACCCTTAATAATAAAATGATAGGAGGAACTTTATGGAAATAACATTTCGATATGAAGAAAAAGATACTTTAGTAATTGATAGCTTGTCTGTTATAGGGAAATTTAATAATTATGATTCTAATAAAGGTAAAATGATAAAAAATCATAATGAATGGACATTTACCTGTGATTTACCAACAGGAGAACATCCTTATAAATTTCTTATTAATAATCATTTAAAGCTTAATGATCCATCTGCTAATATATATTTACCTGATGAAAATGAAGAACTTTGGTCAGTAATAATAATCAATGATGAAGGAAATAGACTTTATAATAACATACAATATACAGTTCATATAGATAAATACAATATATGTTCTACTGTTAACGAAGAAGAAACTGTAGTAAATAAAAAAAGTTTTAATAGTTTACTCGATAAAAAGATAGTTACAAGATTTAAATTTACTAATATAACCGGTTTACATGCAGTAACAACAGCATGGTATACCCCTAAGGGTGAATTATTTCAAATAACCGAAAACAATTTATTTACATCAGAAGGAAATGAAGATAAGCCAGTTACATTATGGTTTTGGATGGATTTAGAAGATAAAACTCGTAAATATCCTCATGGAATTTGGTCTATGAAATTATTTATAGATGGTGAATTTGTTCTAGAAGATAAATTTGAGTTATTAAAAGGAATCGCTTATTCATATCAAGGCAAAATTAAGTATTAAATTTATTAACTTATATATAAAATATAAAGGAGTGATATAAATGGTTGAAAAAACTAGTGTAATTAATAATTGTACTAATGTAAATCATATTAATAATGAAAAAGTAAAGGTTAAAACTAATAGTACCTCCAAAACAAATTGTTCTAATAATATAAGAACAACAGAAAATGCTTATAGAGCCTCTATTATCAACAACAGTACAGTAAAACCTACACCTGAAAATACTAATACAACTAAAAGTTCTAATTCTGTTTCTTTAAAATCTGCATCAAATTCATTTTCAATGGTATTAAGTAATGTAAAAAATTTCACAAAGACAGCAATAACAATAGGAGAAAGTGTAAAAAATACTGTTTATTCAGTTTCAAAAACAATTATTAATGCATCAAACTCAATAACTAAAACTATAAAACATGTTTCAGAATCAGTAACTAATAAAATAACTAAAACATCATCTGAAGTAGCTAGTACTATAAAACAAGTTACAACTACTGCCTCGGATCTTAAACAAGCAGCTTTAAAAGTTAAAAATTCTGCTACAAACATAGTAGGTTCAGTAATAAAAACAGCTATTTCTATAAGTGAAGATGTCATTAAGGTAGCTGGAAATATTAGTTTTGCAGTAGTATCCATAGAAGGTTCAATTCACAATCCAACTAGTGGTATTATACGTAAGGGTATAGAAACTGTTGGAATTGTAAGAGGGTGTATAGATTCTATAAAAGAACCTATAGGTCACATAATAAATACTGTTTCAACAAATTATAAAGATATAAATAAAGAATATAATAATATAGTAAACACCTTAAACGATTCAATGTCTAAAATTAATAAAATTAAAGGTACTATGGTAACTGTAGGTAATGATGTTATTGATACCATTAAAATAGTAGCTTCTGAAATAAAAGATGCAAGTTTAGATATTAACAATACAGTAAAAGAATCTGTATCTAATATAAGAAGTGATATTACAAAGGGTGTTAATGAAGTTGCAAAAGCATATAACGATTATAAAAATAGTAACTTTAATGAAATTAATAATACTAATGGCATAAGTTCTATATTAGTTTAATATATATACGTAAATAATTAAAATAAATAGTAGAGAAAAAGAGGGAACTTTTTTTAAAAATTGTTCCCTCTTTTTGAAAGATATACTTCAAAATATTTATAACAAATAAAATATTCTTAATATTAAAAATTAAATTAATAATTTTTATTATATGCAAATTTTGAATTGATATATTTTTTTAAATATAAAGAATATTCGTATTGTTAAAAATAAACATACAATTATTAATAATATAAATATTCTTTTTACTTATGTAATTTTTGTGCATAAAAGTTATAAAATTCAATATTGATTGTATCAAAAAATAAATTTTCAAAATATTAAAGATGTAGAATTCTAAAGGTTAAATTTATTTGAAAATTATATTTTTAAATAAATTTAACTAAATATTTTTCCAATATATTGTTTATTTAACAAATTAGCTAATATATAAGTTAATTTAGGTAATTGCAATAATCAATAATTATTATTTATGGATATCATTTATCTATGATTTTATGTTAAATCCCCGTGTTTTTCCTTATAATTAATAATAATTATCCGTAAAAGCAAAAATAATTTTGTCTATAATTTTGACTTAAATCTTTTGATTTATACTTAAATTAAATATAAAAAGTTAAAACATTATATATAAGATATAAGGTAAATTATTATGTTTAAGAACTTAAAGTTATTATAAAATGATTCATCATATAATAGTAAACTTATATAGATACTTAAAATTATATAATTAATCAAATTACCCTCTCCAAAAGTTTCAAGACATAATATATCTTATGTCTTGAAAAATTATATATGCTGTGATATAGTAATATCAAGGGTTATAGCGATTTTAAACTAAAAACACACTCAATTATAGGGGGTTATTGTAATGGACACTTCATTAGCTAAATTCACTCTATTTCTTGCCAAAACCAGGAAAAGTGAAAAAACCATAGATAGTTATATAAGAGATATTTCTCAGTTTAATGATTATTTGAAAACAAATAAAAAGAAACTTGCTAAAATTAAAATTTCTGATATTGATGAGTTTAAAAACTTTCTTATATACCATAAAGAATTAAAAATAAAAACTATTAATAGGAAACTTGTATCTATAAAGCAGTATTTAAAATTTAATAATATATCAGTAGATATAAAACAAGAAAAAGTACAGATGCAAAATTTCTTAGATGATATGCTCAGCAACCAAGACATAGAAAATATAATAAAAGCTACATATGCAAAAGATGATCTTCGAGCAAGAACCATTATATATACCTTATATTACACAGGTATGAGAGTATCAGAAATGCTTCAATTAACTATATACGACACTAAAAAAAGTTCTATAAGCATTATAGGAAAAGGTTCCAAACACAGAGAAGTATTTGTTCCAAATAAATTAAAAACCATATGGGATAATTACTTGCAAGTTAGAATAAAAAAAAGCACAGCTCTTTTTACTGGTAAGAGAGGTCCTATAAACAGAAAAACTGTAGATAGTATAATCAAAACATATGCAGAAGCTGCTGGAGTTGATAAAAGTAAGGCACACGCTCATAATTTTAGACATTTATATTGCAAAAATTTAGCAGATAGAGGAATTGATATAAGCACCATTGCAGATATAGCTGGTCACCAAAATATAAATACTACACGAATATATACCAGAAAAACTAAAGAAGAATTACTTAATATAATTGAAGATATGTAAACCGTTAGGTTATAAATAATATAAATCTTATTAAAATTAATTATAAATTTTAATAAATATTATTTTTTATTAGTCAATATAACTTATATAATTATTAATATTATTAAAATAATAATATATCATAGTCGTATTAAGCTATATTTACTCTAATTGGAGATAACCCTATCCCCTCTATCTCGTCAGCTTTCACATTCGAGAATACTTTTCTCATTATTTGATATGCTCCATTTACATCAGCATTAATCTTAATACCATTGTTGCTTACAAATAATCCTCTATACACTCTTCTTTTCTTATTATAATTTTCTTTAATAGGTAATTCGTTGTCTAAGAAACTAGTACCACTTGTATAAGATTCCTCAGTTATAATTATGTTTAATCCTACGTTTTCACATTTATAAATTAATTTATTTATAAATTCTTGATGTGGTATTCCTATAAATGATTGATTAACTACTTTAGACATATTACTTTTCCTTTTCCAATCTTTATTATTACCTACAATAATGGTATTGATATTATTTTTCAAAGCATAATCTATTACATTTTTACTAGCTTTATGAATGAAATCTGCTATCTTATTATTTCTTTTTATAGTTAATCTGTTCATTCTATTTGTATAATCCAAATTATTCATTCTCTTAGCTATTTCTTTATAATAGCTTAATTTCTTGTTATAGTATCTGTTTATTGATTTTAGACCTTTACCATTGATTATTATAGGTTTTAGTCCTATATTATTAACAACAGTTGCAAAGTTATCTAATCCAATATCAATACTAATATATTTACCATTGTCATTTAATTTTTCTTTCTTTTCTATTTTATAAATTACCTCAATAACATAATGTTTATTTCTAGGCAATATTCTAACTTGTTGAAGCTTGCCGTTTATATTAGTTTTCAATTCATACTTATTAAAGCATTTAGGAAATTGAATATATCCTTCTTTTTGTTTACAAATTTGATTTGTAAATACTAAAATATTTTTACCATTTTTCTTCTTATAGTTAGGTAATTTAGGCCTTCCATTATACTTTTCTTTATACTTAGACCAATCCTTTATACTTTCAAAGAAACTGATCCAATTCTTATCTAATAACTTTAATGTTTGTTGAGATACCTGAGCCATAAGAGATTTATAATCTATACCATCTTTAACTAGGTATTCTAAAAAGTTGTATCCTAGATATTTATTATTTTCATTAAAGTAATTTATTAATTTTAATTTCTTATTTAATTCTTTACCTTGTTCAATAGCTCTTTGTTTAGCTTTTTGAAAATTAACTTCTCTAAGTTCATTAAATTTATCCACTTTAGCATTAATACCATTTAAGTACTCATGCTGTTCAAAAGTTATTTCTTTACCTTCTTTTAATTTTGACGTTAATATGAATACTTGTCTAAGTTGATAATTAGCATAATTATATAGATTTTTAGATAAGAAAGTATAATAATTTAATAATTTATATAATTCATGATTTTCATTAATTATATGTTTTTCCACTCTTTGAACGGTATTATCATCCTTTTTCTTTGCCATAACTGTTTCACCCCCTTATTTTAATATAATTATAATTTAATCTTCCTCTTGTAATACTTCTTTAATTTTGTTACATTTTCTTTTAGAATACATTTTCATGCTATAACAATGTAATAAACTAACTATTTCTTCAAACACTTCTTGACTGTCTAGTTTTTCAGAACCAACATCACTCATTACGATTATTTCACAATGGTATTTCTTGAATAAATAATAAAATAATTCAAACCCTACTCTCGATAATCTATCTTTATAGGTGATCACAACTCTTTCTACCTTATTTTGAATAATATCATCTAACATTTTAAAAAAGTCTTTTCTTTTATCAAAGCTAATTCCACTTGCTACATCTTGAAATACTTTATTTATCACCCATCCATTAGAAAAACAAAACTGTTTTAATAGTTGTACTTGATTTTCTAAATCCTTATTTTGTTTAGGAGTAGATACTCGAGCATATATATATGTTTTTCTTTCTACTCCTTTGTTGAAAAGTTTAAATACATCCTCTTTACTATAGTCATAACGCCCATTTGGTAAAGTAATTGTTCTAATGATGCCTTCCTTGACATATTTAGTTAATGTTGGTCTTGTAATTTGTAGTAATTCTAACACTTCTTTTGACTTCATATATTTATCCTCCTTACATATTTATATAATATCATATAAATGTTAGAACTACAATCATTTTTATTAAAATTTTTAATATTATTTATTAATTTTGACATTATTTTTAACTATATTAATTCATAATTATAAAAGAGTGAAAACTGATTAATTTGTAAAAAATCATTTTCACTCCCTATATTATAACTTATATATTATTATTATAACTTATATATTATTTGTTTGATTTATTTAAAACTATAAACCCTGGAAAAATTTCATTAATTAAACTATTGGTATTAGTATCATCATCTATTAATTCTTTTAATCCATCAATATCATCTATGTATTCTATCTTAACATCTGAATCCTTAAGATTTTTATTAACCTCTGCTAAGGTATCAATGTCTACAGCATTATCTGGCTCTCCTACTTCATTAAATTCCTCTTCTATAAAGTCATCGTCATCTTCTTCAAATATTTGTTCTATATTAATAGCTTTTGTGTCATAACCTTCTTTTTCTAAACACTTACCACAGTTATTGCACTTTTTATTAGGATTAAGATCGCATTTATTACATTCTCCACAATCATTACATTCTTTATTAACTTCTAAGATGCAAAGCTTAGCCAAGAAAATCACCTCTTTCTATATCATTAGTGTATTATATCAAAACTTTTATTTATAATCAATAGTTAGTGAACATTAGTTTGATATCATTGAAATTTTGTGCTATAATTCAAAATATATGAATAAGGAGTGTTTTTTATGAGTAGATCTAGCGAAGATAAACAAATGGAAATATATGAATTTATAAAAACTCAAATAGTACAAAAAGGATATCCCCCTTCTGTTAGGGAAATCTGTAAAGGTGTTGGACTTAGTTCCACTTCATCTGTACATAGCCACTTATCAAAATTAGAGAAAAAAGGACTTATAAGAAGAGATTCTACTAAACCTAGGACAATTGAAATTTTAAAAGAACCAATGATTCGCAAGGAAATGGTTAATATACCTATAGTAGGTAAAGTAACTGCTGGTATGCCTATATTAGCTGTAGAAAATATAGAAGATACATTCCCTATTTCTTTAAATTTCATACCTAAAAATAAAGATTTGTTTATTCTTAAAGTATCCGGTGAAAGCATGATAGATGCCGGTATATTAGATGGTGATTTTGCTATAATTGAAAAAGTAGATTATGCATCAGATGGTGAAATTGTAGTTGCATTAATTGATAATGAAGCAACTTTAAAAAGATTTTTTAAAGAAAAAGATCATATAAGATTACAACCCGAAAATCAAACTATGGAATCTATAATAGTTAAAGATTGTAAGATTCTTGGAAAGCTAACAGGAGTATTTAGAAGATATTAATATACCCTTTAATATAATATTATTACATAAAGAAATACACCAAAGAAATTTAATATTCTTTGGTGTATTTTTATTAAAATAATAATCCTGCTATTGTAGCAGTCATAAATGTAGATAATGAGCCTGCTAAAACTGCCTTTAATCCTAACTTAGCAACATCTCCACGTTTTTCAGGTGCTAAACTACCTATAGATCCTATTTGAATGGCTATAGAACTAAAATTAGCAAATCCACAAAGTGCATAAGTAAGAATCATAATAGTTTTAGGAGTTAATGATTTTTGAGCTATTAATGGAGCAAGATTTCCATAAGCAACAAATTCATTTAATACAATCTTTTGACCTAAAAGATTTCCTGCAATAGAAATATCCCCACGAGGTATACCCATTAAATAAGCTATTGGTGAAAATAGTTTACCAAATAACCAATTAAGACTTAAAAAGTCAGCTCCAAAAAATCCACCAATAAATGATAAAGTATAATTAAAAAATGCAATTAACGCTACAAAGGCAATTAACAATCCCCCAACAGTTATTGCTATTTGAATTCCTTCAATTGCAGCATTGGCTGTTGCTTCAATTATATTATTTGCATTTTTTTCATGTTCTAATTTAACCATATTTTTAGTCACTGGAGTTCCCATCTCCGGAATTATTATTTTTGAAATAACAAGACCAGCTGGTGCAGCCATAACACTTGCAGCAAGTAAATGGGTTGCACTAACTCCCATAGCAACATATCCAGCCATAACACTTCCTGCAACAGTAGCCATTCCTCCAACCATAACTGAAAATAGTTCAGATGAAGTCATTTCCTTTAAATATGGCTTTATTATAAGTGGAGCTTCATTTTGACTTAAGAAAATATTTGATACTGCAGAAGTTGTTTCAGCCCCACTAGTACCTAATAATTTTGCAAGTCCTTTAGCTATTAAAGAAATAAAGAATTGCATAACTCCTAAATAATATAAAATTCCCATAAGTGCTGAAAAGAATATTATTGTTGGTAATACTTGAAAAGCAAATATAAATCCCATAGAAGAATTAGTATCTAACAACTTTCCAAATACCAAAGATGAACCTTGTATAGTAAAGCTAAGAAGTTTATCTATAACTTTACCTAATAGAGCAAAAAATTTCTGTCCAATTGGTACTTTTAAAACCAACATTGCGAAAATTCCTTGAAGAGCAAGTCCAAACCCTACCAACTTCCAATTAATAGCTTTTTTATTGTTTGAAAATAAGTAAGCTATTCCTAAAAATACAATTAAACCTAAAATTCCTATAAATCTGTTCATAAGCATTTCTCCATTAGTCTATTTTTTTATTTTTTAACAAAGTGTTAAAAAACTATTTATATAAATATAATTTAAAACTGTAAACTTTTCAATACACTTTTAAAAAGATTTTTAGGTATAAATTTATATAGTAATGGATAAACACTAGGTATAATAATAATGAGAACATTTACAAATTTTATTATTTTTTTTGTTACAAATTATCTTATTAAATATTTAGAATATTTTTTAATTTGGGATTATTAAAAATTTATTCACATATTAGTATACGTAAACTTTATTATGTAAACTATCAAAACAAAAACAATAAACAAATAATTTATTTACATTTTTTACCTAAGAGAATATAATAATTTATACATTCTCTTAGGTATTAATTTAAGGTTATTTTATTATTCTACTTAGAGCCATAAGAATACCTATTTTAGCATGATCAAAGGTTAAACCACCTTGTAAATAAGCAATGTATGGTTCCCTAATTGGTGCATCTGCTGATAATTCTATTGAGGAACCTTGTATAAATGCACCTGCTGCCATTATAACTTGATCAGTATAACCTGGCATATCCCAAGGTTCACAAGATACAAAGGAATCTATTGGTGAACCAGTTTGAATTCCCTTACAAAATTCAATAAGTTTATCTTTATCATTAAATTTAATAGATTGAATTATATCACTTCTTTTTTCATCATATTTTGGTAACACTTCAAAACCTGCAAGTTCCATAATTCTAGCACAAAGAATAGCTCCTTTTAAAGCTTCTATAGATATATGTGGTGCTAAGAATAATCCTTGATACATTGATCTCATAACACCAAAAGTAGAACCACATTCTCCACCTATTCCAGGTACAGTTAATCTATAAGATGTTTTTTCTACACATTCTTTAGTTCCAGCAATATATCCACCAGTTGGAGCAATTCCACCACCTATGTTTTTAATTAATGATCCTGCTACAAGATCAGCTCCTATATCTGTAGGTTCTTTTATATCTATAAATTCACCATAACAGTTATCAACAAAACAAATTATTGATTTTCTAATTCCTTTTACGCAGTCTACTATGTTTTTTATATCTTCTATTAATAAAGCTCTTCTCCAGCCATAACCTGTAGATCTTTGTATATGTACTAATTTTATGGTTTCGTCTTCTAATAAGACTTTTTTTATTTCATCTAAGTTCGGTTTCCCATCCTCTTTTAAATCTATTTGCTTATAATTTACTCCAAACTCTTTTAAAGAACCCATATTTTCATTTTTTTCAATTCCTATTACATCATGCAATGTATCATAAGGTTCTCCACAAACAGATAACATAGTATCTCCAGGTCTTAAATTTCCAAATAAAGCTGAACCAAGAGCATGAGTTCCATTTACAAAATGAGGTCTTACAAGAGCACTTTCAGTGTTAAAAATTCTAGCATACACCTTATCTAATGAATCTCTTCCTATATCACCATATCCATAACCAGTAGTATTAGTAAAATGTGATTCACTTATATGTTCTTCTTGAAAAGCATGCAGCACTTTAAGCTGATTATATTCTCTAATATCATCTAGTTTTTTAAATTGTTCTTGTATATCATTCATTGCAGTTTCATATAAATTTAAAACTGACTCATTTATGTTGTATTTTTTTAAAAATTCTTTTGTATTTTCTATCATGTTTAAACCCCCAAATTCTATCATTAGCTATTTTAATAGCTATTTCTTGAGTTTACGCTATTAAATATATTAGCACACATAAAAAAAATAGGCAAATTTATGCCTATTTTAAATTATTATCTTTTTGTGTAAATAATATTGGTGTTGTGGGAATTATAGTAGAAACTGCATGTTTATAGATCATCATTTGTTTACCGTCATTATCAAGAATTATGGTGAAATTATCAAATCCTTGCACAAGTCCATTAAGTTGAAACCCATTAGTTAAATATATTGTTACAGGAATTTTATTTCTTCTGGAACTGTTTAAAAATAAATCTTGTAAATTACTAGTTGACTTATTCACATTTATTCCCTCCAAGCTATTATTTTTATTATCATAATAATGAAATATTATTTTGCAAGTAGATTATTAAATTTTTCTATTATTGCATTACATATCTCACTATCATTTTCATACTGATCTTTATCTATCCATATGACCCTTTTATCTTTTCTAAACCATGTTAGCTGACGTTTAGCATAATTTCTACTGCCTTTTTTTATAAGCTCTATAGCATCTTCTAAAGTCATTTTTCCATCAAGATAATATAGAATTTCCTTATATCCTATACCCTTCATTGACTGCATGTCAGCTGTGCACCCCATAGAACGTAACATTTTAACTTCTTCTACAAGTCCTCTTTCAATCATTATATCTACTCTTTTGTTTATTCTCTCATATAATTTTGAACGATCCATATTTAAAACAAAATAATACACATTATAAGGGATATCAAACTTATCTTGTTCTTCATTAAACTCCGAAATTGTTTTATTTGTAAGCTTAAATACTTCAAGTGCTCTAATTACTCTTTTAAGATCGTTTGGATATAATCTTTTATAAGATTCCTCGTCTATATCCTTTAATAATTCATGTACATATTCCTTACCTTTTTTATCTGCTAAGTTTTTTAAATATTCTCTGTACTCTTCATCTTTATATGTGTTAGCAAAATCATAGTTAAATATTAATGAATCAATATAAAAACCTGTTCCGCCAACTATCATAGGAAGTTTTCCTTTAGATGCTATAGATTCTATTGTGTTTTTAGATTTTTCTTTAAATTCTGCTACACTAAACTCATCTAAAGGATCTACAAAATCTATCATATAATGTTTAATTCCATGCTTTTCTTCTTCTGTAATTTTAGCTGAACCTATATCCATGTGTTTATATATTTGCATAGAATCCGCCGAAATAATTTCTCCATTTAATTTTTCAGCAAGTTTTATAGATATATCGGTTTTTCCCACAGCAGTAGGTCCTGCTAAAATAAACAAATCTTGTTTCATTCAAATTCTCCTTTTGAGTTCATTGTTTCTTAAGTATAATAATTCTACTAAATATTATTAAATCCTTTTAAATTTTTTCTCAATTTCCTTTAGTGGTAATCTTATAATAGTAGGTCTACCATGTGGACAATTAAAAGGTTCTTCTATATAACGTAATTCTTCTACTAAAGAACACATTTCATCATAACTTAATGTATGATTAGCTTTAATAGCTGCTTTACATGCTAATGAAGCTATCATGTTATGTTTTACCTCTTCTATATTACCCTTACCCATATTCTTGATATTATCTAAAATTTCTAAAAAGAAATTCTTTGTACTTACTTTTCCAAGAAGCATTGGTGCTTCTCTTATACTTATAGTATTGTCACCAAAAAGCTCCAAAGAAAATCCACTTTCTTCAAAAATATTTTTATTTTCTGAGTAATAAGCAAAATCCTCTGCACTCATTTCAATAACTACAGGAGTCAATAAAATTTGAGATATAACATCTCTATTTTTTATTTGATTTCTAAATTTCTCGAAAAGTATTTTTTCATGAGCTGCATGTTGGTCAATCATATAGAAGATGTCTAATGTTTGGGCAAGTATATATGTTTTATTAAATTGACCTATTATATTAAGCTCTGGAAATTTATCTACTTTATCTAGTGTATCTAATTGTTTTTTACCTTTTTCATTATTAGTAGTTTTATAAGTATTATCTATAGATATATTATTATTAATTTCCTTTAAAATTTTATCTTCTTTATGATATTTATTATACTCTTTTTCATTAATATTTATATAATTCTCTTTATTGACTATATTATTAGAATCGTTATTTAGACTGTTTTTTAGTTTAATAGTATTAAGATTACTTTTAGAATGTTCTAAATCGTTTATTACCGGTTTTATTTCCTTATTTTTTAAATCTATTGGAATCTGTACAGGTATTGGATTAGGATCTTCTTCTTCAAATTCTATGCTAAAGGATTTTCTAACGCTATCAGATAAAGCAGAATGAACAGCATCAAAAACAACTTTATATATTATTCGTTCATCCTGAAATTTCACTTCTGATTTAGTAGGATGAACATTAACATCTAAAAATTCAGGATATATATCTAGAAATAAAACAAAGAAAGGAAACTTATTTACTGTAGAGAATGATTTAAAAGCATTTTCTACTGCAGCTGTAATAATACCACTTTTTATATATCTTTTATTTACAAAAATACTTTGGTTATTTCGACTTCCTCTGCTTATTTCTGAATTCCCTATATATCCATAAACAGATACTATATCTGAATGTTTTTCAAAACCTACTATATTTTCATATATATTTTTACCATATATAGCTCGTATAGTATCTTTGACATCCTCTGATGCAAAAGTTATAAGAGATCTTTTATCATTATTGTAATATTTAAAGGATATATTATGATTAGCAAGTGCTAATCTATTTATGATATTCGAAATTAAACCTGCTTCTCGTTTATCTGATTTTAAGAATTTTTCTCTAGCTGGTACATTAAAAAATAGATCTTTCACTTCAATAACTGTACCTATATTACATCCAGTGTCATTTAAATGCTTTACTTTTCCACCAGACACAGAAATTTCTTTTCCAAAATCACAATCTTTTGTTCTAGTTTTTAATAATACATTAGAAACAGCTGCAATACTTGGAAGTGCTTCTCCTCTAAAGCCAAAAGTATTTATAGAATATAAATCTTCTATAAATGAAATTTTGCTAGTACCATGTGGCATAAAAGCTTTTTCAACATCTTCTGGATGTATTCCTATACCATCATCTGTTATCTTAATTTCTTCTTTTCCACTTTCTTTAATTTCTATAGTTATATTTTGTGAGTTTGCATCTATACTATTTTCTACTAACTCTTTAACAACAGAGGCAGGTCTTTCAACAACTTCTCCTGCCGCTATCTTATTAGAAGTTTCTTCACTTAATAAATTAATTCTTTTCAAATAATCACCTTCTATATTACTACAATGATTTAGCTTTTTTTATTATATCATATAATTTATTAAAACCTTCCATGGCCGTCATATTTAATATATCTATAGATGATATTTCTTTTAATAAGGCTTCTTTTTCAATGTCTACAAATCCTATTTGTTTAATGTCATTGCTAGAATCTTCAATAGCAATTTCAGATGTTTCACAAAATATGTTATTTTCAATTGCACATTCATCTTGTGATATTTTTAAATTAACTTCTTCTAATTTATTAGAAACTGTTTTAGGAGAAGCTTCTTCTATTGATATAGAACCACTTTCAAGAGTTAATAAAATTTCTTTAGCTCTATCTATAACATCTTTTGGTATACCAGCAAGCTTAGCAACCTCTATACCATAAGATTCGTCAGCACCACCTTCTATAATCTTTCTTAAAAAGATTATATCATCATCCACTTTTTTAACAGCTATTGAATAGTTTTTAACGCCTTGAATTTTTCCTTCAAGAGAAGTAAGTTCATGATAATGTGTTGCAAATAAAGTCTTAGATTTAAGATTATTATTTTTACATATATATTCTATTACAGACCACGCAATACTTAATCCATCATAGGTACTAGTACCACGTCCTACTTCATCCAATAATATTAAGCTTTTACTAGTGGCATTATTAAGTATATTTGCAACTTCCCACATTTCTACCATGAAAGTACTTTTACCTTTAGCTAAATCATCTGATGCTCCTATTCTTGTAAAAATCTTATCACATATAACAACCGAAGCTTTTTTTGCAGGTACAAAACTACCTATTTGAGCTAACACATTTATAAGTGCTACCTGTCTCATATATGTAGATTTACCAGCCATATTAGGTCCTGTAATTAATAAAAGCTGATGATCTTTATTGTCTAGAACTGTATCATTCGATACAAAAGAATCTCTAGGTATCATTTTTTCAACTACAGGATGTCTACCCTCTTTTATATAAAGTTCACCTGTAGTTTTAATCTCTGGTTTGCAATAATTATTTTCAAGGGCAACAATGGCAAGAGAAGTTAATACATCTATTTCAGAAATAAGTTTAGCACTACCTTTTATTCTATAAATTTCTTTTTCTATAAGATTTCTTATTTCTATAAATAAGTTATATTCAAGCTCCATAAGCTTTTCTTGTGCACCTAATATTTTCTCTTCTACTTCTTTTAATTCTGGAGTTATATATCTTTCACAATTAGCAAGAGTTTGCTTTCTTATATATCTATTTTCAGGAACTTGATCTAAATTAGATTTTGTAATTTCTATATAATATCCAAAAACCTTATTATATTTAACTTTTAAAGATTTTATTCCTGTTAGTGTCCTTTCTTGTTCCTCTAAGGAAGCTATCCACTGTTTACCATGAGACTTTGCCATTCTTAATTCATCTATTGTACTATTATAACCATCTTTTATTATTCCACCTTCTTTTATAGAAAGAGATGGAGAAGCTAAAATGGCCTCATCAAGTAAAGAATATATATCATCTAAACAATCAATATTATCATAAATATTCTTTAAAAGATTTGAATTGAAATTTTTTAATAGACTTTTTATAGAAGGTAAATTTCCTATTGAGTTCTTAAGAGATAGTAGTTCTTTTGCATTAACATTTTTAGAAGATATTTTTCCAGCAAGTCTTTCTATATCGTAAACGTCTCTTAAATTTTCTCTAATATCATCACAAAGAGGTACATTATTAATTATTTCTTCTACAGCATTTTGTCTCATTTCGATTATATCTTTTTGAATTAGAGGTTGTTCTACCCACTTTCTTAGAAGTCTTCCCCCCATTGCAGTAGTAGTTTTATCAAGTACCCATAGAAGTGATCCTTTTTTTGCTTTATCTCTTAATGTTTCGGTAAGCTCTAAATTTCTTCTTGAATTAATATCTATACTTAAATAATCTATAGTGTGATAATAATCTATTTTATTTATATGAATTAGTGTAGTTTTTTGAGTTTCTATTATATAATTTAAAAGTCCATTACATCCTTTAATAACTATATCTTCATAATCTTCAGCACTAAAATCAGAAAACTGTTTGCTTAAATTTAAACAAGCATTTTCTATAAAAAATGGTTTACTTTTTTCCGTTAAAGCTACATCAAATCGTTCTTTTATTGAAGATATAATTTTTTCATCTATAGTATCTATTATAACTATTTCTTTTGGTGTGAATTTTGATATTTCATCTAATATAGCAGATATAGAATACTTACTATAAGTACATTGAAAATCTCCTGTTGATACATCTGCAAAGGACATAGCTACAAAATTATCTTCAACATATAAACTCATTAAGTAGTTATTTTTAGTTTCTTCCAAGAAAGATGAATCGGAATATGTACCAGGTGTATAGATTTTAATAACATCTCTTTTTACTATTCCTTTAGTTTGTGACGGATCTTCTAATTGTTCACATATAGCTACTTTATATCCTTTTGTTATTAATCTACCTATATATGTATTTGCAGCATGATAAGGTACCCCACACATAGGAGCTCTCTTTTCAAGACCACAATCTCTTCCTGTTAATACAAGCTCAAGTTCTCTTGCAGCTGTTTCTGCATCTTCAAAAAACATTTCATAGAAATCGCCTAATCTAAAAAACAAAATACAATCCTTATTTTTTTCTTTTACTTCAAGATATTGCTTCATCATTGGCGTAAGTGCCATTAAATATTCCTCCTTATTTTTGATAATATAAAAAGCTCTAAAAAGAGCCTTTTATATTATTTCACCAGTTAATGAGAAAGAGTTTGCTTTAGTTATTTTAATGTTAACTAATTTCCCCACATTATTTATGTCTCCGTCAAAGTTAACAAGTTTACCAGTTCTAGTTCTCCCCATAAGCTTAGTATCATCATTTTTACTAGGACCTTCTACTAAAACTTCTACAACTTCTCCATCAAATTTTTTATTCTTTCTTGCCATAATTTCATTAATAGCTTCAACTAATCTATTAAAACGAGCATGCTTTACATCATCAGGAACTTGATCTTCATGCTTAGCTGCTGGTGTTCCTTCTCTTTTTGAATATATAAATGTGAATGCTGAATCAAATTCAATTTCTTTAACAATACTTAAAGTTTCTTCGAAATCTTCTTCAGTTTCACCAGGATATCCAACTATTATATCTGTACTAATTCCTATATTCGGCATAGCGACTCTTAATTTTTTAACTAGATTTAAATAATCTTCTCTAGTATATTTTCTATTCATTTTTTCTAAAATCTTAGTAGAACCAGATTGAAGAGCAAAATGACCTTGTTCACATACTTTTTCACATTCAGCCATTGCTTTTATTAATTCATCAGATACATCTTTAGGATGTGATGTCATAAATCTTATTCTCTCAAGTCCTTCTATTTTATTAACCATTCTTAATAAATCTGCAAAATTAATTTCAGGAATAAGTCCCTTACCATATGAATTAACATTTTGACCAAGTAAAGTTATTTCTTTATATCCTTTAGACACTAAGTCTTTTATTTCATCTACTATATTTTGTGGATCACGGCTTCTTTCTCTTCCTCTTACATAAGGAACTATACAATATGAGCAGAAATTATTACAACCATACATAATAGTAACAAATGCTTTAATATCACTTTTTCTATCTACAGGTAACCCTTCAACTATATCCTTTTCTTTATCCCATATTTCTATTATAGACTTTCCTTCTGTTTTTACTCTTTCTATATACTCAGGTAATTTGTATGAATTATATGTTCCTGCAATAACATCTACATGAGGGAACTTTTCCATTACCTTTTCAGGCATCCCTTTTTGTTGCATCATACATCCAGTAACAATTAATATAAGATCAGGATTTTTTCTCTTTAGTGCTTTTAATTCCCCAAGATGACCATATACTTTTTGTTCTGCATTTTCTCTAACGCAACAAGTATTAAAAATTACAACATCAGCATCATCTCTTATATCAGTTCTTGTATATCCAATACCTTTTAATAAACCAGATATTTTTTCTGAATCTTCTTCATTCATTTGGCAACCCCAAGTAGAAATAAAGAAACGTTTTTCATCTATATTCTTTAAATTATTTCCCAAGTTTACTTCCTCCACTTTCGTAAAATTTCTTTTGTATTATAACATACTTACATAAAAAAATAAAAATATTAATGGTAATTTATTATTTCTAATGAATAACAAGAGAAACATTTAAACTGTTTAAAACTTCAAGTATTGGATTAACTATTGTACCAAAATTTCCGCCTCCTATAATAAGTCCTATAGCATTATTGTATTCGTCTACTAATAAACTTCCTGAATCTCCACCTTGTGACATGCTAGTTGTAATTATTTGATTCTTTAATAAAGCTTTTTTTCCTGCAAGACTGTAAGTAAAATTGATAGTGGCATTAGTATACTTTATTTCCCCTATAGTTAATCCTGTAGTTCTTCCTGCTTTTTTAACTTTTTGTTTTTCTTTAGCTAAAGCCACACCCTGTAATTTTCCAATCAAAGCTATATCCGTTGAAAATAAGGATTTATCTAAAATTTCAGCTATAGCACAATCTACATAATTTTCAGGTTCCTCTGTAGAAGTTTTAAATTTCAATGGAATAAATTTAGAAAGTTTAGCAACTACATCTTTCTGTACATTTCCTCCGTCTACTATAGCTGGCTGTAAAACAACACTTCCTAGAGGTATATTATTATATAATGCTATAACATGATTATTGCTTAATATATAATATTTTCCTTCATGCGTTACTAAACACCCTAAACTACCAGCATCATTACATTGTAAAATACCAATACTATAACCACCTTTAACTGGTCGTACTTTATCTTTTAAAGACTGACTCTCAAAAATACCACTTTGTACTACATCTGTCTTAACTCCCTTATATATTTCAGGAATTGTATCCTTAAATAATAAGCTATTTAAATTTTGTTTTTTATAAACAAAAATTGTAATACATCTTATGCCTGTATAAAAACCTCCAATAACCTTGTATCCTGAAGCTATTCCCTGTACATTTTTAAAACTTAGAAAATACTTATAATCATTTTCACATATATATTCTATTTTCTTATGAATAATTTTACTTTCATTATACAAAGTATCACCTTTACAATTAATATTACTTAAATATTATTACTTATTAATATACTATTTTCCAATATAAAAATTTGACTCACATATTCTTGTTTTTAATTTCTTTTTCTACTCAAGATTTATAAGTTATCTAATATAAATTTTCTAAAATATGATATAATTATAATAACATCATAAGTATATACATTAGGAGGATATAATGAAAAAATTAATAAAAGTTGTTGGTGCTATTATTGAAAATAATAATAATGAAATTTTATGTGCTCTTCGTTCACCTAAAATGAGTATTCCAAATATCTGGGAATTTCCTGGCGGTAAAATAGAACAAGGGGAAACATTAAAAGAAGCCATTGAGAGAGAAATAAAAGAAGAATTAGATTGCTATGTGGAATTTATAGAAGAATTTAATAATAATATTCATGAATATGATAATTTTATAGTAAATTTGATTACAGTTAAATGTAATTTAGTAAAAGGGACTCCTACTGCTAATGAACATTCTAAATTAATATGGTTAAATAGAGAAAATTTATCTTCACTAAAATGGGCTCCAGCAGATATTCCTGCCATGGAACAATTAAGTGTAGAAAAAGTATAGCAAACCTTTGCTATACTTTTTCTATAAATTCTGTGTATATTTTATCTGGATTTTTATATTCATGCCCTACATAATTGTTTAGAAAATCTAGTATTTCTTTAAAATCAAAATTATATTTATTAATCATAATATCTATACAGCTGATCCTTATAGTTTCTAAAGTTTTTTCTATGTTTTTCTAATTTCCCTTATGAATTTATTTTTCATTTTATAAAATAAAAATATCATTTATTTTATAGTTTAATTAACTAAATAATACTTAATCATCAAGAAATAATATAATCAATATAATATACTATAAACT
The DNA here is from genome assembly GCF_003614235.1 of Clostridium novyi. The sequence continues at coordinate 1,944,570 of NZ_CP029458.1, read as the reverse complement.
ATTAAATTAAAGTGAGGTTATACAATGTCCTTAAGTAATATTTATCCTGAAAAATACAAAATAGAAAAAACAATATCTTATATATGTAATTGTGAATATAAATATTTTTTAAATAAAAGTAATGTAGTAGGAATTGGTTGTGGATATAAAATTAAAAATGGATTTTATACTAATCAACTATGCATTCAAGTCTTTGTACGTAAAAAACTTCCTTTAAATGAACTAAACACTAATGATTTAATTCCCTCAACTTACAAAGGAATTCCCACTGATATTAAAGAAACAGGAGGTTTCACTGCATGTTCTTTAACACAAAAAATTCGTCCAACTCCTGGAGGATATTGTATTTCAAATGAATATAATGATGAATATTTAGGTACATTAGGATGTTTAGTTACAGATAATAAGGATCTATTTTTATTAAGTAATAGTCATGTTCTTGCTATATTTAATCAAGCTCCATTAGGTACTAAAATAATTGAGCCTAGTAGTGAATTTGGGGGAAATCCTAAAACAGATACAATAGCAACTCTTTCAAAGTATATTGAATTAAAATTTATAGAAGGCACTAGTATGCCTGTTAATTATACAGATTGTGGTATAGCTAAGATTATAGATAAATCATTAGTGTCCCCTAAAATTGCCTTAGTTGGTATACCAAAAGGATTAAGTAATCCAAAATTAAATCAGCCTGTTAAAAAAGTCGGAGCTATTAGTGAATTAACTACTGGGACAGTAACAAGTATACACGCTACTGTTACCGTAAACTATAATGATATAAAAAAGTTAGCTATATTTAAAGAGCAAATATTTACAAATCTTTTAGCTCAACCTGGAGACTCTGGAGCTATTTTATTAGATACAAACAATACTGCTATAGGACTTCTTATGAGTGGTTCTGAAAATGTTTCTACATTTAATCCAATAGATACTGTTTTAAAAGAATTAAATGTAAATCTAGTTACTTCAAAAATATAAATTAGTGATATATTAAGAATCTGTCAATTTAAATTAATTTTTCATCTGTAATTATAAAAAATAATATTAAATAAACAAGAAATAACATAATCAATATAATATATTATAAACTATTAAATTGAAGTGAGGTTATACAATGTCCTTAAGTAATATTTCTTCTGAAAAATACAAAATGAAAAAAACAATATCTTATATATGTAATTGTGAATATAAATATTTTTTAAATAAAAGTAATGTAGTAGGAATTGGTTGTGGATATAAAATTAAAAATGGATTTTACACTAATCAACTATGCATTCAAGTCTTTGTACGTAAAAAAATTCCTTTAAATGAACTGAACATCAATGATTTAATTCCCTCAACTTACAAGGGAATTCCCACTGATATTAAAGAAACAGGAGGTTTTACTGCATGTTCTTTAACACAAAAAATTCGTCCAACTCCTGGAGGATATATTATATCAAATAAATATAACACTGACTATTCAGGTACATTAGGATGTTTAGTTAAAGATAATAAACATTTATTTTTATTGAGTAATAATCATGTTCTTGCTATGATGAATAAACTTTCATTGGGTACTAAAATAATTCAACCTAGTGGTGACTTTGGTGGAGATTCTAAAACAGATACAATAGCAACTCTTTCAAAGTATATTGAATTAAAATTTATAGAAGGCAGAGGTATTCATTTTAATTATACAGATTGTGCTATAGCTAAGATTATAGATAAATCATTAGTGTCCCCTGAAATTGCCTTAGTTGGTATACTAAAAGGAATAAGTAATCCAAAATTAAATCAACCTGTTAAAAAAGTCGGAGCTATTAGTGAATTAACTACTGGAGTAATAACGAGTATAAGCTCTACTCTTACCGTAGATTATGACACTATAAACAAATCAGCTATTTTTAAAGAACAAGTTGTAACAACTAAGATGGATGAATCTGGAGATTCTGGATCAATTTTGTTAGATGAAAACAATCATGCTATAGGACTCCTTATGAGTGGTTCTAAAAACAATACTACATTTAATCCAATAGATACTGTTTTAAAAGAATTAAATGTAAATTTAGTTACTTCAAAAGTATAAATTAGTGGGATATTAAGAATCTGTCAATTTAAATTAAATTTTCATCTGTAGTTATAAAAAAATAATATTAAATCATCAAGAAATAACATAATCAATATATTATATAAACTATTAAGTTGAAATGAGGTTATACAATGTCCTTAAGTATTGATTCTTGTAAAAAATACAAAATAGAAAAAACAATCTCTTATATATGTAATTGTGAATATAAATACTTTTTAAATAAAAGTAATGTAGTAGGAATTGGTTGTGGATATAAAATTAAAAATGGATTTTACACTAATCAACTATGCATTCAAGTCTTTGTAAGCAAAAAACTTCCTTTAAATGAACTGAACATCAATGATTTAATTCCCTCAACTTACAAGGGAATTCCCACTGATATTAAAGAAACAGGAGGTTTTACTGCATGTTCTTTAACACAAAAAATTCGTCCAACTCCTGGAGGATATTCTATATCAAATGAATATAACAATGAATATTCAGGTACATTAGGATGTTTAGTTAAAGATAATAAGGATCTATTTTTATTAAGTAATAGTCATGTTCTTGCTATATTTAATCAAGCTCCATTAGGTACTAAAATAATTGAACCTAGTAATGAATTTGGCGGAAATCCTAAAACAGATACAATAGCAACTCTTGTAAGATATATTAAAATAAGGTTTATAGAAAACTATAATATGCCTTTTAACTATACAGATTGTGGTATAGCTAAAATTATAGATAAATCACTAGTATCTCCTGAAATTGCCTTAACTGGTATACCAAAAGGAGTAAGTAATCCAAAATTAAATCAACCTATTAAAAAAGTCGGAGCTATTAGCGAATTAACTACTGGGGTAATAACGAGTATACACAATACTCTCACTGTAAACTATCACGATATAAAAAAATCAGCTATATTTAAAGAACAAATATTCACAAGTTTTATGGCTGAACATGGAGACTCTGGAGCCATTTTGTTAGATCAAAGCAATAATGTTATAGGACTTCTTATGAGTGGTTCTAAAAACACTAGTGTATTTAATCCAATAGATACTGTTTTAAAACAATTAAATGTAAATTTAGTTACTTCAGAAATATAAATTATTGCCATTATTTTTTATTCATTAATGGTTATTTGTGTTAAAATATGATATTTTAGGGCCTATAAAACAAAATTTTATAGGCTCTAATTAATACTTATAAATCTATTAAGTTTTTTATACTAAATATTATTTTTTTTTGCAAGATAAGGCATAATTACTCCTAAACCTATTAGTACAAATGGTGTTATAATATTAAGTACTAATTTAAACATATCAGTAGAATACATTCCGCCGATACATGCAAAAGCTGTAAATGCAAAACACCAAACACCAAAAATAATACCTAATGTTTTATTCTTTACAAAATAATATTCTCTATTTAAATTTTCCCCCACTTTTTTCAATGCAATATATGCAACAAATACCCATAAATAACGGAGAGGCATGCATACAGCATTTAATTTTACCAACCACTTTACTAATTCATCTACATTACGAATACCCAAAGCTGGAACTATAATTAAAGCAGATACAATTATTAAAATAAGTTTATTACCATTTTTATATGCACCATATTTATTTTTCTCAAACATTTTCTTAGGAATAAAATTTTCATCTGCACTATCAAGTAACATATGCAAAGGAGCATCAATTGATAAAATTAATACAGCAAATTGATTAATAATATTTGTAATTGCATATATAACAACAAATATATTACCTAATTTATAATAATTTCCTAACTTTTGAAATGCATAATATGCACCATTAGTCATTAAGTCTTTAGGAACATTATTTGAATCAAACATCATGCCAAGAGAAATTGTACCTAAAATTGCACATACTGCAACCATAATTGATAAAGTAATCATTCCTTTTGAAAATCCTGTTTCAGGATTTTTCATTTTATTAACATAAGGTGATATTTTTTCACAACCTCCAACAGCAAATACCAAAATAGCTAAACTAGTAAAGAATTTCATATCAAAAGTAGGCATAAAAGTTTTTAAAGACCAATCAATTTGAATTAAATGTGCATCTGTAATTGCAGGTGCTGTTATCATTAAAATAATGAATAAAATAGACATTATAAACATTGATGTTCCCGCAAGAGTTGCTAATTTTTTTAGTGGATTTAATCCTTTTGATGCAATATACATACCAATTAAAAAAATTATTAAACAAATTAATTGCATGACTTTAGTATTCATAGAACTAATTCTTTTATCTTGGAAAATAGCCCAGCTTGTAGCAATCATAAGTCCTGATGGTTTTTGTGAAATATAAGGCATATGAACTATCCAATATGTCCATCCAGCATAGTATGCTAACTTTGCTCCTATGGTTTCATGTATCCATGAACTTACTCCTCCCCCATACTCTTTAAATGCTGATCCTAATTCACCTACCATTAAAGCATACGGTACAAAATAAATAGCAAAAATTATAATCCATGAAACAATTGCTTTAAGCCCATCATATTCTGAAAAACCATTAATAACATTTCCAAAACCCCACACAGTAGAAAATGCCATAAAAGCAAGCATGGACCAGGTAATTCGCCTATCTTTATTTTTTGACATGATATACTCCTCTCTTACTTTTAATATTTTGTTTTAGTAATAAGTTATTTGCTTATTATTAAAACTACCTCATTAAATTTTATTCATAAAATTCTTCTCCTATGATTACAATATTATCATTTGGTAATTTAGGTTATTGTTTTTTTCTAATATTATAATATAGTTTTCTATAACTAAAATAACCTCACGCTTATAGGTGAGGTTAGAATTTATTCATATAAAAGATAATTGCTGAAATTTAATACTTAAATCACAATTGTTTCATTTTTAAATGTATTCTATTTTCTATATATATTATTTATACTATTTCCAAAAGAATTGCTTTCATCTTTAATACTGTTAATTATTATAGAACCTATTTGTTTTCCTAGTCTTAATCCTTGTTCAGCATCTATAGGATAATGAATTCCAGCATATACCTTAGACATAGCTGCTTCTTTAGCTGTATTACTTAATTGATCTGTTTCATCTGGGAAAAAATATGATAATACTGTTGATGCCATACCAGCTATTACTGCATGACCAACAGGATAACTTGGATCATAACTAGATTGTAAATATGTGTTAAGTTTAGAGTCTATTTGAATTGGTCTTGGAATTTGAAACTTATATTTAAAATAGTATGTTAAAACCATAGCATCATTAAATGCATCTCCCATTATAGATAATATTCTAGCTGAATCCATAGTCGATACTCTATAATTCTTTAATAATGTGATTACATTGTTAAGATATAGAAGAATTAAATTGTCAGAACTCCAATATAATGCTGTTTCTTTTTGCTTATCTGTTAAATTTGATAATATGGTTTTAATTTGATTTAACTGATTAACACCAAAGCTCATAGTATCATTTGGAGTTTGTATTTCAAAAGCTATCTTATTACCTTTTAAATCATAAAATTCATCATTGTCATTTCTTTCAAAAAATTTTAAAGGCCAACTTCCTGCATCTTCTCCTTCTCCAATCGGTCCAAAATTCTCACCAGGATAAGGGATTTCATTCCATCTAAATTTACTCATGATTTATCCTCCTGCTAATAACTATTTGAATTCTATATATTTATCATATAAAGTATTTTCTTTTTATGGGCTTTTATACATTAAAAAATAAATAAACTAAGATGATATTTTAATAATAATTATTACGAATAAAAATAATTAATTTTATAAATACTAAATTTGAATATTAACATTAAGAGAGGTGAATTTTATGGCTAAATCAGGTATGAGTCGTCCTAGCCCTCGAAAAGCTAATCATATACCAAAGAATACCGTTCCTCCAGTACCAGAAATTCAAGGGAAAGCAAAAACAGGAAATAAAAAAGTTAAACCTACGTTATATGTTTAAACAATTATTTAATTTATAATCTTAGTTGAAAAAATAAGGATATTGTTATAAAAAGCAATATCCTTAAAACTTATATATTATTTTTCATTTTACTTAAGCTTAAAATTAAATAATTTCTATTACAATAGTTTTATAAATCTATTTTTTTGATAAATACTAATCTTTTACCCAACATACTTTCCTGTATATACTTACTTTTTACATTAGAATAATTTTTTCCTATAATACTCTTAACTTCTATAGGCTGGACAATATCTAATGTACTTTTAAAACGCATTGTATATTCACCAGAGGATAAGTTCTTTCCTTTTAACATAAACTCATTTGTTTTAGCAATTCCCTCTTTAAATTTTACAGGTAAACTAACTCTATAGTTAATATCATCTTTTTCTAAAATAACTATACCTTCTGTGTTATCAGGTACATTTGATTCTATTGTAATTATAGGTTTTCCATTGTTTTTCACCGACTTTAACCATACATTAATATCTAATTTATTGGTGCTAACATGTGAATTTGGATTATTAGGGATATTTAGACCAATTAATATAGATACTATAGAAATAATTATAAAAATGACCCATTTTGTATTATTCTCTACTCTTATACTCACTATAATTTTATGCTATTAGTATAATAGCTACTCCTTTCTTTTTATATATATTGTTTCCTTTAATAAAAAAGTTTATGTATATAAAATTTTCATGCTATTAACTTTAAATTTTATTTTTGCATATTGAACATTAATTTCCTTCAGTTTTAATACTTTTATTTAATATGTTTTTATTGGATATTGTTCTTTTGTTTTGTCTTTAAATTTAAATTTTTGAATATTTCCATTTATTTTCTTTCATTTTTTCATAATATATTGTATAATGTTAATACTGAACTTTAAATTATGAATAAATTAATAATTATAATTTCACTAACAAAAGACAAGGAGTTGAGTATTATGAACATTAAACTAGATATATTTTCAACTATGGCTTTAGCTACTCTTGTATTTTACATTGGAATATACTGTAAAAATAAAATAAATACTTTTTCTAAGTATTGTATACCAGCACCAGTTATCGGTGGACTCTTATTTGCAATATTAGTTTTAATTTTAAAAGTAAATAATGTGGCAACTATAACTTTAGATACAACACTTCAAAATATATTTATGACAGCATTTTTCACTAGTATTGGATTTACTGCAAGTATTAAGGTATTAAAAAAGGGTGGTATTAAGGTAATTATATTTTTATTACTATCAATACTATTAGTAATTTCTCAAAATATTTTAGGTGTTTCCCTCGCTAAGATATTTAAATTAAACCCTTTACTAGGTCTTTGTATAGGCTCTATTTCTATGATAGGTGGTCATGGAACATCTGGTTCTTTTGGTCCCCTTTTAGAAGGTTTAAATGTTAAAGGTGCTACTACGGTTGCCTTTGCATCAGCAACTTTTGGACTTATAATGGGAAGTCTACTAGGTGGACTAGTTGCAAAAAAATTAATCGAACGTAATAAATTAAACACGCCTAAAATATCAGAGGATGCTTCTATTCCATTAAGTGATTTCCATGAAGACGATACTGCAATTTTATGTCATACAAGATTAATGCATGCTGTATCTTGGATTTTTGTATCTATGGGAATTGGTACTATAATATCTAAATTTATTGAAAACTTAGATTTAACATTTCCATCTTACATAGGTGCTATGATGGCAGCAGCTATTATTAGAAATATTTGTGATTTTAAAAAGATTGAATTAGAAAATAAAGAAATAGAAACTATAGGTGGTATTAGTTTAGCTTTCTTTTTATCCATGGCTCTTATGGGATTAAAACTTTGGGAATTATTCGACTTAGCATTGCCTATGTTTGTAATGTTAGTAGGACAAGCATTACTTATGTTCTTATTTTCTTATTTTGTTGTCTTTAAAGTTTTAGGGGAAAATTATGATGCAGCTGTTTTTGCTTCAGCCAATTGTGGTTTTGGAATGGGCGCTACTCCAAATGCTGTAGCTAATATGGATGCATTAACAATAAAATTTGGTTTTGCACCAACTCCTTATTTAGTAGTTCCTATTGTTGGATGTCTATTTATAGATTTTGTAAATACAGCAGTAATTACTATATTTATCAACTTTATTCATTAGATATTTTTTAATTTACTTATATACTTTAATAAAAATGCATTCATACAATTGTGAATGCATTTTTATTATATTTTGACTAATACATTAATAATTTATATTATTTATTAATTTCTACTAATTTTTCAGCTAAATCTCTTATATATTCTAACATAGCTTTCTTGCCCTTATTATCTAAAAGATATTCTACATGTTCAACTGTATTTTCAATAAATTTAGGATTATTAACATCTAATGATTCAACATTTACGTTTTTCTTATCTTGATTTTCTGATGGTATTTCTATTAATTTAAAAGTTTCCTCTAGTTTTTTCAACTGTTCTTTCATACACTCTGAAACCTTTGTAATATAATTATTTTCTATATAATTTGTTCTTTCCCATAAATTAAATTGATTATATATTAATTCTGTAATATTCTCAATTATTTTTGTTATTTCTGATTCTTGTATTTCTTCACATACATAACCTGTAACTGTTTTAAAAGTTATTTTAACATGAGCATTTTGATATCTAGTAGAAATCTTTTGAATAAGCTTAAAACCAAAATCATTGAATGCACTTAAAATAGAGTCTTTAGATTCTATTTTAAGTGCATATATATTTTCTAAATTATGTACAAAATCTTTACAAACTAAATCTAATCTAGAGTTCATTTCTTCTCTTAAGCTGGCAAGTTCTTCTTGACTAAGTCTTCCATCTTCATCTGATAGAATATCATCTCCGAAGGCTAACATTTCATTTACATTTTGTAAAACTCCAACAGGTATTTGATTCATTTGATTTTCTTTATTCATTGTCATTTCAACTTTCCTTTCTAATCTAACTTTTTATTATCATATGTTCATATTTTACACTTTATATATTAATTCTTCAATTTTTTTGATTTAATTGTATAAAAAAGCTTCTATTGTAACTTAATAAAGTTTGCAATAGAAGCTTTTTACTTATAAATTTATTTTCTAAATAATGCTTTCCATGTTTCTCTTCCTACTATTCCATCTATTTTAAGTCCACAATCTTTTTGGAATCTTTTAACTGCCATTTCAGTTTTAGTTCCAAAAACTCCGTCTAATCCATATACTCCTAAACTATACCCTTTGTTTAGTAATCTTTGTTGTATTATTTTTGTTATATTCCCCTTTGCTCCTCTACGAACTAAAATACAAGCATTAAGTGTATTTTCTCCAAAATAACCATCAATATTTAAATTTTTATTAAACTGTATATTTAATTCTCTTTGAAGTTCTTTTACTAATGGTCCATTTATACTCTTTTTCCATAATTCATTGTTATTAGCATCTAAATTTAAACATCTAATTCCTCTATCTTCAATAAATATTCCTTCTGTGAAATAATCTGCATCACATGGATTTGGAACACCTGGCACCCGTTCCTTATCTGTATATTGAAATCCTACCCAGCTATTCCATATACCATTATTTCCAGGAGTGCTAACTCCATAATGCGCTATCCACAAAGGATACTTTGATAATCTAGTATCTAATTTTTCTATTGCAAAAGAAGTATAAGTGTAGACTATACAGTTATATCCACTTAATATTTTCATTTCTTGTAAAAATTCTAAACATCTATTGGTAACTTCTCTTTTAGATCTAATTGAAGTTTCTATATCTAAAACAGGTAATATATCTAACTGTTTACCTTTTATAGCATTCCAAAAATTGCGTGCTTGTTCAGTAGGATCTGTTTTATCACTAAAGAAATGATAAAATCCTATCTTAAAGCCAGCTTCTTTACACCCAATATAATGTCTTTCAAACATTGAATCTATAAAATTAACACCCTCTGTAGCTTTTATTATAACAACATCTTTACTTTCTCTTACTTTTTTGTAGTCAATTCCTGTTTCCCATTTAGAAATATCAATTCCTTTAATATATTTATTGCCTCTACTTTGCATAAAAAATTCTCTCCTTTAATTTTTTTCTTTAGAAAGAATATAAATATTTCCTCATTCTGTATTATATACATTTTCGACTAATTTTGACACCGATTTTATCATTGAAAATAAAAAATAAACTATTAATTTTCTTATTTATGTACATAATAATTAATAATAAGGAGGGATCATATATGTATGATGCTAAGGAAAATGAACAATTAGAAGATACTGATGATATAACTCAAGGATATTGTATTTCTGATAGAAGTTATTTTGGAAAAATTCAAAATGAAAAATTAACAAATCTAAAATCTTCATATATTCCAAGAGAAGGTTTACTTAACGATTTTAATTTTGAATAGTAACATATAAAAAGAGCATTTATCTGCTCTTTTTATATGTTACTTGGAGAAATACCATCTTGATTTTTCATAATCTTCATTAAATCCCATTCTTTTATACAAGGTTAATGCTTTATAATTTTCAGAGGTTACATTTATTTTCACAAAACATTTGTTTTTTTTATATAATAAATTTAATAAATACTTTAAAAAAAGCATACCATATCCCTTATTCTGATATTCTGGTAGTATTCCGAAATTGACTATAAAAGGTATATTTTGTCTTAAAATAATTTGTCCATATCCAATATATGCTTTACCTTTTTTCATAAATATAGATGAATCTTCACAATAATATTCTTGCATTTCATCATAATATATATCTTCAATCTTTAATGGCACTCTATCTTTTGAATCAAATACAGTATTTTGTATAAAACAACGAATAGGTTCATCCTTACCTCTAATAAACTTTTTGAAAGATATATCATGTGGAATATACAAATCTTTTAATTTTTTTAGTTCTTGGCTCATTTCAATCATTCCATGTTTTTTCTTAAACCCTAAATCACATAAAATTTCAAAGTTATATCTATTTTTTTCACATTGATATATTAATGGATAGGAAACATCTATATTATTTATTAAATATGAATACTCATCTAATAATATATTACTCTCAATTATATACATAGAATTAATTTTACATATATTGTTAGTCTTATTTCCCAGCCAAATATATCCTATATATTTTCCTCCTTTTTTTAACAGTTTTAATTTTTTTCTCAGTAAAAGTAGTTGAACATTATTTAAATTATAGTATGATTCCCAAAAATCTTTATTTAATTTGTTAAATTTAAACCTAAGTTCATTTAGATTACTAAATTCATTTAAGTTGCTTTTATTAAGTATGTCTAAAGTATACATATTCAAACCTCTTCGAGATAAATTATTGTAACTATTATATTTTAAAATATATAAAAAAGTGACTATATATTACTTTCTTTATAATAAAAAATAATGCACAAGAAATAGTATAGTATCTCTGTGCATTATTTCAAAAGACTATTCTGCTTCTTTTATACTTAGACTTAATCTTTTTCCATCTTTATTTACATTTAAAATTTTTGCTTTAACTTCTTCATTTAATTTCAATACATCACTTGGCTTATTTATTCTTTTATAACTTATTTCAGAAACATGTACTAATCCATCTACTCCTGGTTCTAATTGTACAAATGCACCAAAATCAGCAAAACGAACTACTTTTCCTAAAACAATAGATCCTATAGGATATTTTTCTTCTATATTAGTCCATGGATCATCTGTTAATTTCTTAATAGATAAAGATAATTTTTTATTTTCTTTATCTATATCCAATATAAATACTTTAACTTTTTCACCCACTTTTAAAACATCTTCAGGTTTTTCTACTCTACCCCAAGAAATTTCAGAAACGTGTAATAATCCATCTATACCATTTACATCTACAAATGCACCAAAAGAAGTTAATCTTCTAATTTCACCTTCTATAACTTCATCTTTTTTAAGTGTATTCCATGCTTCTTCTTCTTTTTCTGCTTGTGCTTTAATTAGTAATTCTCTTCTAGATGCTACAATTTTTGTTACTCTTTTATTAACTTTAAACTCGATAATTTTAACTTGCATGTCTTGACCTATATAATTACTTAAATCATTTACATGAAAAAGTTCTACATGTGATGCAGGAACAAATACTCTAACTCCTTTATATCTTCCTATAATTCCTCCATTAACAGATTCTTTTATAGATATTGTTATTTGACTTTTATTATTAAAAGCATTTTCTATTTCTTTAAAAGCTTCTTCTCTTTCAATTTCTATTTTTGATAGTACTATACAATCATCACTATTTTTAAGACTTATTACTTTAGCTTCTATCTCATCACCTACATTGAATAAATCTTTCATTGAAACATTTTCATCTCTAGTAGCTTCTTTTAAAGGAATTATACCATCTTTTTTATGTCCTATATTAATAAAAGCTTCTTTTTCATTTAATGATATAATTTGTCCTTTTACAGTATCACCTACAGCTATTTTAACATCATTTTGTTCCATGTAAGCCAATTGTTCATTCAATTCTGAATTAGTGTATTCACTCATTTTTAATATTGCCTCCTTTATAATCCAATCAGGTGTTGAAGCTCCTGCTGTAACACCTATATTATTGCTAGAATTTATTAATTCTTTAGGTATCTGTTTTACATTTTCAATGTGAATAGTATTTTTACAGTTATTCTTACAAATTTCAAATAGCTTAGTTGTATTAGAACTATGAAATCCTCCAATTACAACCATAGTATCTACATTCTGTGATAATATAGATGCAGCTTCTTGTCTTATTTTAGTAGCATTACATATGGTATTAAAGGTTATAAGTTCATCACATAAAGGCTTTATTTTTTCAGTTACCTTTTGAAAATTTTCTTGCTTTTCAGTAGTTTGAGCTACTATACATACTTTCGCTGGTAACTTACTAATATTCAATCCATCTTTAGATATAATAGCTGTATCATTACAATAACCATTTATACCTATGACTTCAGGATGATTTGAGTCTCCAACTATAACTATTTTATAACCAAGTTCATAATATTTTTTTACTCTTTCATGTATATGTGCTACATAAGGACATGTAGCATCAGCTATTATAAATTTTTTTTCCTTTAGAATATCAAAAACTTTAGGAGTTATTCCATGAGACCTTATTACTATAACATCATTTTCTTTTAAGTTATCTAAATCTTCTAATTCTATAGAATTAATATCTTTTGATTTCAAAAATTTAACAACATCGTTGTTATGTATTAATGGTCCTAATGTATATATAGGTTTATTATATTTTTCTCTAGAGTTTAAAGCTGTATCTACAGCTCTATTAACACCAAAACAAAAACCTGCTTTATCAGCTAATTGAATCTTCATAATAAAATCACTACCTTATTTATTAAGTGTATTACCTATAACAGAACAAATTTCATCTACAACTTCCTGTATAGACATTTTAGTTGTATCTATTTCCATAGCATCTTCAGCTTTAGTTAATGGATTTACTTCTCTATTACAATCTATATAATCTCTTTTTTTTATTTCTTCTAAAATATTATCATAATTTACTTCTATATTTTTTGCACATAATTCTTTATAACGTCTTGATGCTCTTTCTTCTGGAGAAGCATTTAAATAAAACTTAAATGGTGCATCCTTCAATACAACTGTTCCAATATCACGACCATCCATTATAACATTATACTTTTCTGACATTTTTCTTTGAAGGTAAACAAGTTTTTCTCTTACTTCAAGAATTGCTGCATAATTTGATACGTTGTCACTTATTCTAGGTAATGTTAATTCATCATTGATATCTTCACCATTAAGTACTAATCTATCATTTTCAAAATGCATTTCAAGAGAATTCATAAGCTTACACAACTTATCTATCTCTGTATGTGCAATATTATTTTCCATAGCTTTTAATGTTATAGCTCTATACATAGAACCTGTATTTATATACATAAGATTAAACTTATCTGCAACCATTTTTGCTATTGTACTTTTTCCAGCTCCTGCCGGTCCATCTATTGCTACGTTTATTTTCAATGTGATACCGCCTTTCTTATTTCTTACTTATAGTCTAAGTAATATATCCTATATTCTATGAAAATAATTAAAATCCTCTATTTTTTATAACTTGTTTATTTATATATACTTGTTCCTGCTAAAAAACCTGTGGACATAGCTATTTGTAGATTATATCCACCTGTGTACGCATCAACATCTATCATTTCACCTGCAAAATATAAATTATCTATTATTTTAGATTTCATAGTAGACGGATCTATGTCTTTTGTACTTACTCCCCCTGATGTAACTATTGCCTCCGCTATAGGTCTAAGCCCCTTTATATTTAATTCAAAATTTTGAATTAAACTACAAAGTTTCTTTCTTTCTTCTTTAGTAATTGAGTTTACCTTTTTATCTTCATTTATTTCACTTAGTTTTATTATAATAGATATTAGCTTTTGTGGTAATAAATCATTAAGTGCATTTTTAAAATCCTTATTAAGATATTTTGAAAAATCTTTTTGAATTCTTTTATCTAACTCTTCAGATGTTAATGCTGGTTTTAAATTAATTACTATCTTTAAATTAGATTCTTTATTCACTATATTACTTCCACTTAACACTATAGGACCTGATACCCCATAATGGGTAAATAGCATTTCACCAAATTCTTCATATAATTTTTTATTATTTTTATTTTTAATAGAAAACTTAACATTCTTAAGAGAAAGTCCTTGTAATTCTTTAATCCATTCTTCTTTTACTTCAATAGGAACTAATGCCGGTTTTGGTTCTACTATCTTATGACCTAATTTTCTTGAAAAAGACAACCCCTCTCCAGTAGATCCTGTTTGAGGATATGAAAGTCCTCCTGTTGCAAATATAAAATAATCTCCTGATATTTCTTTTCCACTTTCAAGTACTACCTTTAATATTCTATTATCTTTTTCTATAATATTCTTAACACTAGAATTTAACATTACATTTACTTTTTTATTTGCAAGTTCTTTTTCAAACGCTTTTATAATATCCGAAGATTTATCTGATTTAGGGAAAACCCTATCTCCTCTTTCTACTTTTAAATGTACTCCTAAATTTTCAAAAAAGTCCATTGTATCTAAATTAGTATATGAATATAAGCTACTGTACATAAAATTTGAATTAACAGGTATATTTTCAAAAAATTCACTTATATCTTTATTATTTGTAATATTACATCTTCCTTTTCCTGTTATAAATAATTTTTTACCTAGCTTATGATTTTTTTCTAAAAGAATTACATTATGTTCCTCTGCAGCTTTAATTGCTGCCATCATACCAGCGGGTCCACCGCCTATAACTACAACTTTTTTCATTGATCCACCTCTTTATAAGTATATAAATGTATATATTATTATAGTTCAATATAATGTATGAGTCTATTCAAGTATATAATAAGTGAACTATACACAAATAAAAAAAGTAAGAAATTAAGAATAACTCCTCACTTTAATAAAAATTAAATCATTCTTCCTTTTTGCATGAATAAATTTGATACTCTTCCCAAATATTCTCTAATTCTTTAAATAAACTAGATATGTGTTCTTTTTCTCTTAATCCTACTGCAACAATTAAAGCATTAATTACACTAAGAGGTGCAACCAATGAGTCAACAAAAGAAGCCATATTACTTTGAGCTATTAATGTATATTGAGCCTTTGTAGCAAGGGGTGATAATAAACTGTCCGTTATTGCAACTACTTTTGTACCTTTAGTTTGAGCAAAAGATAATGCTTCTACTGTTCTTGCTGCATAACGAGGAAATCCTATACCTATAAGTAAATCTTCTTTTGTGATATTTATCATTTGATCAAAAACATCACTTATACCATGCTTTACAACTTTTACATTTACATTATCTAAAATCATATTTAGATAAAAAGCTAAAAATTCGGCTAAAACAGTAGAACTTCTAAGCCCAATTATATAAATTCGTTTAGCTTGAAATATACTATCAACTACTTCTTCAAAATCTTTATAGTTTATTTTTTCTAAAGTAGCACGGATATTTTCCATGTCTCCTTTTAAGACTCCTTTTAAAGAGTTTTCTTGGTTTATCAAATTATTTGATATTTCTATTCTTTGTACTGTAGTTAGCTTATTTTTTATTAAATCATGAAGTGCTTTCTGTAATTTTGGATATCCACTAAATCCAAGTTCATTTGCAAACCTTACAACTGTAGATTCACTAACACCTACACTATTTCCAAGTTTAGCAGCTGTCATAAAAGCGGCCTTATCATAATGTTTTAATATATATTCAGCTATTAATTTTTGACCTTTACTTAACCTGGTGAATTTCATCTGTATGGTTCTCATTAGGTCTTGAGTATTGTCATCCATTATTTTATTCAATCCTTTCTTAAGTAGCAACAATATGAAATTTTTACTTCATTTTAACATCAATTAATTTTTTTATCAATATATCATGTAGTTTTATTAACCGTATAATAAATTTAAAATAAATATTATAAACTTTTTAAATAGTTTACTTCTGAATCATTCAAATATCTCCATTCACCTCTTTTAATTGTACTTAGAGATATTTTTCCTACAGATACTCTTTTAAGAGCTATAACTGGATGACCAATTTTTTCACACATACGTCTTACTTGTCTGTTTTTACCTTCATGTATAACTATTTTCACCTTACATTTGTCATCTAACTTTTCTATTATTTCAAAATTTGCTTTAGATGTTACATAACCTCCAATATCCACACCATTACAAAAATTTTTTATTTCATCATTTGATGGCACTCCTTTAATTACTGCTATGTATACTTTATCTATTTCTTCACGAGGATGGATTATTTTATTATACACATCACCATCATTAGTAAGAATAATTAGTCCAGAGGTATTATAGTCTAATCTACCTATTGGGAAAATTCTTTCATTAACTTTTACTATATCTAGTATAGTTTTTCTTCCACGTTCATCTTTAACAGTTGATACATAACCTTCTGGCTTATTAAGTGCTATATATACTTTTTTTTCTTCTAAACTAATAAGCACAGAATCTACATGTACCCTATCCTTTGCTGGATCAACTTTAAAACCAAGTTCATTAACTATTTCACCATTAACCTTTACTCTATCTTGCAAAATAATTTCTTCACATTTTCTCCTGGATGCAACTCCACAAGCTGCCATATATTTTTGAAGTCTTTCTTTCAAAATAATCACCTACAATCTTTTATTTACAGAGTTTATTATATAAGTATTTCTTTTTTTAATCAAATAATATATAGCTATGGTAATTCTGTTGTTTTTTATATTATATAGTGATATATTATAAATACTGTATTTTTATTAAGTACTAATTAAATAATAAAAGTGAGGGATAAACTTACATGGCAAAATATGAACTAGTTGCAACAGCGGCTTTTGGTTTAGAAGGACTTGTAGGAAAAGAATTAAAAAGATTAGGATGTAAAGATCTACAAGTTGAAAATGGAAAGGTTTCATATATAGGTGATGAAGAATGTATATGTAAATCTAATCTTTGGCTTAGATGTGCAGATAGAGTATATATAAAACTAGCTGAATTCAAAGCCACAACTTTTGAAGAATTATTCCAAGGCACAAAGGGCATTCCTTGGGCAGATTATCTACCTGAAGATGCTAACTTTGTTGTAAATGCAAAATCAGTAAAATCAGCACTTTTTAGTTTATCTGATATACAATCAATATGTAAAAAGGCTATTGTAGAAAATTTAAAAGAAGAATATGAAGTAGAATGGTTTAGCGAAGACGGAAGTTTATATCCAATATTAATTTCTATACTAGATGATGTAGTTACTATTTTACTAGATACTAGTGGTGAAGCATTACATAAAAGAGGCTATAGAGAAAAAGGTAGTGCAGCTCCTTTAAAAGAAACTTTAGCTGCAGCATTAGTTACACTAAGTAACTGGAGATATGATAGATTATTTATAGATCCATTTTGCGGCTCAGGAACACTTCCTATAGAAGCTGCTATGATTGCTAGAAATATAGCTCCAGGTCTTAATAGAAAATTTGCATGCGAAGAATGGGATTTCATCATATCTTCACTTACATGGAAAAAAGTTAGAAAAGAAGCATATGAAGCTATTATGTATGATAAAGAATATCATATATTCGGATATGATATAGATAGCAAGATAATACCTATTGCAAGAGAAAATGCTATAAAAGCTGGTGTAGATGATTGCATTCATTTTCAAACTCAACCTATGAATGAATTAAAAACTCATTATAGATATGGTACTATAGTTTGTAATCCTCCATATGGTGAAAGATTAAATGAACTAAAAGAAGTTAAAGCTCTTTATAAAGAAATGGGTAAAGTCTTTGACAAATTTGAAACTTGGTCAAAATTTATAATTACATCATATGACCAATTTGAAAAATGTTTTGGTAAAAAATCTGATAAAAATAGAAAATTGTATAATGGAAGAATTCAATGTTATTATTATCAATATCTTGGTCCTAAACCACCAAGAAGAAGTAAAAATAGGGAAATGGATTATTAATCCATTTCCTTATTTCTTTTCTCTTTTATCAATTCTTAATCCATCTATTAAAATAGATAAAAAAATTGGTATAGAAATTATAGTTAATAAATATGATGTTATCATTTCTAATAAAATGATTCCTAAAAAAAACACACCTCTAGGTATCATATCTCCAAAACCCACGGTAAAAAATGTAACAGCGCTAAAATAAATACATTCTCCAAAGGTTTTTTTTCTACCATCATCCATAAAGTTTCCTTTTAAATCCAAAGCTATATCTGTTGGAAGATTGTTTATTATATAATATATAAACCCATAAGCAATTATTACTAATGAAATTGAAAATATAATTATTATTAAAAAAAAAGCAAATTTATTATTATAAATATACTTTTTAATACTACTGGAGTTATTATTAAATGAATTAATGTCTTTCCATATAAAATACATATTATAAAGCATCAAAACTAATAACAAAGAAATAAATAATAAACTAAAAACTATTGGTTTCCTAAGATATAAAGGTTTATTATTGCTAATATTTATTGATACATATAATCCATAAAGTGCAATTATTGTACCTATCATTAAAAATAAAAAATTTATTAAAAACTTTTCAAAAGTATTTTTCTGATTATATATAATTATTATACAAATAATGCATATTAAAATATATATAATTATTGATAATATCATGTTAATATTTTAAAACTCCTTTTTAAGATTTATTAAGTTAATTTCTATAAATACTATATGTTGTGAGTATTTATATATTCATTTTAGTTTACATTTTGTTATTATTACATAATTATAATTATGTAAACTTATTTTTTATATTATTAAAGTTATTTTATTATAAATTTTAATAAACAAAAAACTAATTATAAATTTTTAATTTATAATTAGTTTTTTTTATTTATATAACTAGTTTTAATTTTAATATATCTAAAATTAATTGTATTGGATTAGCCATACTTATTATGTCAGTACCACTCATTAAAAGTCCTATAATATTATTATTGTAATCTAACATTACACTTCCAGAATCTCCTTCTTTCACTATTAGATTTGTAGCTATTTGTTTTTTAAATATTCCAATTTTCCCATTTGAAAATAAAACTTTAGTACTACAATCTATAGCTAGTATTTTTCCAACAGTTAGTTCAGTACTTTTACCAACTTTTTGTACTGGTTCATTCAATCTTGGAATAATTAGTCCTTTAGGTTTCCCAATTAAAGCAATTGAAGAAGATACTAAAGATTTATTAATTACTTTTGCTATTGCACAATCAACATAGTTTGTGGGATGACTAAATGTACTTTCAAATTTTATAGGAATATATTTTGAAAGTATAGCAAATATATCACTTTCCTTTTTTCCACCATCTGTAGCGGATGGTTGTAATATAGGTGTATTTAGTTCTACTTCTCCAAAATATGCAAGAACATGATTACAACTTAATATATAATAATCAACTCCATCTGTTAATAAACATCCCATTGATCCTCCATATCTTTTAGTTAAAGGTCCTATACTATATCCTGCAGTAACTGGTCTTACTCTATCCTTTAATGAAATTGCTCTGATAATGCCACTTTCTATTACATCAGTTTCTATATTTTTATAATTACTAGGAATCATATAATTACATGATATTTGATTTTTAGGAACTTTCCTACTTACAAATACCTTGATACATTTTTTATTTGTATTAAATCCATTACTAATCTTATATCCTAAACCTACCCCTACTACGTTAGGTTTACTTAAAAAATATTCATACTCATTTTGGCAAATATATGAAATTTTCTCATCTATAAAATAACTTTGTCTACAGGATTTACAAAATTTATTTTGCACATATTTCACCAACCAATTTTATTAATAATATATTTTTTAACTATACAGCCTTATACCCTAAGCCATATTGAACAAGATACGTAACAGATTGACTTATATGTTCTGGTGGATTCAATGTTAGTACACTTTGTTCACTATATTCATTTGTAATCCAATCCTTCACTTTAAATTTTTGATTTGTAGGTAGATGACTTAAATCATAATTATCTTTAGGTGTTACAAAAAATAAACCAAATGGACTTGAATATCCATAATAAATACTATCTGTATTACCTTCTGGATGGCTCCAATAAAATGTTAAGTATACTGTGGTATTACCTAATTTGGTATTATACGTTACAAATCCAGAGGATCCTACAAGTCCTGTTTGATCACCTTTAAAATATCCTTTTCCTCCGGCTTTTATAAGTTTTGGGGGTTGTGCATTTGAATATATCATTCCACTTTGTAACTCTGTCTTAAATAATGTAAAATCTTTATCTGTATTATTTTGTATATATATATCTATTGGTCGATCAAATACTGTTTGTCTTTTTAAATAATCATTCACTAACAACACCTCTATTATTATTTATATTTCCATAAATAATATATTCATTAATTACTTTTATGTTAAAGAATGAATGATTATAATTCTATTATAGTTCCAGTTGAATTAACAAAAAAATTATCACATTGATTTTTAAAAGCTTCTACTGCTTTCTTTCCAGTACAATGAGATACTCCTAAAAGTTTAATGTTCATTTTTTTTAATACTTGTATAGTTTTTTCTATACGATTATTATCTGCTTCTACAAGATGAGTTCCACCTAAAATTCCATAAATATTTTTTCTTGTTCGTTTCATTATACTATATATTATATTTAAGATTCCTGGATGAGAACATCCTAGTAATATTAAAAGTCCTTTTTCTGTTTCTATACTTAGTACTATTTCATCTTCAAAAGTATCTACAATATATTCTTCTCCTCTTTTAATCATCATATTAGGATTTCTTTTTTCAAAATCATATCTTCTTTCAAAGTTAGTAAATATTTTAATATTATCTATAAGTTCTATCATATCATCTTTTACATAATTAATATCTAATTTCTTTTCTTTTATAAATGATTCGTCAAAATCTATACCTATATATTTATATCTAGCTTTATTACAATGAAAATCGGAATTTATTCTTTCATATAAATAATGATATTTCTTGCTATTTAAAAAAAATTTATTACTTACATAAAATTTAGATTTTACATTAAAAGAATCTAAAAATCTTTTAACTCCACCACAATGATCATAATGTGCATGACTAAGAACTAAATAATCTGTTTTACTTAAATCTATATTTAGATTATTTGCATTTTCAATAAAATCTCCACTTTGTCCTGTATCAAATAATATATTTCCATTATTAGTTTCTATAAAAAAAGATATTCCATGTTCATTATATAATTCTTTTTTATCCCCCAATGAATTTTCTATTATTGTTGTTATTTTCATAATAATATTTCCTTTCTAAATCAAAATTTTATATATTGAGATTAATTATCTAAAATACATTCTTTTTAGCCTTATATAAAAGATTAATAAAAAATGGTACTCCTAATAACGATGTAATTATTCCTACAGGAATATCCATAGGTGGTACTAAACTTCTTGCAATAGTATCACATATTATTAAAAACAATGCTCCACCTAAAGCTGAAAATGGTATAACAGCCCTATTATCTGATCCGAATACCATTCGTATAAAATGAGGAATTATAAGTCCTATAAATCCAATAACTCCACTTACAGAAACTATTACGGCTACTATTATAGTGCAAATAACTACTAATATTTTTTTTATCTTATCTGTATCTACCCCTAAATTTTTAGCAGTATCATCACCTAAAAGCATAATATTTAATTCTCTTGTAAATATGTATAATAAACCTATCCCTATAACTACAAAAGGAAATACTAATATTATTTGCTGCCAACTAGCCGTAGATATACTACCCATTGTCCACATTACTATATTTTCAATTTCTTCTCTTTTAAATATCATAATTAATGATATAAATGACGATAACATAAAGCTTATAGCAATTCCAGATAAAAGCAATGTTGTTGTAGGTATCTTACTTCCTATCCTTGCTATAAAATAAACTATAATCACTGTAATAAGTGCTCCTATAAATGCTCCTATAGACATACATCCTATACCTAAAAAACTCCCACTTAAGTTCAAAACTATAGTGAGAGTTGCACCAAAGGCAGCACCAGAAGATACTCCTAAGGTATATGGATCTGCCATTGGGTTTTTAAATATACTTTGAAAACAAGCACCTACTACGGAAAGACCAGCCCCAACTAAAGAAGCTAGTAAAACTCTTGGAAGCCTTAGATTTAATATTATTAATTTAGATGTTTCTTTTATATCATCTAATTTAATATATTTATTTAATATAGGAATTTTACTTAGAATTATAAAAGAAGTTTGTCTAAATGATATACTTGCTACACCTAAATATGTACAAAATATAATAATTACTCCTAATACTAGTATCCCTAAAATAAACATATTTTTATTTTGTTTCTTGTTTCCAATAAATGACATGTTAAATCCTCTCCGTAAATACTTTTGAATTTAATGTTTCAAAAGACTTCTTATTTAAATAAATCTGGATGAATTATCTTTGCTAAATCTTCTAATCCTTCTGCAATTCTAGGTCCTTGTCTATCTAAAAGATTATTATCTATTTCTATTAGTTTTCCATTTTTAATTGCTTTTAAATCCTTATAACCATTAGATATTTCTATACCTTTTTTTGTATTGAAGTACTTAGAACATATAATTATATCTGGATTTTTCTCCACTAACTTTTCAATACTATATTGCCATTTTGTTGAATCTTTAGCTACATTAATTCCACCAGCCATTTCTATCATACTTCCTATAAAAGTATCTCCTGTTGCCGTAAAATCTCCCATTTTACCATAAGAAACTACATAATAAACTTTAGGTTTATTTGAATTTTTAACTTTATTTGTTACATTAGCTACTTTTTCTTTCATATTATTTACTAGCTTACTTGCTTGAGATTTGGCATTTAATACTTCTCCAACTTTATTTATAGTATCATATACTCCATCAAAAGTTTCAGCTCCATATAAAACCAACACCTTTATGTTTAGTTTTTCTAACTTACTTAACACATCTTTTTTAAAATGAGTTGATGCTATTACAACATCCGGTTTTAACTCTACAATTTTTTCTATATTAGGTTTTGTTAAACTTCCTATAGTTTGAACTTTTTTAACATCTTTAGGATAATCGCAATAATCTGTTTTTCCTACAAGCTTTTCACCTTTTCCAAGTGCAAATACTGTTTCAGTAATATTAGGTGCTATAGATACAATTCTATTTGGTTCTTTATCTATAGTAACTTCCCTATTATAAGAATCTTTAATTTTTAATGGATAATTAACACTTTCACTTATTTCTGTTTTATTTTCTTTTACAGGCTTATTTACACAACCGGTAAATGAAAATATACAAGTAAATATCATAGATAGTGTTAAAAATAAACTTAAAACTTCTCTTTTTCTTGTACTGTTTCTTTTAAACATATTCATCCTCCTAATTATTAATAATTATATATTTAATCTATTTAAATATCATTTTAAGCTTACTTATTAAAATTTCATTACTAGTTCTATCTTTTATAGCGAGTCTAAAGTGTAAATCAGATAAATTATAGAAACCTTTAGGTACTCTAATAAGTATACCTTCTTTAACAAGTATATCTTTAAGTTTATATGCATTGATACTAGATTTATTTATTTTAAGTAAATGAAAATTAGCATTAGATTTATATACTTTTAATTCTTGAAACTTATTTAACTCACCATATAAAAATTCTCTTTCTTTTGATATCCATTCTTTAGATTTTTTTATATACTCTGTATCCTTAAATATAGTATTTCCTGCTATAACTGCTGCTGTATTTATGTTCCAAGGTTCAAGTTTTTCTTTTATATTATTCATATACTCTATATTTTGAGTAACACCATATCCAAGTCTAATTCCTGGCATCCCAAAAAACTTTGTAGCAGCTCTAACTATAATTAAATTGTTATAATTTAAAACTAGTGGAACCATACTATTTTCATCACTATTTGGAGTAAATTCTATAAATGCTTCATCAATTATTAAACTACTTTTAATGTCTTTAAGCTTTTCTACTAACTCTATCATTACTTTTCTTTTTATAAGACTTCCTGTTGGATTATTAGGATTACATACTATAACTAAAGAATTCTCTTGAACCTTATTTAAAAGCTTATCTATATCTATAGAGCTGTATTCCTCATCAAATACATCTATTTCTTCACATTCTAAATTATTAAGCTCCACTGCCCTTCTATATTCTGAAAAAGTAGGACTTACTATGTATACCTTATTACATTTAACAGCACCTATTGCCTTATAAATAATTTCAACAGCACCATTTCCTTGAACTATTTTATCTATATCATCTATTCCTATATAATCTTTAATTGTATTTTTAAGATCTGTGTATTTAATATCTGGATATCTAATAAAATCATTTATATTCTCTGTAAGTGCTTTTTTAAAGCTTTCAGGAACTCCCAGAGGATTTATATTTGAACTAAAGTCCAATACATTATTTTTAATGCTATATATGTCACCACCATGAAAATTCATTTTAACTTCTCCTTTTTATATCTAATATACTAAACCACAAGATACTAAAACTATAGAAAATATAACTATACTTACAATAGTTGTGCCATACATCAGTACAGTAGCTTTTCTTATATCTTCTTTTTCTAGTTTTTTTAATTCATCACCAATAGTAGGCTTATATGTAAGTTTTCCAAAATAAGAGTTTGTTCCTCCAAGCTTAATTTTTAAAGCTCCTGCTATAGCTGATTCTGGATATCCTGCATTTGGACTTGTATGATTATTTTTATCTCTATTTATAATCTTAATACAATTTTTATAATCAAATCTTAAAATAAAGGCACTTATAATCATAAATAATGCCGTTAATCTTGCAGGTATATAGTTTACAACATCATCTAACTTTGCCGAAAACCATCCAAAATTAAAATAAATATCTTCCTTATACCCAACCATTGAATCCAATGTATTAATTGCCTTATATGTAAGTGCTAAAGGTGCTCCTCCTAAAAACATATACATAAGAGGTGCTATTATTCCATCTGAAGTATTTTCTCCAACAGTTTCAACTACTGCTCTTGTAATTTCACCTTCATCTAAGTTATCAGTATCACGTCCTACAATATAAGATAACTGTTTTCTTGATTTCTCTATATTATTGTTTAAAAGTTCCTTATATATTTTTATAGCTTCATTTGATAAACATTTAGGAGCTATACAAGTCCATAATATTACTATATTTAATATATAATAAACTTTTGGATTTATAACATAGGCAGCCTTTAATATTCCAAAACATATGCCATAAGTTAGTACTATTGTACTTAATGTTAAAAATATACCCCATACTTTTAAAGTTCTATCCTTAAAATTTGCTTTTCTAATTTGTTTTTCAAAAAAGCTTATATACTTTCCAATAAATCTAACTGGATGTGGAAACCAGTAAGGATCCCCTAAAATACAATCTAATATAAATGCTAAATAAATATTACTCATCTGCACCCTCATTTACTATGTCATATAATTTTTTCATGTCTAAATTTTCACGAACAATATTTGCAAGCTTGTCGTACTCTTTATTTTTAAATTCCCAATAATCCTTTGGAACTTCTTTTATAACATCTTTTCCTTTACATTTTCTTATTTTATTTAAAAGACTTCTTGTAAACTCAGAATTATCAAATATTCCATGAATATATGTGCCTAGAACTTTTCCATCTTTACTTATAGCACCATCTATGTTTTCATATTTAATTTTATTTCTCTCATAAATTGATGCAAAAGGAATTGCATCCTGTATACTTGTTTCTCCCATATGTATCTCATAACCCTGTATATTACAGTTAAAAAGTGTATCCTTAGCTTTTGTTAAAGTAGTTGTTTTGCTAGTTTTAATTTCAGTAATAGAATTTAAAAGATTTAATCCTTCAATTGAAGTTATATTTCCCTCTATTTTCTTAGGATCTAAAATTTTTGATCCTAATATTTGAAATCCACCACAAATACCAAAAACAAAGCTTCCATTTTTATTACAATTTATTATACTATCCTTAAGACCTGAAGTTTTAAGATATTCCATATCTTTAATGGTGCTTTTACTTCCAGGAATAATAATTAAATCAGGATTATTTAATTCTTCTTTTCTCTCAATCAACCTTACATTAACATCTTTATAAAGCTTTAATGCATTAATATCAGTAAAATTAGACATATAAGGAAGTCTTATTACAGCTATATCAATATCACCATTAGAATTAAAATTAAACTTACTCCAATCTGTAGCACTATCTTCATCCTCAAGATTTAAATTAAAATATGGTATAACCCCTAGTACAGGAACCTTTATTATATCCTCTAACATTTTTAGTCCTGGCTCTAAAATTTCATAACTTCCCCTAAATTTATTAATAATAACTCCTTTTACAAGCTTTTTTTCATCTTCTTTTAAAAGCATCATTGTTCCAACTATAGATGCAAATACTCCACCTTTATCTATATCTCCAACTAATATTACCGGTGATTTTGCTATCTTTGCCATTCCCATGTTAACAAAGTCTTCTTTATTTAAATTGATTTCAGCTGGACTTCCTGCACCTTCTATTACAACTACATCACTTTCATTACTTAAACTTTTATAAATTTTAGCAACTTCTTTTTTTAACTCTGGTTTAAATTTATAATAATCTACGGCATCCATGTTTTTAAATACTTTGCCATTTATTATAACCTGTGAACCTCTATCAGAATTAGGTTTCAATAAAATAGGATTCATCTTTACTGATGGAACTTTATCTGAAGCCTCTGCTTGCATATACTGCGCTCTTCCTATTTCTCCACCATTACAAGTTATTGCTGAGTTAAGAGACATATTTTGCGATTTAAAAGGATTTACATTATACCCATCCTTATAAAATATTCTGCAAAGTGCAGTACAAAGTATGCTTTTCCCAACAGATGATGCTGTTCCTTGAATCATAATACTCTTATTTTTCATATGTATACATCCTCTAACCATTAATTTTTTTTAATACTGCAAAGCCATCGGTTATTTCAAATAAACTATACTTTCCATAATCAAATGCAAATCTCCAATATCCATTGGTACCCATATCCAATAAAACTGAAGCTATTACCCTCAACGTACCCTGATGGCAAACCACAAGTATTTTCTTATCCTTATATTTAGATAATATATTTTCTAAAATTATTTTTACTCTATTATAAAATTCTTTAAAGCTTTCCCCTTTCGGTGGTGATACATTTTTCCAATCTTTTGTCCATTCTTTCCATTTACTATTATATTCTTTTTCTATATCTTTATAGTGCATGCCTTCCCATGCTCCAAAATTAAGCTCCATAAGATCCTTCATAACAATAATATCTTCTTTAGAAGCATTACTTATTAATTCTGCAGAGTGAAAAGCTCTTTTTAATGGACTTGTAATTATAATATCAAAATCTATGTCACTTAATTTTTCTCCTAATTCTATACACTGCTTCTCTCCCTTTTGTGTAAGATGACAATCAGTTACTCCAAAATACACCCCAGCAACATTTAATTCTGATTCTCCATGTCTTGCTAAATATAACGAGGTCATATGAAATAATACCTCCAAAATACTAATAATATTAATATAAACATAATCTCAGCTATCTCATTTGCAGCACCTAATGTATCTCCTGTCATTCCATCTATTTTAGAGTATATAAATCTTTTATATATTTCCATAATTATAACTGTTATAAATAATATTAATAAGAATTTATAACCTATAACTAAATATCCTAAAATAATACAAATTGCAAAAGCAATTATCATTCTAAAAGGTTCTACCTTCTCCAAAAAAACACCACCAAGGCCACCTTCTTTTCGTGCATAAACAGAAAAACACATTAATAATGTAACAATGGTTTTAGCAACTACTGGTGCCATTATTATTGATATTAAAATATATTTTTCACTTAAACTATTAAGTATGCATGCTCTAAACATAAAATCAAATACTATAGCTATAGCACCATTAGTTCCAACTCTACTATCTTTCATTATTTCAAGCATTCTTTCTTTTTTTCTTGAAGAAAAAATACCATCACAAGTATCTGCAAGACCATCTATATGAAATGCTCCTGTTATCATGGTATTTGCAAGTAATGCTACTACTATTGGAAACATTCCTGTAGTTAATTTAGAAGCTATAATATATGTAGCCACATTAAACATACCTATAATAAGTCCTACAATGGGAAGATAACATATTCCTTTTGCAAAGGAATCCTCTTTAACATTTATTTCTACGTTTATAGGTATCCTTGTAAAAAACTGAATCATTAATATTAAATTTTTCATTTATTATTCCTCACTTAACCTTCATTGGTATACCACATACAACTAGATATACCTCACTTGCCCTTGATGCTATGTATTGATTTATTCTACCTATTATATCCCTATATACTCGTGCTAATTTATTTTCTGGAACTATTCCATAACCTAATTCATTAGTTACAAGTATCATTGTGCTATTTCCTTTATTAACTTCATTTAAAAGCTTTTCAAAATTTGTAATTATCTTTTTTTCTACTTTATCTAAAGTAATATTATCTGCTTCTCCTATTTTATCTCCAATATAATCAAACATAAAATTTGAAGTCATAATAGTTACACAATCAAGTAACATACCATCATATAAACTATTCTTTTCTCTTACTACTATATCTAAATCTTTGTATCCTTCATATGTATCCCAAACTTCTGGTCTACTTTCTTTGTGTTTTTCAACTCTATGCTTCATTTCATCATCAAAGGGAATTGACGTTGCGATGTATAGTATTTTTCCCTCTATATCTTTAGCTATGTTTTCAGCATAATTGCTCTTACCACTTCTTGCCCCACCAGTTACTAATATAATTTTTCCCATATTTCATCACCTTATATCAACTAAATAATCATCAACTATAGATGCCTCTTCAAAGGTTGCCATATTACACATAATATCAGAAGCTACATCTATTAAATCAAAAGTTAATGGACATCCACTTCCTTCTCCTAACCTCATATTAAGATTAAACAAAGGCTCTAGTTCAAGTTCCTTCATAATAAGATTAAACCCTGGTTCTTTAGAAGCATGAGATGGAATCATGTACTCTTTAGTTAAAGGATTTAATTTATATGCAATTAATGCAGCAGCACTAGATATAAACCCATCTATAACTATAGGTACTCTATAATAAGCTGCTCCTAAAAAACACCCTACAAGTCCCGCAATATCAAATCCTCCTACTTTAGAAAGTACATCGATAGAATCTTCCTTATTAGGTTTATTAATATTTATAGCTTCTTTAATTACCTTTTTCTTATTAATATAAGCTTCTTCCGTAATGCCAGATCCTTTTCCAACTGCAATATCAGCACTACACCCTGTAATAGACATTAGTATTGCACTACTTGTACTTGTGTTACATATCCCCATTTCTCCAGTACCTAAAACACTATACTCTTCTTTCATTAAATCTCCAACAGTTTCTATTCCAATCTCTATAGCTTTTATAGCTTCACTTCTCGTCATAGCATTACCTTTAAGCATATTATGAGTACCCAATCTTATTTTTTTATTTATTAAATCTGGATGACTTATTTCTGCATTAATTCCAATGTCTATAACTCTTATATCTGCATTAGCATGTTTAGATATAACTGCAACCCCTGTTAATCCTTTAAGCATATTAATTGTTTGTATAGCTGTAATTGATTGAGGACATGCACTAACCCCTTCCTCCCATATACCATTATCAGCAGCCATAACTATAGTACATTTTTTGTTGCACTTATTTTTAACATTACCTGTTATTCCTGATATTTGCATTGCTATATCTTCAAGCCTTCCAAGACTTCCAAGAGGTTTTGCAAGCTTATCTAACCTTTTTAGTGCTTCATTCATAGCACTATAATCTAATGGCTTTATTCCTTGTAAAACAGTATTCAATAAGTTCATGAATTTCCTCCTAAATTCAAAATAAAAAACCGCATCTTAAAAGATGCGGGATCCTTCTCCTTACGGATGGTAATTTAGATTTCATCCTCATTTACAGTAGCGGGAGCTATAGTAGTCTTTAACTACTTTCCCTTTTACCTCTTTTAATAGAGCACCTAACGACCTATTTAATTTTATTAATTAAAAACTGTTGTGATTATATCATTTATTATATGTAAAATCAACTTACCATCCCATTTGCACACGATGATTATCATTATAATGACTAGTATCATTTTGAAAAACTAAATTATATTTTCCATCAATTACATCAATTTTAGTAAGACTAGTTTGTCCCATTACCGGAAGCTTTACAATATCATCAATTGTCATATTTTCATTAAAATAATGAATAAGTGCTTTTAATGTCATTCCATGAGTAACTATTAATACTTTTTTATCTTTATTTTTTTCAAGTATTTCATTCATAGTAGCATCTATTCTTTTTAAAAGATGTTCGTATGTTTCTCCACCAAAAGGTATGTATTTTTTTGGATTATTAAATAAATTATCTAATTGCTCATTGTACATAGGGTTTTTTTCTATTTCTTCTATAGTTGATCCTTCCCACTTACCATAATTTAATTCTTTTAAACCATCGTTTTTAATAATATCTATATTCTTATCTCCTCGTACTATTTCCGCTGTCTTATATGCTCTTTCTATAGGACTCGTATAAATAATATCTACCTCTATATCTTTAAGTCTATCTCTTAAAGCCTCCGCTTGTGAAATTCCAAGTTCCGTTAAAGGAGAGTTTTTCCATCCCTGCAATCTCTTATTTAAGTTCCATTGAGTTTGTCCATGTCGTGTTAAGTATATTGTAGTCATTACATTCACCTCTATAATTATTTATTAGTTTATATTATTATATCATAATATAATTTTTAAAATTAAAAAATCTCTATACCATAATAAGATATAGAGATTTTTAATCATATTATAATTGCTATATAGAAATAAAAAATAATAACTTTTTTATTAGTATTTTAATTGTAAGCCTTGATTTTTAGTAACATTTATATTAATAATTTCTTCTTGAAAAGCTTTAAGTAAAGCCTTTTCCAAAACCATTTGTTCATCAAAATTAGGAATATCTCTGCATATTGCAAACACCTTTTTAGTTTCTCCTGTTACATTCCTATATGTTAGTGTAACATTAGGTTTATCATACTCTACATTTAATATTTTTATTCCTAATGTTAGTTTAGAATAATTATCTTTATTTACCTTCAATTCTATCATTTGACTAATTTTTTTTACATCTTCATGTTGATTTTCGATTATTATTAATTGATCCCCTACTTTGTATTTACTCATAACATTTCCTCCTTAAATAATGTCTAATAATATATTTCTATATTACTCATAGTTAAAATATACATATTGTAATTATAATACACCTTATTTTCTAATTACATAATATTATTAATTGTTTTTAAAGAATTAATATTCTGACAAAGCATATATTAAATATACTACCATATATCTAAATATTACACCTATCTATTACTTATATTACAACTTTTATGAAAAGTAGTCAATAAAATATATTACATATAAAAACAACATTTTAATAATATAACTTTACTTTATTATAAATAATACATTATATATTTTCTAATAATTGTAACCAGTAATATTTCGACAGAATATACTAAAATATATATTTTTTTAATTCTATTTCATTTAGGTGATTATATATGATTAAATCTTATAATAATGCCCCAAGTTATGGTAGTATACAAATATATAACCAAGGAGGTTTCGTTGTTTATTTTACAATAACTTATACTATTGGCAGAATTGTTCACAAAGTTAACAGTCCTCTATTTTTAGCAGCTCAAAACAGACAACTCATTATTCCTGGTAATGCTACTAATGTTAGTCTAGATATATATATATCTGTTTGGGTTCAAGTATGGAAGAATATTTTTCATAAAGATTTTAATAAACTTCCATTTAATTGTTATCGAGTGTATGGATATGCTTTTTATGCTCTTTGTGAAGAAATACCTTGCCCTAACAATTATATAGTTAAAAACTCTGATATTCCTTCACTTAATTCTATAAACTGCTATAGTTGCTGCTGCAAATGTAAATGTTAAAATACACTATTATACAAATATTTATTAAAAAGATTAGCTTGTCTATTTAAAAATAAGCTAATCTTTTCTATTTATCTCCAGCTAATACTCCCTTTATAAGCTTTAAAGCACAGTTTTTAAATTGCTCACTTTCCTCAATATTTTTTTTAATTTTTAAAGCTTCTTCATATTGATTTTTTAATTTATTTACTTTAGATTTATCTCTTGATATTTCGTGTTTAAATAATTGTTCTTTTAATAATTCTACTTGACGATTTGCATTAAAGTATGCTTCAAATATATCTTTTCCCATTGTATTTTCTCCTTAAATTATTAATTTACTAATTAGAATTATATACTAAAATTGATAAATTATAAATAATTTAATTTGTCTTCAAAATAAACTGAAAATAGTTTTAAAAAGTCCTATAAAACAGATTGTTTAAATCTATCTTATAGAACTTTAGTATTTTAAAAATTTGTAATTGTTATATGTTTAATTACCATTGATAATGATTTAATCCACCATCTACTCCATTACTTGTATCAAACCAAGAATCTAAAAGTTCAAACCAGTTTCCAACTGTATTCTTTTTAGGATTTTGACCATCTTTGCACCAACTTAATTTTCCATATGGATTGTTCAATCCAGAAGCTACGGTATCAATAGAATTATACCAACTTTGAATTTGCCAATGAGGTATTTTCTTGAATGAGTAGCGACCAATATAATTTCTATTTCCATCAGGTAAAAATACACTTAATCCATTTTTACCTTCCTTAAATCCATTTGTTCCATTAAATTTTGATCCACCAAATGAATAAAGTATAACACTATCTATATCTTTCATAACATTTGATGCAAGAGTTTTAGTTTCTTTACTAAATTTATTACTTAAACTAATTTGTTGACACAAATCATATACATCAAAATATGGATATTCTATCCATTCAAATTGCTTTCTTTCATTAAAATAATGTATTAAATTTACTTTTGTTCTTGTTCCTCTTAAATTTTCAATCTCAATTTTTTTATCTTCTTTGCTTAAATTAACTGCTAATTTATCAAAAGATTCCTTAAGATTTTTAACTTTATTTAAATCATAACAACTTAATTGTTGGTCATTACGTCCTGCTGCCTTAACTGAATCCCTTTGTTCTTCAACAAATAAAGCACCTATTTGTTCATTTGTAATTGTTTTAGGATCAAAGGATTTTTCTTTTCCACCAAGGGTTAAATCATCTTCATTTGATATGGTATTGCCTTCTCTTATTCTGGAAAAAATATTATCATATTTAAATCCTGGTCCCCAAACTACTGGACTTGAAGCTATCATTGTTTTTGCTGAAAAGCCTCCATTATCTGGTCTAAATTGATATGCTACTTCTGCTGTTCCCATTAAACAAGCATCAAAAGCAAGTACATCTACTGAATGTTTATCCGTTAAATTATCTGATATTTCTCCCATATATAAACAATCTGGTTGATCTCCATCAGAACTACTATCATCCCAACAAATTGCTTTATTTAGATTTAAGTTTGGATTATTGTTTTTATTATCTTTTGCTCCCCCTCCATGATTTGACATTAAAAGAATATATTTATCTGCTTTATAATGAGCTTTACCAAACTCTATAAATTTTTTTAAAGTTTGTGCATCCCCCATATTTGCTTCATAAGAACCATTAGTCTTAATTTCTGGAAATTCTTTTCCTCCATCTAATCTTATGGCTTTGTTGTGTTCAATTTTATATAAACGAGTATCTTCAAAATTTTCTCCTAAAGCAGTTGAATCATTACTTTCATTAGGAGTTCTATCTACCAATGCTATTAAATTTAAGTTAGGATTATTTACATATCCTCTTTTCATTTCTGCTATGTCACTCATTAGAGCTCCTTCTAAATTGTTATCAGCATCACAATAATATAATATAGTTACCTTTTGTCCATTTGAATCTTGTTTTTTTACTGATTCATTAACATATGGTTTATTACTTTTAGTATTTTTAGAAACAGCATATACAGGATTAGCACCTATAAATGAAATTCCTAATATTGCCACAGTTAATATTTCAGGTATTTTTTTTAACATATAACTTTTCCTCCTTTAGGATAAAAATTTTATGTAATTATTATAGCATTATTATGGAATAAAATATATAAATTTCAAAAAAATATCAATATGTTTTTAAGTAAACAAAAGCCCCCAATAACTGGAGGCTTTTTAAACAATATATTTATCTCACTATTTATAAACATATATATTAATATACTTTGAACATTTTAGTTAAAGTATTAATAACCAAACTGTTTTGCTGATTCTAAATATCCCATTATAATACTATAATCGATGCTATAGGTGCTTTTTTTATTCACCATATTGAGTATTTGAGATGTTGTATTGGGAAATTTAGACTTTAGCTTAATTTCTACAAATTTTCCGATTTTTGATAACCATTTTAAATATTCATTTTCTAAGTTTGAGTCTATGCCATGTTCTGCTCCTAAATTATATTCTCTTGTAAATTTGTTTTTATATGATCTACCTATTTTAATTAAATCATCGATCATGATATCACCACCCTTTTATATAATATATTCTGCATTTATTATATTTTTCCTTCTTGTTTTAGTATTATTTATTAATTAATGTATTCTAATTATCTTATTTTGTTGCATTAATATATACTTTTTATTTTCAAAATCCTATATATGATATATATTGTAAAATAAATTAAAAGGGGATGATATATTAATACTACTATCTATTTTCTATTAAATATATACTGATAGTTTAATGCAGTGTAACATACTCTTATACAAATATAAATTATTCTAAATATATATGTTAGTGTAAAATTACTGTAGGATATTTTAGAACAAAAAATAGAAAAAGAGACTCCCTTTTGATAATATATTAAGTGACTAAACAAAATATAGAAAGGGTGTCTCTTATGAACATTATACAATATTTTATGGAGAATAGCATCAAAAATTTATTTAAATTATTAGGAAATGAACTAAAAACTAAAGGTAATTTCTCTGAATTTGTATTAGAATTAAAAAAGTAGTTAAATATTTTGGATGTGGAAATATGTAAAGCTGCATTAGCAGCAGCCGATGAGGCTGTAAGAAATGATACAAATCGCAAGAAAAATTGGATAGTTGAAAGAAAAGATATAAAAGCATTGCTATCTATTTTTGGTGAAATTATTTATGAAAGAACGTACTATAAATCTAAAAAGACAGGTGAGTATAAGTATATATCAGATGAACTTTTGGGTATTAAACCTCATGATAAAATGGATATATCCTTAAAAGCGGAGCTTGTGGAAGAATCAATAAATATTGCATATGGCAAAAGTGCTAAAAAGGCTGTTGAATCTATTGATTTATCTGCACAAACTGTTATGAATACTATAAGGGAACTTGAGCATATTCCTAATTTAACTTGTGAAGATTTAATTGAAAAGAAGGAATGTGAAAAGATTAAGATTAAATATTTATATGTTGAAGCTGATGAAGACCATGTAGCACTACAAAATGGTAAATCAGTAATGCCACGCCTTGTATATGTTCATGAAGGTTATGAAGATAAAAACACTAAAAATAAATTAAAAAATATAAAATATTTTTCTGGAGTTTATGCTAATATCGAAGATTTATGGCTTGAAGTAGTTGATTATATTTATAATAAATACGATGTTGAAAACATAGAAAAAGTATTTATTTCAGGTGATGGTGCTGCATGGATAAAATAAGGAATTAGTTGGATTCCTAAAAGCGTATATTTGCTTGATAGATTTCACCTTAATAAGTATGTTTTAAAGGCAACGGCACAAAACCCTAAATATAGACCTAAAATATGGGAATGCATAAATAAGTGTGATTTAAAAGAACTAGATAAATGTTTTAAAGAACTTATATCAATTACTTCATATGACAAGAAGGTTAAGGAAATAAAGGAATCAAGAAGATACATTAAAGCCAATTGGCAAGGTACTGTTAATTATTATAATGAAGATGGTGCTATTAACTGTAGTGCCGAAGGTCATATAAGCCACATCCTGTCGGATAGATTAAGTAGTAGACCACTAGGATGGAGTATACAAGGAGTACATCAAATGTCTCGTCTTAGAGCCTATACGGCTAACGGCGGAGCCGTTTATGATTTGTTTAAAAGTAAAATAAATTATTCAAACCAAGAAAATTTCTGTATTTCTAAAAAAAGTGTTAATTCAGTAATTAAGCGTAATTATGAAGAAAAATTTAATAATGTTAAAATTATAAATTCTGGTAAAAAGACATGGTTAAGGTGTTTGCTTAAATCACTTAGAGGAGCATAGCTTAATGTATTAAGGGAAAGTCTATATTTTTTTTACCGATAGTAACTTGACACTATCAAATATATATTTTTTTGAGAAGATAAGTTATAATTAAAATACAGTTTGGAGGTGAAAGTGTATGAAAAATTTTATATATAATACATTACCAATAATTATGTCTATGGTTATAAGTAATCGTATTTATATTAAAAGTGATAAGAAATATAATATAACAAATAAAATAAATTCAAAATTACCTATAGAAAATAAATGGATTCCACTTTTTATCCTTATAATTATGTTCATTATATTTATTGTATTAGCGCTAATTACAAATATGCTTAATATATCAAATGTTATATGTTCTGTATTTGGTGGAATAATAATTGGAGTAACAAACGGAATTACTACTCATAATATTTACATATCACATAGTTAAGGTTATAAATAATATAATTTATTTATTAGTCAATATAGCTAAAATAATTATTAAAAATAATTATTTTAAGATACATTTACTCTAATTGGAGATAACCCTATCCCCTCTATCTCGTCAGCTTTCACATTCGAGAATACTTTTCTCATTATTTGATATGCTCCATTTACATCAGCATTAATCTTAATACCATTGTTGCTTACAAATAATCCTCTATACACTCTTCTTTTCTTATTATAATTTTCTTTAATAGGTAATTCATTATCTAAGAAACTAGTACCACTTGTATAAGATTCCTCAGTTATAATTATACTTAACCCTACATTTTCACATTTATAAATTAATTTATTTATAAATTCTTGATGTGGTATTCCTACAAATGATTGATTAACTACTTTAGACATATTGCTTTTACTTTTCCAATCCTTATTATTACCTACAATAATAGTATTGATATTATTTTTCAAAGCATAATCTATTACCTTTTTACTAGCTTTATGAATGAAATCTGCTATCTTATTATTTCTTTTTATAGTTAATCTGTTCATTCTATTTGTATAATCCAAATTATTCATTCTCTTAGCTATTTCTTTATAATAACTTAATTTCTTGTTATAGTATTTGTTTATTGATTTTAGACCTTTACCATTGATTATTATAGGTTTTAGTCCTATATTATTAACAACAGTTGCAAAGTTATCTAATCCAACATCAATACTTATATACTTGCCATTATCATTTAATTTCTCTTTCTTTTCTATTTTATAAATTACCTCAATAACATAATGCTTATTTCTAGGCAATATTCTAACTTGTTGAAGCTTACCATTTATATTAGTTTTCAATTCATACTTATTAAAGCATTGAGGAAATTGAATATATCGTTCTTTTTGTTTACAATTTTGATTTGTAAATACTAAAATATTTTTACCATTTTTCTTCTTATAGTTAGGTAATTTAGGCCTTCCATTATACTTTTCTTTATGCTTAGACCAATCCTTTATACTTTCAAAGAAACTGATCCAATTCTTATCTAATAACTTTAATGTTTGTTGAGATACCTGAGCCATAAGAGATTTATAATCTATACCATCTTTAACTAGGTATTCTAAAAAATCGTATCCTAGATATTTATTATTTTCATTAAAGTAATTTATTAATTTTAATTTCTTATTTAATTCTTTACCTTGTTCAATAGCTCTTTGTTTAGCTTTTTGAAAATTAACTTCTCTAAGTTCATTAAATTTATCCACTTTAGCATTAATAGCATTTAAGTACTCATGCTGTTCAAAAGTTATTTCTTTATCTTCTTTTAATTTTGACGTTAATATGAATACTTGTCTAAGTTGATAATTGGCATAATTATATAGATTTTTAGATAAGAAAGTATAATGATTTAATAATTTATATAATTCATGATTTTCATTAATTATATGTTTTTCCACTCTTTGCACGGTATTATCATCCTTTTTCTTTGCCATAACTGTTTCACCTCCTTAAATAAAAACAACCTCTAAGAAAACATTAAGATTACTATATATGTTTACTCTTGTACTTTTAAATATTCAATGTACTTTCTTAATTCCTTTATTTCTTTAGTCTTATTATCATATTAAGTAGTTGATATAAACTCTTTAAAACATTTATTAAGATATCAATCATTAATAAATTTATTTCTACACTATCTTAGTTATCCAACCAACATTACATTCTCCAAACTCTAATTTATTTTTTTGCCTTTTAATTTTATTACTTTTTTCGTTTATATTTCTGTTTACTTCATCACCATTAGTTTTATCTAAGTTTCTTAGTTTTTTTCTAATGTTTTATTTTTAACTTAAAAGGTAGCTTAATGTTATCATAATAATGTAATCTTTGTTCTTCAATAAAAATGCAATAATAAGCGTACCTATTATTGCATATACTATTCAATCTCAATTAAATAGTACAAAACAAAATGCCTCCATATAATTTGGAGGCATTGCTAATATGCTATTCTAGTTATCCAATTCTCGTAATTTCATATATAAGTTACTACATCTTTACAAAATTCTAGTTCTTGGCAAATAATTATATTTATTATATTAGCTTTAATTACAAATTAATAATTATCATTTAATTCAAATTGTAACTAGATAATTATATAACTCTTTTCTATCCTATTCCACCATAGAATATTCCTAGTATATATACTATGAGTGTCAATCCACAAAATACATATTTAGTCATGGGCGTAAACCAAGAACCTATTTTATGTTTACATCCTAATTGTGCTTGTTCCTTTGCAAACTTAGATCCACAAACCCAGAAAAACATAATACCAGCAAGAAGTGCTCCTAAAGGAATTACATAAACTGATATTACATCCATCCAAACTCCAAGTTTATTTGCATCTTCAAGAAATATTCCTCCAACCACTCCTATAACTGCAATTACAAGAACTGCATTCTTTCTAGAAAAATTAAATCTTTCTTGTAACGCTTCTATTGAAGCTTCAAATAAATTCATTAATGACGTAACCCCTGCAAATAATACTGCTAAAAAAAATATAATAGCAAATACTCTTCCTATAAGCATTTGTTTAAATACACTAGGCATTGTAATAAACATAAGTGGTGGACCTGCTGACGGATTCATTCCAAAGGCAAAAACTGATGGTATAATTACGAAAGCTGCTAACATTGCTGCAATTGTATCGAATAAGGTAACGTATTTTGCACTTTCTACAATGTCTTCTGTTTTCTTTAAATAACTTCCATATACTACAGTTCCAGATCCAGCTAATGAAAGAGAAAAAAATGCCTGACCTAAAGCAAATACCCATGTTTTGGGATTTGATAGGAATTCCCATTTAGGAACCAATAAATATTTATATCCTTCAACAGAGCCTTGTAATGTTGCTACACGAATTGCAAGAATTAAAAATAATAAAAAAAAGGCTGGCATCATAAATTTATTAACCTTTTCTATACCTTTAGATACGCCCATAACCATAATAGTAAAAGTTAAAGCTAGTGCTAAAAGATGCCAACCAATACTGCCAAATTTTCCAGAAATATTTTCAAAATATATTACACTTTCTGTAGACTTTGTAAGAGAACCAGTAAGACCTCCTATTGTAAATCTAAGAATCCATCCAACAACTACTGAATATCCTAGAGCAATACCTAAAGAACCTATTATAGGTATAAGTCCAATAATATCACCATGTTTTTTATTTCTTTTAGCTAAAGCTTTTTTAAAAGCCCCAACTGGTCCAGTCTCCATAGCACGTCCAAAAGACATCTCTCCAATAACTCCTGTAAAACCTATAATTACAATGAATATAAAATATGGTACTAAAAATGCAGCCCCTCCAAACTGTCCTACTCTATAAGGAAACATCCAAATATTGCCCATCCCAACAGCCGAACCAATACAAGCCAAAATAAAACCAGTTTTAGAATCAAAGGTATCTCGGTTCTTTTTATTCTCCAAATTTTTGAAATCGTTTTCAAAAATATTTTTACCCATAATTTCACTCCTTGTAATATTATCCAATATATAGTGAAAATTTTCTTTATATTAATTTAAAATAAATTAAATAACTATTTCATATTTCTATTTTTATTAGTATTTAGTGAAATTTTAATTAAGAAATTTATAAAAATATTTTAGACTGACATGCAATTTAAGTGTGGTTTTATTTATTACTTTTTTGAATAGTATAATTTACTTTTATTGATTTCATACTATTTATATATATGATATAATTTATATATTGTTAATTTTTAATTTAATAAAGCGATTGCAAAATTGCCAAGTTATTATTTTGCAATCGCTACTTTACTAATTTATTCTTTTACTAATAGAATATTTTTTAAACAAATTTATATTATTCTATTGGTTTCAACCTAGCTGTAAAATGTCTTAGAACTTTTGGTTCATAAGTAAAATCTAATCCTTTTAATGATTTTGCTTTATCCTTAATTGAAATTAATGCATCTGCAATTACATCCATATGATCATTTGTATAAACTCTTCTTGCAATTGTAAGTCTTACAAGTTCAAGTGGTGATTCTAATTGTACTCCTGTTTCTGGATCCCTTCCTAATAAGAAAGATCCAACTTCAACAGCTCTAACCCCTGATTCTAAATATAAAGCATTACATAAAACTTGAGCTGGGAATTGATAATAAGGAATATGTGGAAGTACTTTTTTAGCATCTACGAAAACTGCATGACCACCAGTTGGATACTGAATTGGAATACCACCTTCTCTTAATCTATCTCCTAAATATGCAACTTGAGAAATTCTATAATCAAGATAATCATAATTTGTTCCTTCATATAATCCTCTAGCTAAGCACTCCATATCTCTACCAGCAAGTCCGCCATAAGTTATAAATCCTTCCATAGGAACAACACTAGATTGAACAGCTGTAAATAATTCTTTATCTTCTTTAATTCCGCATAAACCACCTATATTTACTATAGCATCCTTTTTAGCACTCATTGTAAAGCCTTCTGCATATGAGAACATTTCCCTAACAATTTCTTTTATAGTCTTATCTTTATATCCTTCTTCTCTTTGTTTTATAAAATAAGCATTTTCAGCAAATCTAGCTGCATCTATAAAAATTCTTATTCCATATTTTTTAGCTAAAGCACTTGTAGCTCTTAAGTTAGCCATTGATACAGGTTCTCCACCAGCACTATTACAAGTTATTGTCATAAGTATAAATGCTATTTTTTCAGCCCCTTTTTCTTTTATGAAAGCTTCCATCTTTTCTAGGTCAAAATTACCTTTCCAATCATAATATGTTTCTGTATCAAAAGCTTTTTCTGTTACAAAATTTAATGCTCTACCACCATTTAATTCTATATGTGCCTTTGTAGTATCAAAATGCATATTTCCAAGTACATATTGTCCTTTTTTCTTTATAAGATTTGAAAATAAAACTTTTTCTGCTCCCCTACCTTGATGAGTTGGAACAACATAATTATAATCAAAAGTGTCTTTAACTGCATCAACTATATGGTAATAGCTTTTACTACCTGCATAAGCTTCATCACCTTGCATAAGACCAGCCCATTGATTGTCACTCATAGCACCTGTTCCACTGTCTGTTAAAAGATCTATATAAACATCTTGAGATTTAAGTAAAAATGGATTATATCCCGCTTCTTGTAAAGCTTTTTGTCTTTGTTCTCTAGTTGTCATAGTTAATGGCTCTACCATCTTAATTTTAAAAGGTTCTGGTTTTCTCTTCATTTTACATACCCCCAACATAATAATATTATATATATATTAAAAATATTTAATAATTTTAATATCAATTTAATAACATAATTGAAATTCTTTACTTAATAAAAATTTACAAATTATGTTTTAATAAAATTTAAGATATTTATATCTCTTCTTAAAAAATAATTATTTTTATAGGTATATAATTGTAACCCTTTACAAAAACTAAAATATCTTATTTATTAAAAATTATATGATAACTTATTTTTGATTATTACACATTTTATATATTTTTACTTCTTTTAAAGTCTTATCTTTATATAAATTAATGAAAATTAAAATATATAAATAAAAAAGAGATAGAATTTCTCCTATCCCTCTTAAATTTCCTATTATATTATTATTTTTACACTATTTTAGTTGTCCAATTCTCGCAATTCCATATATCTGTTACTACATCCCTATAGAATTCTGGTTCATGGCAAACAAGTAGTATAGTTCCTTTATATTCTTTTAAAGCTCTCTTTAATTCATCTTTTGCATCTACATCTAAATGGTTAGTAGGCTCATCTAAGATTAGTATGTTAGTTTCTCTATTTATCAGCTTACATAATCTAACCTTTGCTTGCTCTCCTCCACTTAGTACATTTACTCTACTCTCTATATGTTTTGTTGTAAGTCCACATTTAGCCAATGCTGCTCTTACTTCATATTGAGTAAGTGATGGGAACTCCTCCCATATTTCTTCTATACATGTATTATTATTTTCACCCTTTATTTCTTGCTCAAAATATCCTATAAGTTGATAATCTCCAAGTTCAACTTCTCCACTTATAGGTTTAATTTGTCCCATTAAGCTTTTGAGAAGTGTACTTTTACCAAGACCATTTGCCCCTACTAATGCTATCTTTTGACCTCTTTCCATTTTTAAATTCAATGGCTTTGAAAGTGGTTCATCATATCCTATTACTAAATCTCTAGTTTCAAAGATCATTTTTCCAGATGTTCTTCCTTTTTGGAAATTAAATTCTGGTTTTGGTTTTTCAGATGTTAGCTCTATTCTTTCCATCTTGTCTAATTTCTTTTGTCTTGATCTTGCCATTCCTGTTGTTGCAATTCTAGCCTTATTTCTCGCCACAAAATCCTCAAGTTTAGCTATTTCTTGTTGTTGCCTTGCATATGCTGCTTCTAATTGCTTTTTATTTGCTTCATATATTCTTTTAAAATTATCATAATCTCCTACATATCTTGTTAACTTTAAATTATCTAAATGATAAATTAAATTTATAACACTATTTAAGAAAGGGATATCATGTGATATTAGTATAAAAGCATTTTCATAATTTTGAAGGAATCTTTTAAGCCATTCTATATGAACTTCATCTAAGTAGTTTGTAGGTTCGTCAAGTAACAAAATATCTGGTTTTTGTAATAACAGTTTTGCAAGTAAAATCTTTGTTCTTTGACCACCACTTAAATCATTTACATCTTTATCTAAACCTATATCACTAATACCAAGACCTGCTGCAACTTCTTCTATTTTTGCATCTATTATATAGAAATCACTAT
Organism: Clostridium novyi; assembly: GCF_003614235.1. The sequence goes on along the minus strand of NZ_CP029458.1, from coordinate 1,900,279 downwards.
TATCTAAAATATCTTGTATATCCCCCATATCTTGTAATAGCTTTTCTAATTCTTCTGGAGATGCATCAGCCATTTTTTCTGTAATATCTAACATTTCTTGTTCTAAAGTAAATAGTTCGTCAAAAGCTTCCCTTAAAACATCTCTTATAGTTTTTCCTTTTTGCAAATTAGCGTGCTGATCCATATATCCAACTTTAACCCTATTGCTCCATTGAATTTTACCTTCATCAGGCATAAGATTTCCAGTAATTATGTTCATAAAGGTAGATTTACCTTCTCCATTAGCTCCTATTAATCCTATATGTTCTCCTTTTAAAAGTCTAAAAGATACATCATCAAATATAGCTCTGTCTCCAAATCCGTGACTCATATTCTTAACTGTTAATATACTCATATTCTATTTAGTGCTCTCCCTTCTAGCATCCTATGATATTATAAAATATAAAAAATTTCTCTTAAACTATAATATATTAGTTTTCAATAACTGTGAAGAAGTTTTTACAAATTTCTATTAAGTAAAATTATTTTAATCTATTTTATACGTATATTCTAAAAAAGTATCCTATTTTATATAAGATACTGTTAACTAATAAACTATTTAGATTTTTGAGTTTTATTATATTCTTCAACTTTTCTTCTAAACCAACCACCAACATATATATTTAAAACTGCCATAATTGGAGATGCAAGCAACATTCCTATAATACCAAATAAACTTCCAAAAACAGTTATACCTAATATAACTAAGAACGGGCTTACTCCTACTCTATCACTTACTAATTTAGGTTCTAATATCCATGCATCAAATTGTTGTAATAAAACTAAAAATATTAAAATTCCGAAGGCTTTTTTAGGATCATAAAAAACATTTATTAAAAATGGCGGTATCATTCCCATAAATGGTCCAAAATAAGGTATCATATTAGTTATCATTACTATAATAGATATAATTAATACATACGGGCATTTAAATAACATAAGTCCTATTAGACATATTATACCTATAATAAAAGAATCTATTGCCTTTATACCTATATATGTGCCTACCATTTCATCTACATTTCTTGCAACATTTATTAATTTATTTCCGGATCTGTTGCCTAATAAAATGTATACTAAATTCTTTGAATTTTGTTTAAACTTTTCTTTATCATATAACATGTATATGGATATTATAAGTCCAAATATGAGATTTATTAAAGATGCAGTTGTAGATACAATTTGATTTAGTGCTACAGCAAGCCAAGCTGAAGACATAGAACTAAACTTTTCTATCCATTTCCCCGCATTATCTCTAACAAAACTTCCTGATCCTGAATTCATAAATTTACTTGAAATATGACCGCTTACCCATAAATACATTCTTTGAGCAAATTCAGGCATCTTATCTACCATATCCATTCCACTATTAAATACTTTTGGGATTACAGTCATAGAAAAAATTGTTATTAAAATTATGATTAATATATATGTAAATAATACCCCTATCGTTCTATTAACCTTTAAATTTTTTTCTATAAACTTCATTATAGGATTTAAAATATATGCTATAACAAAGGCTACTATAAAAGGCATAAGTATATTTATTATATCACCTAATATTTTTAATATAACTTTATAATTTATAATTAGTTGTATTCCTATAAATGATACAAGAACTGCTATTATTATATCTAAGTATTTAATTTTAAACTTATCAAACAACCCATTCCCCCCTTTTTATGAATTTATAGTTTTTGTATATTATACCACAAACAATATTATTTTATTATATCAAAAAACTCTAGAAAATTAAATTTCCTAGAGTTTTTATCTATCGACTCATCCCAATAATCATACCTGATATATAAGGAATTAGCCAAATAATCCATACAAATATACTAAATTTATGAAATCTTTTTTTAGTTTCTTCATTATTATTTATCAATACAATAGTAGCCCATACAGCATGAAATAACATAAATAATATTGCCATAATACCAGTTACTCCATGAAGATTCATTTGAAACATAGAACCAGCTATATCACCCATAAATTTTGTACCTAATGTATCACAAATAAATCCCATCCAAAATATAATAACATGCCACTTTTTCAAAACTTTTTGCGATTTTTCTCCAAAAACTCCAACTGTATAAAATATAAGCGCTAATGTTATAAAAACTATGGCCTTTGCTAACATAAACTATTCTCCATCCTTTCTCATATAAACTTTTACTTTATAAATGTTCTTCTACTACTTTTAATAATGAACTTAAATTATTCTCTATGTTAACTAACTCTTCTTCTGAAACATTATTAAATATATTTTCAAAACAATTATTCATTATATCTCTTATATCCTTAGCTAAATTTAATCCTTCATCAGAAAAAACTATATATATAATTCTTCTATCTTCTTTACTTCTTACTCGTTTAATTATATTCATCTTTTCTAATCTATCTATAATACCAGATACAGTAGCTTTAGTAATACTCATCTCCTCACTAAGTTCAGATGAAGTTACTTGTTTTCTATGCGCTATAAATTTTATAGCTGTAATTTGAGGAACAGTTAAACCTATATTTTTTAATTCCTCTGTAACTTTAAAATTTATTTTAGAATTTATCTCCTTAATAAGTAATGCAATTTTAAATCCAGATGTACAACCCATAATATCTCCTTTAGTTTGTTTGCTAATAGTTTGTATGCTAACTATTTTAAATATAATATACTTTTGTATAAAAGTCAATAAACATACTGTATATTATACTCGAAATAAAATATTTAATTTAACAAAAATAAAAAGGACAGCAAATGCTGTCCATAAATTTAACTTAACGCATGTAATATAAAATTAAGTAAAAATACTATCGGTATTATATACATTGTAAGTGATATTTGTTTTGATTTTTTAGCTGCTAACTTAACTATTGGATATGCTATAAATCCAAATGCCATACCGTCAACTATACTAAATGTTAATGGTATCATTGCAATAATTAAGAAAGCTGGGAATCCTTCTGAAAAATCATTAAAATCAATATTTAATGCATTTTTCATCATAAGTCCACCAATAATTATAAGTATAGGCGAAATTGCACTATTAGGTATAATCTTTATTACTGGAAGAAGAAATAGAGCTATTAAAAATAATACTCCTGTTACTATTGAGGTAAGTCCAGTTTTTCCACCAGCCGCTATTCCAGCAGCACTTTCAATTGTAGCTACTGTAGGACTTGTTCCAAACATTCCACAAGTTATTGCAGAGATTGAACAAACTCTAAATGAACTCTTAAACTTTTTAGGTTCTTTTAACATAACATTTATATGTCCATGAAGTAAACCTAAATTTTCAAATACAAGTACTAAAGTTACAGAGAATACTGCAATCCAAAATGTAACTGAAGCCACTTTACTAAAGTCCATTACCATGAAAACATCTTTGAATCCATTTAATGAGAATCCTGTAAATGTAAGTTTTGATACATCAACAAGTCCAAATAAGCCAGATATAATAGTACCTAATATCATTCCTATTAAAAAATTACCTGGTACATTACATACAAATAGCACCAATGTAATAATTAAATTAACAAAAGTTACATATACTGCTGGATTGTTAAGATGTCCAAGTGCAACAAAAGTTTTATCACTTGATATTACAATTCCACTCTTTTGAAGTCCTATAAACATAATTAGAAGTCCTATTCCAACGGTTATTGCTTCTTTTAAAGAAGTAGGAATTGATTCAGTAAGTATTTTAGCAATCTTTGTAAATGCAACTACTGCAAATACAATTCCTGAAACAAATACTGCTGCAAGTCCTTGTTGCCATGTAAGTCCCATAGCTGTTGCAATTGTGTAAGAGAAAAGTGCATTAACACCCATACCAGGCACTAAGATAACTGGTGCATTACTACATATACCTACTAATATACATCCTACAAAAGAAGAAAGTACAGTTGCTATTATAGCACCTTCTATAGGTACACCTGCATCTGATAATATTGATGAATTAACAGCTATAATATATACAATAGCAAAAAATGATGTTAATCCAGCTATCAGTTCTTTTCTGAATGTGGTGTTACTCCTTTCAAAATCAAATAATTTGTTACATATTTTTTTCATTTTTTTCGTTCCTTTTCCTTTTTCCCTCTCCCACCCACATCACAATGATGCACTAAATATTATATGTAAAAGTTTTAATAAAATCAACCTAAAATTATTTCAAAGCCTACTTTTCTTGTTTTTATGATAATAAAATCTATATATTTTTATTTTTTTATATTTGTTTAATTTTATAATACTATAACCACTTTCAAATTTAATAATAATTTTTAATAATATTAATTATTTTATTGAAATATCACCTTTTTTCTCGCATTTTTCTCCATTCTTATTTCTTTATTCCTTTTTTTTACTTGTAATTATCCATAATTGATATATAATTTATATATCAATTAACAATTTTTAACTAATATTATGAGAGGAGGATTTTTAATGATAGATATATATATTTGCGATGATAACATAGAAACCCTTGACACTATATCTAAAATAGTCAACACTTTTTACGAAAAAAATAATTTCAAATCCTTCAAAATATCTACATTTAATAACAGTAACGATATTTTGCATAGCATTAAAAATAATTCTAATCCCCAAAAAATTTATATTCTTGATATAGATTTAAATGAGAGGGTTAATGGATTGCTATTAGGACGCCAAATTCGTAAATTAGATAATTATTCAGGCGAAATGATTTATATAACAAATCATTCGGAATTAGGTTTTAAAGTATTTCAATATAAACTAAGAATATTACAATTTATAGATAAAACCTTTAGTTTAGCCAAAGAATTAGAAGATAGTCTTTTAACAGCTACTAAAATTTTGACTGAAGCCAAAAGAGTTAATACTGAAAAAACTTTAAAAATAAAATCTGGATTTGAAATTTTTAATATACCATTAAAAGATATAATATGTATAGAAACTATAAAGAATAGTAAAAAAGTTCAATTAAGTACATCGAAGAATATACTTCAATTTTATACTACTTTAAAAGAATTAAAAGATGAATTAGATGATAATTTTATACAAATTCATAAAACTACAATAATAAATAAAAATTTCATAGTGAGTATAAATAAATCTCAGGGAAATTCTTTTGTAAAATTAAAAAATGATATTTTATGTCCTTTATCAAGGAACGGCATAAAAGAGGTGAATAAACATTGGACATGCTAAATATATTCTTACTATTTTTAAATTTTTATATTTACCTTTATGTTGGTTGTAAATTAATTAATTTTAAATTTAAAATTAATGAAAGTAATGCCTTTTTACTAATATTGATCTCTATACTTCATAACTTTTTAAGCAAATTAAATAGTTTATATCATTTTAAAATAGTGTTAACTTTTATTTTTTTAATATTATTATTTAAAAAAAGCTTTAATAAAGATTTTTTTATTACAATGGAAACCTGTTTTTTTACATTAATACTTATGATACTTTCTGAACAATTAATTACCATTATATTCTTTAATTTACTAGGTTTAAACCTACACAACGTTTCAACTGTTACTATTTTTAGGTTTATAGCAAACATATTGATTATAATTAATAATATTGTACTAATTAATGTTCATTGTATATTATGGCAATATATAAAAAATAGACTTTTTATAAAAAATAATAATATTCTAATAAGAAACTTTTTTATTATAATTCTTACTTTTATGATAATTACAAGTTATTTAATAGCATATGAATATTTCGATAATTATTTTAAAAATAGAATTTTTATTCCTATTTTAATACTATGTATTTTCTGTATATATATTGCCTTATCGTTTTTATATACAAATTACTTATTTAATGAAAATCTTTTAATGCTTAGAGTTAAAGAAAAAAAGTACAATCAATTAAAACTTTATTCTCAAAGCATAGAAAATTTAATAGATGATATATCTAAATTTAAACATGACTATAATAATATGATTTTTATGATGAATGGTTTTTTAGATAATAATGATTATCATAGTTTAAAAGAATATTTCCATAAAAATATATTTAATGAAGATAAATATTATGATATTTCTAAATTAAAAAAGATAAAAAATTCTGGTATAAAAGGCTTGTTATCTGCAAAAATATCTGAAATATTGAAAAATAATATAAAAGTAAAAATAGAAATTTTTAACACTATAGATGAGTTTTACATAAGTGAATTTGACTTATGTAGGATACTAGGTATTTTTTTAGATAATGCAATGGAAGCTACAAAAACTACTAAGGAAAAATTTATATCAATATCTTTTATAAAAGATATTGATTTAAACATAGTAATTTTAAATTCTTGTACTGATAATAATATAAATATTAATTCTATATTTAAAAAAGGATATTCTTCAAAAGGCAACAATAGAGGTATTGGGCTTTTTAATGTTCGCTCTATATTAAACGAAAAATATCCTAATAATACTATATTAAATACATATATTAAAGATAATTTATTTATACAAGATTTACACATAAGAGCTAAGTAATCTTACTTAGCTCTTTTTAATAATACTTTTGGCATTTTAGGTTCTTCTAATCCATTCAAGGAAACACATTTCTTAGTAGATGTATATGCTATATTAGTTGATACACCACTTATAATATTTGCAATCATTCTAGAAACTTTTTTCTTCATAGTATTCATAATTATTATACCTCCTATTAAATATTTTATAAGTAATTGGAATTATTAAAATTCCCTGAATCCACAAAATATTTATAAATATATTTGAAAAAAACTTATTTTTAACTACAATTGATATAATAAAATAAATTGTTATTGTTATAAGACTTCTAATTTTTAATTTTCTTCTTATTTCTGAATTTATATAGGGCTTTTCCTCTGTATCAGCTGGAGAATACTTGATATATATAATAAAATTTATAATAAAAATTATAATTTTTACTAATAAGTTTATTTTTAAAATTAAAGATAAGTATATTCCTCCTAATATAGCTACTAATGTTGATATTAAACAGGTAAAACTTGTCTTAGCATGAATTCCTGATGCAGAACTTCTTATAATTCCAAAAATCAACATAGTAAAACAAGTTTCTTTAAGTATGCCTAATAAACAACTTATACATAATATAATAGGAATTTTAGTAAAACTCATAAATAATAATTCTATTCCATATTTTATTATTTCTAAATCATCTTTATTTTTATCTGGTAATGTTTTTTTTACATATTCAGTAATTCTTATCGCAAACTTCTCCGAAAGTTTCATTATTCTTGCCCCTTGTTACATATTTTGTTACATATTTTGTTACATATTTTAAATAGATTTTACATCAAACAAATTATTTGTCAATATAAACTCCTTTAAATGTACTTATTTTTCCTTCAAATGCTTCCAAAATTCTTTTGAGTAATAAAATATACTCTTTAAGCAATAAGCCTTTACTTCAATATATTAAACTGTTATCATTATTGTTGTAGAAATCATATGCTTATACTTTTGTTAAATACATGATTTATACTAATTTATTTAGTATAAATCATGTATTTAGCTATAAGTTTGTCCAAAACTTCACTTAACTTAATTATCTCTTCATCGAAATTATCTTTACCTGAATAAACTACCAATTCATTTAGGGGATCTCTCAACTTTTCTATTAAAACTTTTATTTCTTGTAAAGAATTACTTAGCTCATTCATATTACATCCCCCCCTTATTCTCAATAGATTAGAACATTGTCAAATTTGGATGTTATACTAATTTTTACAAATATTATACCATTGGCCATCTATAAAATCAAATTTTAATCATAATATTACTATTATATCCTTGATACTCTTTTTATCTATTTATTATTATGTTTCACTATAAAAATCATTAATATATTACAAAATATTCTCTAAAATTCTAAATATATTTATGAAAAATATATAAATAAGATAAATTCCACCTTTGTAAAATTTATCTTTTATTTAAAATATATTTATTTGATTTTTTCTATTCTTTTATATATGGCTATTATATCTTCTCCATAATTTTTTCCCGGAACAGCCCACTTACCATTTAAATTTTGCCAATTAGGTGCTATTCCTAATACCCCTTTTTCTTTTAATAGATTGTATCTTGGATCAATACACATATTATTTAATTTTTCTTTTGTTGCATATGCTTTTAAATGTTGTATTTGTGCTCTCACACCTTCTCTCGGACTTTTAAACCATGCCCCCTTTCCTACCTTACTATTATTAATAGCACCTATACCTGCATAATTATTCTGTTCTGGAAGAACTTGTCCGCCATATCGAAAAAATCCTGTTTCTTTTATACTTTGGCAAAAAGCTATATCTCCTCGCACTCCTTCATGTTTTCCTTCTTCTAAAAATATATTTGCTAAATCATAAATATTTATAGATAACTCAGGATTCTTATTATGCTTCAATACATATTCTGCCATATTTTTAGCTAATAATTTAGACTGTCCTATTATAGGAATCTGTTGTGTACACTCGTTTATATCTATATATTCACTTTCATAATTTACTATACTATTTACTTTGAATTTTACGAATTTAGAATAACCTAAACTTCTTCCCTTTAAATCTTTTATATAATTTGTTATCTTTAAAGTATAAATTTCACCAGTTATGTATTTATTGTTAAAATATTTAAGTTTCACAACTTGTCCATTATCTAATATGGTATATATAGGATTGGTTAACATATTTCCTTTTGAATCTTTTACAAATATATTATTAGATATATTATATTTATCTATAGGCTTGTTAAATCTTATTGTCCATTCTTTATAATCATCTACTTCTTGTATATTTTCTGCTGCATATGAATAACATGATTTAAATATCAATAGACTAGATAAAGCAATTATTTTTACAATACTTTTTAAAATATACAAACTTTTTTTCATAAAACTCCCCCTTTTATATATTTTTTACCATAAATTAATAATACTAGTATTTTATGTATTTATCAATAATATTCAACTAATATATTTATAAAATTATTGTTTTTTATTATTTAGTACAAATAATTTATATTAATATAACAATAAACTCCTTTAAAATAAAATCATGAAAAACTCTTAATAATCTTAAAGAAGTTTTTCATGATTTTTTTACTAAAATTTATTTTATTAATTTATAAAATTTAATTTATTAAATTCACCCTGTTGTTTTGCTTGCTGTAATAATTTATTATATAATTCTTTTAATTCGTATGGGTTAGATACTCCTACTCTTTCTTCTGCTTTAATATGTTGTTTATAGTATGTTCTAGCATTACTATATTCATTTTTTACAGCTTTTAAAACATTAACAATTTTTACATCATCTAATTCAAACTTCATATACATACCTCCAATGATTAAACTACATACTATATATACTTTATATATTAATTAAATATACATGTCATTTTAATTATATTATAATTATTAATTCATACATTGGAAAGATACTCTTATGCTTCTATTTTAATTGTTTCTATAAGATATTCTATATTATCTTTTATATCATGTCTAAAAGCATGCATACTATAACAATTTTTATTAATGATAATGTTAGGTAATGGCATACATGGTAAAGATATAGAAAGTAAAATTTCTTTTAATTTAACTTTATATTCATCTCCTACTTTTAAATCATGTATAGCTAAAAAACAATCTCCCATAAAATCATTTATATTTTCATATTTTTTATCATTAGTAGATAATTGATCATGAACATATGATATATATTTAACATCTCTTTTACTTATCAAAGCTTTATTACTAAACTCTTCAACATCTTGCATTAAAACATCTTGTATAATGCCAATATAATATTCTATACATTTAACTAACTTTTCTAAATTTACTCTATATTGTCTATCATATCCTAATTCATAGTATAATTTAAATAGTATTTCAATATATTCTTCATGTTGTATTTTTTCATTTATTTTATTCTTATTTACATAAATGAATTTTTTATTTTTAAAAGTATTAATTAAATTTAATAAGTTTTTTAATACTTTTTCTAATTTTATGGTTTTTTTATTGTAGATTATTGGTGATATTTCTTCAGATATATCTCTTAAATTAGGAAATGTCTTAGGTATACTTAGATTTATTGTATTTAATATTATCTTATATAAATATAATAAATCTAAATTAATCTCAGTTGATATTCCATAATTTCTAAGTGTCCTTTTTATATAAAAAAAAGAAATTGGTTTTATTGTAACTCTTTTGTTTTCTATATACTCTCTAATATTCATAAACAATTCCCCCTTATTAAAATAAAACTTTATTCCATACTATAGTATTTATAATATATGAATATAATATATTCCTTTATTTATAATTTATACTTTATAAATACCATATTATACTTATTATTATTTATATAGATTTAGTTTTATTTATAGTACCTGTATAAACAAAAATGATTCCTCATTATAAAACTTAAGGAATCATTTCTATTTACTGTATATTAAATTTAGGGCTTTATATGCTTTTATTTAGATAAAATATTAACCTTTAGATTACCCAAAACATTATATATATCATTGTATATAGTGAAACTTTCAGAACCTGCCATAAGAAGTCCAATAGCATAATTTTTATAATCAACTAATATAGCTCCTGAATCTCCATAATCAGCCATATCCGTTGTAAATATTTGATCTTTAAACAAAACATCTTTATCATTATATTTTAGTACATAGGTTGCATATATAGCTGATATTTTTCCTACAGTAAGATCAGTGGTACGTCCTACTTTTTTAACTCCTTCTTCTAAATTAGGCTTTCCTATGCCTTTAAGGTATCCAATAAAAGCAATACCAGCTGATACTAACTTTTTATCTGATACTTTAGCAATAGCTACATCTACATAATTTTCTTTTTTATTAAATTTTATAGGAACATATTTTGCAAGTTTTGCAATAGTATCTGTATTAACCTTTCCACCATCCTCAGGTCCTGGTTGCATTACAGGAGTACCTAGTGGAACAAAATTCATATCTGATAAAACATGATTATTACCTAATACAAATATATCACTTCCATCAGTAACTAAACATCCCATTGTTCCTGTCTGAGTTTCTAATGGTATCCCTATACTATATCCTCCTGGTACTGGACGTTTTTTTTCTGAAAGTTTACTAAATTCAATATTTCCACTTTGTACTACATCAGTTTTAATTCCTTTATAAATTGGAGGTACCAACTCTGCTTCAGGTATTTCACCATTTCCTACCTTTTTCCTAGCAAATACTTTTATGCACTTTTGTGAAGTATTAAAACCTTTTGTTAATTTATATCCTAAACCAATGCCTACTACATTATTTTTAGAAAGAAAATACTCATATTCATTTTCACAAATATATTTTATCTTTTCATCTATTGACAATAGCTTACAACAAGTACAGCATTTACATATCATACATATCACCATAATCTAAATTTTTATATATTATTATATAATATGATAAAATTCTTTAAAATGACATTAAAATTAAAAAAACAGTAGTTTTATATAAAACCACTGTTTTTTTTAAAGATTAATGACAAACTATTGTTTTTTGTAAATTTTTTTAATTAATTTATATTACATCATTGTATTTTTATATAAAAATGCGTTTTTATTTTTTAAATTTAAGTAACTTTTTAATATCCTCTTCGTTTTGCTTCTTTTCCACTTTCATTTATCCCTGGTTCTTTTATGGTGGTATTAAAAGAACTTTTAGCAAATTGATTTTGTGTTTTATGACCATTTACTAAATAATTTTCTTTAGTCCATTCTCTTTTATTAGTACTTTTCATAGTATCACTCCTAAACTATAATTTTTCATGAATAGTATATGTTCTTTTCTTTATAAATAATCCTTCACCAGTTTTATTATTTTAACTATTAAGTTTATGTTATGTGTACTGCCATATTTTCTGTAAGTAATAACATTATAATTACTTTTTTATACTAAACCTTTCACTAAAAAAAGTTAACTTATACTAATTTGTTGAATAGTAATAATAGATTTTCTAATCTTATCTAATAAAAAAATTTGTTAAAAATACTAACTTTAAGTTAATAAATATACTATATTAAATTCTAAAACTTATAATATGAACTTAAGAATTTTGCAAAAAAAACGTATAAGATATAATATTGTATATCTTATACGCTATTTTTTTATACATTGATACTTACATCAACACCTAAGGATTCTTTATTTTTTTCTAATATAGGTTTTATTAAATCATTTATAAAATCATCAACTTGACCTGAAGCTCTACCAGTAAACTTAATAGGATCTATAATTGATAATATTTCTTCACGACTCATGTAGAAAGATCCACTATTTATTATTCTTTCTATAAGGTCATTATCAAGTCCTTCTTCTTTTACTCGTTTAGCAGCTTCCATAGAAAGTTCTCTTATTATTTCATGAAGTTCTTGTCTATCTCCGCCTCTTTTTACAGCTTCCATTAATATATTTTCAGTTGCCATAAATGGTAATTCACGTAGTACATGTGATTCAATTACCTTTTTATATACTACCATATTTTCTGATATATTTATATATAAATTTAGAACTCCATCTAAAGCTAAGAAACTTTCCGCAACAGCTAATCTTTTGTTTGCCGAATCATCAAGTGTTCTTTCAAACCATTGAGTTCCAGCAGTAATTGCTGGATTTAGAGATGTAGTTATTACAAATCTACTTAAAGCACTTATTCTTTCAGATCTCATAGGATTTCTTTTATATGCCATAGCAGAAGATCCTACTTGTTTTTTTCCAAAGGGTTCTTCCATCTCTTTCATACTTTGAAGTATTCTTAAATCATTACTAAACTTATATGCACTTTGTGCAATCTCTGATAATGTATTAAGTACAATAGAATCTACTTTTCTAGAATATGTTTGACCAGTTACATAATATGTTTCATCAAATCCCATTTTTGATGCTACTAATTTATCTAACTTTTTAACTAATTCTTCATTATTATTGAACAATTCCATAAAACTTGCTTGAGTTCCTGTTGTTCCTTTTACTCCTCTTAATTTTATATTATCTATAACAAATTGTATATTTTCTAAATCTAACAATAAATCTTGCATCCATAATGTAGCTCTTTTACCTACTGTTGTTAACTGAGCTGGTTGAAGATGTGTAAAACCTAGTGTAGGAACATCTTTATACTTTTCTGCAAATTTAGATAAATTATAAATAACCTTTATCATCTTATTTTTTATAAGGTTAAGGGCATCTTTCATTATTATTAAATCTGTATTATCTCCTACAAAACAACTAGTAGCTCCTAAATGAATTATTCCCTTTGCTTTAGGACATTGAAGTCCATATGCATATACATGACTCATTACATCATGTCTAATTTCTCTTTCCTTTTCTTCAGCATCTTCATAATTTATATTTTCTATATTAGATTTTAACTCATTTATTTGTTCATCAGAAATTTTTAAACCTAGCTCCTTTTCACTTTCAGCTAAAGCAGTCCAAAGCTTTCTCCAAGTTTTAAATTTCATATCTTCTGAAAATAAATATGACATTTCAGCGGATGCATATCTACTATTTAACGGTGTATTATAAGAATCTCTTTTCATCCTTGAACCTCCACATACATATATTTTTAAACTTTATATTTATTTTATTCATATTATAACATATGTTTTATAATAAAGTAATATATTTATTCGTTTTTAGTATTTATGTTTAATACTTAAATAATAAAAAAAGGCTATAAACAGCCTTTTTTATAATGATTCAATTAATTTTATCATTTCTTCAACTGCTAATGTTTCATCATCACCTGATGCTGTAACTGTAACTTTTGAATCTTTAGTAACTCCTAAAGATAAAACTCCTATTAAGCTTTTAACATTAGCTTTTTTATCTCCATACTCTAAATATATATCAGATTTAAAAGAAGATGCTTTTTTTACTAATAATGTAGCTGGTCTTGCATGCAAACCTGTAGCACTTTTAATTACTGCTTCCTTTTTTACCATGTAAAATCACCTCTGTAGAATTATATTTTGTTATATACTTTTATTATATCATTATATATAAATATTTCTCAACTTTTTAGCCTATTTTATGTCAAATTATTCATAAAATCTTCTATTATATTCAATCCTTCTTTTATGTTATTCATTGAATTTGCATATGAAAGTCTTATATATTCATCGGCACCAAATGCAATCCCTGGAATTACAGCTACATTTCTGGTATTAAGTAATTCACTAGCAAAATCCATTGATCCATTTATTAAAACTTCACCATTTTTTCTACCATAGAAATTTGATACATTTAGCATTATATAAAATGCACCTTCAGCATTTATACAAGATACATTTTTCATAGAATCTATTTTTGATACCATGTAATTCTTTCTCTTTTCAAATTCTTCTACCATTGCATATAAACTATCTTGTGAACCTGTTAAAGCCTCAAGTGCTGCATACTGTGCTATAGAATTAGGATTTGAAGTAGTATGACTTTGTATACTAGACATTAATTTTATAATTTCTTTACTAGCTGCAGCATATCCAATTCTCCATCCAGTCATAGCATAGGATTTAGATACACCGTTAATTACAATTGTTCTTTTAAATGAATCTTCATTTAAACTAGCTATGCTAATATGTTTATTATCTCCATAAATAAGTTTTTCATAAATTTCATCTGATATTATAATTAAATCATTTTCTTTAGCAAAATTAGCTATTTTTATTAGTTCATCTTTTGAATATATAGCACCCGTTGGATTATTAGGACTATTTACTATAATAGCTTTTGTTTTTTTACTTAATGCATTTTGCAATGATTTTTCTGTATACTTATAATTATCTTCTCCACTATTATGTACAAAAACAGGTACACCATCATTTAACTTTATAAGTTCTGGATAGCTTACCCAATAAGGTATCGGTACTAAAACTTCATCTCCTGGATTTAATATAGCTGAAAAAATATTAGCTAAACATTGTTTAGCACCTGTAGAAATTATTATATTATCTATATCATACATTAAATTATTATCTTTTTTAAACTTTTCTACAATAGCTTTTTTTAATTCTGGTATTCCAGACGCTGGTGTATATCTAGTAAATCCATTTTCTATAGCCTTTATAGCTGCTTTTTGTATATTTATAGGAGTATCAAAATCTGGTTCCCCAACACCAAAACTTATAATATTTTTTCCTTGTTTACTTATTTCTTTAGCTTTAGCTGTTATAGATAAAGTTAAAGATGGTGAAATGTCTTTAGCTTTTTTTGACAATATCATTTATATTATCCTCCATGTAAATTGTATTTTATATAAAACTATTAATATTATAAACACATTATATTCTATAAAAAAAATAAAAACCCTTTTTATTATATTAAAATTAACATAATTATAAAAGGGTTCTCATATAATTTAATTATTTTGCATATTCTACTGCTCTAGTTTCCCTGATAATATTTACTTTAATTTGTCCAGGATACTCTAGCTCACTTTCTATTCTTTTAACAATGTTTTTTGACATTTCGATACATCCATAATCATCAATGTCCTCTGGTTTAACCATGATTCTAACTTCTCTTCCAGCTTGTATAGCATAAGATTTTTCTACACCTTCGTATGAATTTGCTATTTCCTCAAGTTTTTCTAGTCTCTTGATATAAGCTTCTAGAGTTTCTCTTCTTGCGCCAGGACGCGCTGCTGATATAGCATCAGCTGCTTGAACAAGGATAGCTTCAATTGAATCGTATTCAACATCTCCATGATGTGCAGCTATAGCATT
Source organism: Clostridium novyi (assembly GCF_003614235.1). Next base: position 1,884,455 of record NZ_CP029458.1, on the reverse strand, counting down.
AACAACTATAGCAGATTCATGATATTTCTTAGCCATTTCTGAACCTATAAGTGCATGAGGACCTTCTACTTCATGATCCACTGCTTTACCTATATCATGTAATAAACCAGCTCTTTTAGCTAAAGTTGGATCCATACCTAATTCAGATGCCATAAGACCTGCTAAATATGCTACTTCCATAGAATGTTTTAACACATTTTGTCCGTAACTTGTACGATACTTCAATCTTCCCAAAAGTTTTATCAACTCTTGATGTAACCCATGTACTCCTGTTTCAAAAGTAGCTTGCTCTCCTTCTTCTTTAATATCATTTTCAACTTCTTGTTTTGCTTTTTCAACCATTTCTTCTATCCTAGCAGGATGAATTCTACCATCAATTATTAACTTTTCAAGAGCTATTCGTGCCACTTGTCTTCTAATAGGATCAAATCCAGATAAAATTACTGCTTCTGGAGTATCATCTATTATAAGGTCAACACCTGTTAAAGTTTCAAGAGCTCTTATGTTTCTTCCTTCTCTTCCTATAATTCTACCTTTCATCTCATCATTAGGTAATGAAACTACATGAACAGTGCTCTCTGCAACATGATCAGCAGCACATCTTTGTATTGCTGTGGAAATGATTTCTTTTGCTTTTTTATCGGCTTCTTCCTTTGCCTTATTTTCCATATCCTTAATCATTATTGCAAGATCATGTTTAATTTCTTTTTTAGTTTCTTCTAATAATAAATCTCTAGCCTCATCTGAAGATAAATTTGATAACCTTTCTAACTCTTGTCTTTGCTTTTCATAGAGTTCATCTATACTAGTTTCTTTTTCATTAATATCTTGCTGCTTTTTATTTAAGGCTTCTTCTTTGCTTTCAATAGCCTCACTTTTCTTATCTAGCAGCTCTTCTCTTTGAATAATTCTTCTTTCTAATCTTTGAATTTCATTACGTCTTTCCCTAGATTCTTTTTCAAAATCATTTCTAATTTTATGAACTTCCTCTTTTGCCTCTAAAATTGCTTCCTTCTTTTTTGCCTCAGCATCTCTTTCAGCATCTATAATTATCTGCTTAGATTTAACTTCAGCTTCAGCAATCTTAGCTTGTGAAATATTTTTTCTTACATATACTATTACAAATATAGCAATTAAAATTGTAATAATCATCAAAGGGTAAATATAAAACGAACTACCCAAAACAACACCTCCTTACTTTAGCTTTAATACAAAAATTCAGCGTCATCGAAGTTTTAGAAAAGGTGTTATGTTTCCTTATATATTAATTATTCATAATATGTTAAACCAGTATTTGTATTCATTTTATATTATTTTTAAATTCATGTCAAGTTTATGCAAAAATTGCTAATAAATTTTTATATTATAAAAATAACACCTACTTTATTTTTATTTTAAAATAAGTAGATGTTACTTTTTTATACTTATATTAAGTTTTCTATTCCTTTACTTTTTCAGTACTTTCTTTTTTATTTTTATTTTCATTTTCATTTCTCAATTGAAGATTATGTTTAGCTCTTATTTGATTTTCTACTTCAACTAATATATTAGGATTTTCCTTTAAGAATTGTTTAACATTCTCTCTTCCTTGTCCTAATCTAGTATCTTTATAAGAGAACCAAGATCCACTTTTTTGAATTATTTCATTTTCTACTCCTACATCAAGAACATTACCTTCATAAGAAATTCCACTACCGTACATTATATCAAATTCAGCCTGTTTAAATGGTGGTGCTACTTTATTTTTAACTACTTTTACTCTTGTTCTATTTCCTAAAAATGCATCACCTTGTTTTATAATTTCTATTTTTCTTACATCTAATCTTACAGAAGCATAGAATTTTAATGCTCTACCACCTGGCGTTGTCTCTGGATTTCCAAACATTATACCTACTTTTTCTCTTAACTGATTTATAAATATAGCAGCACATTTTGATTTATTAATAGAACCTGTTAATTTTCTTAATGCTTGTGACATAAGTCTTGCTTGAAGACCAACATGAGAATCTCCCATTTCACCTTCAATTTCTGCTTTTGGAACTAATGCAGCTACCGAGTCTACAACTATAACATCAACAGCTCCTGATCTTACTAATGCTTCACAAATTTCTAAAGCTTGCTCTCCTGTATCTGGTTGAGAAACTATTAAATTATCTATATCTACTCCAAGGGCTTTTGCATATATAGGATCTAATGCATGTTCTGCATCTATGAATGCAGCAGTACCCCCAGCTTTTTGTGCTTCAGCAACAATATGTAATGCTACTGTTGTTTTACCTGATGATTCAGGTCCAAAAATTTCAATAATTCTTCCTCTAGGTATACCACCAATTCCTAATGCTATATCTAAAGACAAACTTCCTGTAGATATTGCTTCTATGTTAAGAACTTGTTCTTCTCCTAGCTTCATTACCGAACCTTTTCCAAATTGTTTTTCTATCTGAGTTAAAGCAGCTTGCAATGCTTTCATTTTTTCATTATTCATATAATCCCCTAAGGGTTCACTCTCCTTTCAATCGAACATCTGTTCTTACTAAAGTATAACCTATATATAATTTATAGTCAAGTATATATAATAATAAGTTCCTATACATACATATTAGGAACTTACTATTATATAGAAAATAGATATATTGTATTAATGACTTGGGCTAATTACCTTACGATTCTTCACAAAATAATCAATCCCTGAAATAAGTGTAATAAGAACTGCTAAAGATACAGATATATATGTAACATATTTCATGTAACTTGCAGTATATATTAGACTAATCAAACATAAAATTATTGCAATTATTTGAATAACAGTTTTAATTTTTCCCCACCAACTAGCAGCAATTACAACCCCTTCTGAAGCAGCAACTGCTCTTAGTCCTGTAACAGCAAATTCTCTAGCAATAATTATCATTACCATCCAAGCTGGTATAACACCATACTGTACTAAAGCTACTAATGCTGACGTTACAAGCAACTTGTCTGCTAAAGGATCCATAAATTTTCCAAAGTTAGTTATCTCATTTCTGCTTCTAGCAATATATCCGTCTAACTTGTCTGTTAAAGCTGCAACCACAAATATAACAATTGATATTAGTGTATTTGCAGGACTATTTATGGATATAAATATCAAAAAAACAGGTACTAATATAACTCTAAGTAATGTAAGCTTATTGGCCAGATTCATCACACACAACTCCTATTAAATCATATTCTAATGCATCAGTTATTTTTATATAAATAAACTCACCTACATTTAATATTTTATCACATTTAAAGAAAATTGCACCATCAATTTCAGGTGTCATTTGATAATTTCTTCCTATCCAATATTCATCATTATGCCCTTCAATTAACACTTTATACACTTTTCCTATTTTATTTTTATTTTTTTCTTTAGAAACTTGTTGTTGTATAATCATGAGTTCTTCTAATCTAGATTCTTTAATTTCTTCACTTATTTGATCTTTCATTCTTGCTGCTGCTGTATCTTCTTCTTGAGAATACTTAAATACACCTAAATTATCAAATTTAATCTCTTTTATAAATTCCTTTAACTCATTAAATTCATCTTCTGTTTCTCCAGGAAATCCAACTATAATTGAGGTACGAAGGCATAAATCTTTAATCTCATTTCTCATTTTCCTTATATTTTCACTTATAATTTCTTTAGTACTTCTTCTATTCATTCTTTTTAACACTGTATTACTTACATGTTGTATTGGTATATCTAAATAATTACATACCTTATCATTATTTTTAATTTCTTCAATAAGTTCATCTGTAATCTCTTCTGGATAAGTATATAATACTCTAATCCATTCTATAGATTCAATTTCTGATATAGCTCTAATTAAATCTGGCAGCTTATTTTCACTATATATATCCCTACCATATATGGCAGTATCTTGTCCTACTAAAATAAGCTCTTTAACCCCCATTGCTGAAAGTTCTTTTGCTTCTTTTACAATACTATCTATACTTCTACTTCTGTATTTTCCTCTAATTTTAGGTATTATACAATATGTACAGAAGTTGTCACACCCCTCTGATATTCTTATATAGGCAACATGTTTATCAGTTGTTAAAATTCTTTTTCCTTCATTTATAGAAACATCACTATATTTACATTTACAAATTTTATTTTTATTTTCAAAAAATTCATCTATATAATCTTGTATATTTGCATAATCATTTACTCCAAGCATAATATCTATTTCCGGAATAAGCTGTTGTAATTCTTTAGAATATCTTTGTGTAAGACATCCAGTTGCAATAATCATTTTACAGTTTTTATCTTTATATTGAGCCATTTCTATAATTGTATCTATAGACTCTTGTTTTGAAGTTTCTATAAACCCACAAGTATTTACAATAATAATGTCAGCTTCATTAGGATTATTAACTATTTCATTATTTTCATTCAATTTACCTAAAAGTAACTCCGAATCTATTCTATTTTTATCGCATCCTAAACTTATAAGTCCTATTTTGTATGTGTTCACTAAATTTCCTCCTTAAATATATACTACTATGTATTTGTCATAAAATTAATTTTAAATGTAATATAGAATTTTAACAAGTATTATTACTAAATATTTAACTATTATTTTTTATATCTTCATTATCTAATAATATTTGCCTTGGCTTGCTTCCATTTTTCCCAGAAATTATACCTTTCCCTTCCATGTCATCAATTATTCTAGCAGCTCTATTATAACCAATTTTTAATCTTCTTTGTAATAAAGATGTAGATATTTGACCATTTTCCATAGCAATTTCTATAGCTTCATCTAATAATTCATCACTATCTGAATTTTGTTTTTCTATTTTAGTATTTATGTCATTTATAATGTTTTCTTGATATTCAACTGGACCTTTTTGATCTTTTATAAAATTAACTATATTTTCAACTTCTTCTTCTGAAATAAATGCACCTTGTATTCTAACAGGTTTAGATTCTCCTACTGGATAAAATAACATATCTCCTTTTCCCAATAGTTTCTCTGCACCAGCTGAGTCAATAATAGTTCTAGAATCTATCTGGCTAGAAACAGCAAAGGATATTCTAGAAGGTATATTAGCTTTTATTACCCCAGTAATTACATCTACTGATGGACGTTGAGTTGCTATAACTAAATGCATTCCAGCTGCTCTTGCCATTTGTGCAAGTCTTGCTATATATTCTTCTACTTCTCCTGGTGAAACCATCATAAGATCTGCAAGCTCATCTATTATTATTACTATCCATGGTAACTTTTCGCTTAATCTTCCTTTTTTCACAAGTTCATTGTATCCTTCTATATTTCTTACATTGTTTTCAGCAAAAAGATTATATCTTCTTGTCATTTCTGTTACCGCCCAATTAAGTGCTCCTGCTGCCTTTTTAGGATTTGTAACTACAGGAATTAATAAATGTGGTATATCATTGTATATATTTAATTCTACAACCTTAGGATCTACCAAAAGTAATTTTACATCTTCAGGAGAATATTTATAAATTAAACTAATTATTAAAGTATTAATACATACACTTTTACCTGAACCAGTAGCACCTGCTATTAATAAATGTGGCATCTTAGATAAATCTGCAACTACACATTTTCCACTGATATCTTTTCCAACTGCAAAAGCAATATTTTTATTGAAATTTTTAAATTCATTAGACTCTATAACTTCACTTAAATAAACTGCTGATACAACTTTATTAGGTACCTCTATACCTATGGCACTTTTACCAGGTATAGGAGCTTCAATTCTTACAGAAGATGCAGCTAAGCTTAATGCTATATCATCAGATAGATGAGTGATTTTACTAACCTTAACCCCTGCACTAGGTTGTAATTCAAATCTTGTAACTGAAGGTCCTTTTGTTACTTGTATAACTTTTGCATTAACTCCAAAACTATTTAATGTTTCTTCTAGTTTAGATGCATAATTAATAAGCTCTCTTTTACCATTTTTGTCATATCCGTTATTAATATTACGATTCAATAATTCAGTAGATGGAAATATATATTCAGATCTTATTTCATTTGACTTTTGTTGTATTTCATCATTTATAAAATTATTTGGCTCTTCCTTTACATAAGATCTTCTAGTATTATCAGCTTTATTAAACATTTGAGTGTTATTAGTAGGTTTATTATCCACTATATTAGGTACAATTTTAGGCTCGTCCATTTGTGATTTTCTATAATCTTTTTCATTATCAATAATTTCTTCTCTATTTGTATCTATATCTTCAGTGGATTTTAAAAAATTAACAAACTTTATCTTATCGTTTAATCCTTTTATAAAGGATGAACTAGTATCTTTTTCATCATCATATATTATATCTTTATCCCTTAAAGTATTTCTAAATTTTCTTTTTTGTATAGCACTTCCTTTAATCATTATTAAAAGTTCTCCTAAAGAAATTTGCATTACATAAATTACAGATATAATATATATAGATATAAACACTATATATGATCCCACACTACCTAAAAGCTTGTACAAAGGAACATCCATTATATAACCAATAATTCCGCCATGAATTACTGATGTTTCAATGAATATTTTTTTAATACCTTCTATAAAGTTATCTTCAATATAATAATCATTAATATATATCATTTGTGTAAATAAAAGAGTATTTAATATAAAAATAAAAATTCCATAAAATCTATTATTGAAAGTTATTTTACCATTTTTTAAAATATAGCTTATACCTATAAATATCATTAATAATGGAAATATATATGATCCCATTCCAAACAAACCAATTAAAAGTTTCTTTATACTTTTCCCTAAAATTCCTGAAGAATCACTTGCAAAAACACTTAAAATCATAAGTATTCCTAGTGTAATAAATATTATTCCTTTAATATCATTAGGCATTTGAGAAGATTGCACTGTTTTAGACGCTTTTTTAGAATGTTTATTTTTTTTAGCCAATGGCATCACCTCTTTTTCTTCATTCTACATAAAACTATATTTTCCTTTTATTTATATTATAAATAATTATAATAAACTAAAACTAGCTAGAGAAACTCTTAGCTAGTTTTTTTACTTTTACTATCAATTATTTCTTCTAATTTATTTATGGCACTACTTAATCCCCCAACTTCATCTATTAGTCCATAATCAACTGCTTGCTTTCCAATTAATATTGTACCCATATCATTTAATAATTCATCTGTTTGAAGCATAAGGCTTCTAAGCGTATCTTTATTAATTTTAGAAGTACGTTTTATAAAATCAATAATACGTTCTTGCATTTTATTAAAATACTCAAAGGTTTGAGGAACACCTAATACCAATCCATTCATTCTTATTGGATGCACTATCATAGTAGCTGAAGGTGATATAAAAGAATAATTAGCACAGGTTGCAAGTGGTACACCTATGGAATGACCACCGCCTATAACTAATGATACACTAGGTTTACTTAAACTACTAATCATTTCAGCTATAGCGAGTCCTGCTTCTACATCTCCACCTACAGTATTTAAAATTATAAGTACACCCTCTATAGCATCATTCATCTCTATATCAACTAATTGGGGAATAACATGCTCATACTTAGTAGCTTTAGATTGTGGTGGTAATACTGAGTGACCTTCAATTTGACCTATTATTGGTAGTACTTGAAATCTTTGAGTTTTAATGTTTTGATCTTTAATACCTAATTCTTTTATAGAATTAAGATTTTGTTGAGTTTTTTCATTGTTAGGGTCATTATTACACATACTCATACCTCCTATTTATTATTAGTTTTAGCTTAGGAGGTAATGAGTATACATTTTAATTTTTTTCTAAATTAAATTCTTTGTGAAGAATATTTATTGAAGTTTCGGTATACTTAGATTCTACTAAACACCATATGGTAGTATGTGAGTCAGCAGTTTGAAGTATCTCTATCTTTTCTTTTACAAGTGATTTTAATATTTTTGCCATTACACCTGGTATTCCTCTCATTCTAGAACCAATTATAGCTATCTTACTACAATTATCTATATAAGAATATTTCAAATTAATTGAATTCATAATATCATCAAATTTATTAAGATCTTTTTTATCTATTGTAAATATTTTTTCCTTAGGAAATACATTTATTAAGTCTATACTTATTAGATTTTCTGCAAGTACTGGCAATAATTCATAATAATTTTCATTTCCTTGATTTTCATCTAAATTAATTCTTATCTGAACTCTATTTGCCATATGTGTTATTCCTGTAATAATATTAGATGTATCTAATGAACCTATATTATCTATAATTGTACCTTTGCATTCACTCATAGTATTTTTTATAGCTAAAGGTATATTCCCTTTCATTGCTATTTCAACTGCTCTTGGATGAATAACTTTTGCTCCTTGGTCTGCAAATTGGAATACCTCATTATAACTTATTTCCTTAATTAATGAAGCTCCTTTTACTATTCTAGGATCCGCAGTCATTATACCATCCACATCAGTATATATTTCTACTTGTTCAGCTTTTAATGCCACTCCTAAAAGCGCCGCTGTAACATCACTACCGCCTCTTCCTAATGTAGTTACAAATCCTTGTTCATTTATTCCTTGGAATCCACAAACAACAGGAATTTTATCTTCTTCTAATAATTTAATTAAACGTTTTGTATCTACATCTTTTACAGATGCATCTGAATAATTATCATCTGTATTTATTCCAGCCTGTCCACCAGTAATGGGAATAGCATTAATATTAATTTTACTTAATTCATTTGACATTACAACTGAACTTATAACTTCTCCACAACTCATCAAAAGATCTGTAGCTAAAAGATTATTTTCTCTAAAAGAATCAGTTAATAATCCTAATAATGAATCTGTAGCATAAGGTTCTCCTTTTCTTCCCATAGCTGAAACTACTACAACTGGCTTATAACCAGAATTTATAGCATTGAGTACCTTTTTAACTACTAATTTTCTTTTTTCTTTAGTAGATACTGACGTTCCACCAAATTTCTGTACTAAAATTTTCATAACAGCCTCCAAATAAATAATTATTACTTATATGATTTTTTAAGTCCATTTTCCTCTACATCTATAATTATTGTTTTAGCCCCTATTTTGTTTACATATTCCCAAGGAACTTCTAAAAAACTTTCTGATTTAAAAAATCTAAAGCCTGTATTATTATCATTTATTATTAATAATTTTAGATTACCTTCTTTATCAATTATTATATCATTATTATATACATAATTATATTTTTCGCCATTATTAATATTAATTATTTCGTAATTTTCTATATCACTGTATAATTTAACTTTTTCATTCATAAGAATATCCTCCTCACTTTATATCAAAATATATCTATGATATAAAATAAAAATTTATTCTTAATTTATAATAATGATATCTATATGTAAATATATAAATTAACAAAATAAAAAGGCATCTCTGCCCTTCTACTTGCTATTTATCTTCTTTGTTTTCTTCTTGACTTTGTTCTGAATCCTTTATAGCATCTTTTCTTGATAGATTTATTCTTCCCATAGAATCTATTTCTGTTACCTTGACTAATATTTCATCACCAACAGATACAACATCTTCTACTTTATTAACTCTCTTAACATCTAGTTTAGATATATGAACTAAGCCTTCTTTTCCTGGTAATATGCTTACAAAAGCTCCAAAGTTAGATGTTTTTGTAACTTTACCTAAGTAAATTTCGCCTTCTTTTACTTCTTTACTATATCCTTCTATCATTTCCAATGCTTTTCTACCAGATTCATAGTCTTCAGCTGTAACAAAAACAGCTCCATCTTCTTTTATGTCTATTTTAACTCCAGTTTCATCTATAATCTTGTTTATTGTTTTTCCACCAGAACCTATTACATCTTTAATTTTTGATGGATTTATAGTCATTGTAAATACTTTAGGCGCATACTTGGATACTTCTTCTCTTGGTTTATCTATACAATCATTTATGACTTTCAATATAGTAAGTCTAGCTGTTCTAGCATCACCTATTGCTTTTTTTATACAATCATTAGATAATCCTTCTATTTTAGTATCAACTTGAATAGCAGTAATGCCTTTTTCAGTTCCTGCTACTTTAAAATCCATATCTCCAAAGAAATCTTCTAATCCTTGTATATCAGTAAGAATTTCTTCTTTTGATAAATCTTCACTAGTAACTAATCCCATAGCTATACCTGCTGCCGGTCTCTTTATAGGTACCCCTGCATCTAATAATGCCAAGGTACTTCCACAAACACTTGCCTGTGATGTAGATCCATTAGAACTTAATACCTCAGATACAACTCTTATAGCATAAGGAAATTCTTGTTCACTTGGAATTAATGGTTCAATTGCTTTTTCAGCTAAAGCACCGTGACCTATTTCTCTTCTATTAGGTCCTCTTAAAGGTCTAACTTCTCCAACACTATAAGATGGGAAATTATAATGATGCATATATCTCTTTGATGTTTCTTCATCTATTCCGTCAAGAACTTGACCTTCACTTACAGAACCTAATGTAGCAACACTCATAACTTGAGTTAATCCTCTACTGAATAATCCACTACCATGAGTTCTTGGAAGAAGTGAAGTTTCTGCAGAAAGTGGTCTTATTTCATCAAAGCTTCTACCATCTGGTCTTCTTTTTTCGTTTAAAATCATATTTCTAACTACTTGTTTTTGCATTTTATAGATTACTTCACCTATATCTGCAAGATTATCAGGATATTTTTCGCTAAATTCTTCGTTAACCTTTTCTTTAACTTCATCAACTGCTTTATTTCTAAGATCTTTGTCAGTAATATACATAGCTTCTTTTATCATATCAAAAGCAAAATCTTTAACTTCTTTTTCAATGTCTGCATTAATTTCATGTAATATAAGTTCAGCTTTTTGCTTACCATATTGCTCCATAACCTTTTCTTGGAAATCAGCAATCTTTTTACATTCTTCAAATCCAAACATTATAGCATCATACATTACATCTTCAGGTATTTCTTCTCCACCTGCTTCTATCATCATTACTCTTTCTTTAGTAGCACAAACAGTTAAATCTAATATACTTTCTTCTCTTTGTTTTGATGTAGGATTTACTATAAATTCACCATCAATTAAACCAACTGATACAGTTCCAACTGGTTTTGTAAATGGAATACTTGACAAACACAATGCAAGTGATGCTCCATTCATAGCAAGTATGTTTGGTAGATTATCTTGATCTACAGATACTACGGTACATACAACTTGAACATCATTTCTATATCCCTTAGGGAATAATGGTCTTAAGGGTCTATCTATAGCTCTAGCATTAAGGATAGCTCTATCTGAAGGTCTTCCTTCCCTTTTTATAAAACCACCTGGTATTTTACCTACTGCATAAAGTCTTTCTTGATATTCTATACTTAATGGGAAAAAGTCTATTCCCTCTTTAGGTGCTGGTGATGCATTAACATTAACAAGTACTACTGTATCTCCATAACTTATATTTAAAGCACAATCTGATAACATACCTAATTTACCAAATTCTCCTTTTAATTTTCTTCCGGCAACAGTAGTTTCAAAAACATGGTTCATGAAATAACCTCCCTTCAACATCTATAAATAATATCATTATTTATTATTGACATTTTAAACTACTTTAATAAACATTTTTCTAAAATAATAGAGCGGTACAAGCCCGCTCTGAATTACTTTCTTAATCCTAGTCTTTTAATTAAAGAACGATATCTTTCAATATCTTGGTCTTTTAAATAGTTTAAAAGTCCTCTTCTTTTACCAACCATCATTAGAAGTCCTCTTCTTGAATGGTGATCTTTCTTATGTTCTTTTAAGTGTTCATTTAAGTGATTGATTCTTTCAGTTAATAATGCAACTTGAACTTCTGGAGAACCTGTATCCCCTTCGTGTGTTGCATATTCTCTAATTATTTGTTCTTTTTTAGCCTTTTCCATATCGTGCACCTCCAAAATTATAATCCCCATATTCCATGAATACCGCCGGCCAGTCAGTCTTCATAGCATAAGGTTCAAAAGTATTATACCAAATAATTATTAAATTGTAAATTGTTTTTGAAAATGATTTTAAAGTCCGTATTCTATTATATTTTTACTTAAAGCATACTTTTTATCTTTAGTTAATTGATTAGCTAATTCTTCTATAGAATCAAACTTTTTTTCATCTCTTATTCTCTCATGAAAATATATTTCTAAAATCTCATCATATATTTCTTTTTGAAAATCTAATATATGTGTTTCAATACTTAATTTTTCATCCTTTACAGTAGGATTATAACCTATATTAGTTATACCTTTATATTTCTTATTATTATAGTTTACAGATGTATAGTATACACCACCTCTTGGCAATACAAATTTCTTATCGTAATCTAAATTTGTTGTTGGAAAATTTATTTTTCTGCCCAATTGTTTTCCATGCATAACTTTTCCCTTTAAAACAAAATTACGATTTAAAAATGTATTTGCCTTTACTATATCACCTTCTGAAATTAATTGTCTTATTCTAGTACTGCTAACTACTTCATTATTAATTTTAACTGGATTTATTATTTTTAAATCAAATCCCAACTTACAACTTAATTTCTTTAATAAATCAATATCACCTAAGTTTTTATATCCAAACCTATAGTTAAAACCTACAATAATACCTTTAACATTGTAATGTGTTAACATGTTTTCTATAAAGTCTTCTGGTGATATTTTCATAAATATATCATCGAAATTAGCATAGTTAACAATATCTATACCTGCTTTTTCAAGCAGTTTAGTTTTTGTTTCATTATTTATAATAAGTTTAGGTGCTATATCATTGTTGATAACAGTTAAAGGATGATTCTTAAATGTAAACACCATACTTTTAGCATTATTCGCCTTTGCAAGTTCAATAGTTTTATCTATAAGACTCATATGCCCTATATGTAATCCATCAAAGCTTCCTAGTGCTATATAAGTTTTTTCACTTAATGTAGCTTTAAAATTATCTTCATATATTAGCATTGTCCCAACCCCTAAAGTAATAGTTTCTCAATTTTTAATCCTTGATTATTTCTCAATCCAAGACCTAAGAACTTATTATCTTCATTGTAAATACGATATAGTTTATTCAGCTCTATGGTGTTTAAAAGTCTCTTATCAGCAATTCTAACCCCATTAATTAACAATTTTTCAGCTTTTGAATTTACAATAGCCTTATCATATTGACTTAATGCATCATCAATTGGAATAATATAATCTTCTACATTATCTTTAGTTAGATTTTCTAATGTTATAGAGTTATCCTTATTAAAACTACCACTTTGTACTCTTTCAAGATTCCACATAGCACCTCCGCAGCCAAGGTTATCTCCAATGTCATAACATAAACTTCTTATATATGTACCTTTAGAGCATTTAACCATAAATTTTATATACGGTATACTAATATCTAAAATCTCAATATCATATATAGTTACAGGTCTTGCTACTCTTTCTACTTCTTTTCCTTCACGAGCAAGTTCATACAATCTTTTGCCATTCACTTTTAATGCTGAATACATAGGAGGAACTTGAAGAATATTACCTTTAAATGAATTAATCTTATCTATAATTTCCTTTTTTGATACATTAACATCTTTAATAGAAAGTTCTTTTCCTTCTCTGTCATATGTATCAGTAATTACTCCTAATTTTAGTTCAGCCTTATATACTTTAAAATCTTTCATTAAATAATCTACTATTTTTGTTCCTTTTCCAATACATATAGGTAATACCCCAGTAGCTAATGGGTCTAAAGTACCTGTATGTCCTATCTTCTTTATACCTGTTACTTTTTTTATTTGTCGTACAACATCAAATGATGTTATACCAATAGGTTTATATATATTTAATATTCCATCCATTAGATCAACTCTTTTTCTATTTCTTTAGTTAAAATTTCTTCAATTTCTTGTAGTTTCTTCTCACTAAAAAATCCTGCTGCCCTAATATGACCTCCACCATTAAATAACTCAGCTATTCTTCTGACATCTACTATATTTTTAGATCTTAAACTAACTTTTGTTCCATTGTCAGCCTCTTTAAATAATATAGCAACTTCTACACTTCCTATTTTAGTTGCTATATTTATAATATCAGAAGTATCTCCTTTTTCTACATGAAACTCTTCTAACATATCTTGAGTTAAATTCATAATACATACTTTATCATTTAATTTCATATACATATTTTCAATAATTTTACCATGTAATTTTAAATTATTAAATTTCATGTTTTCAAAAATAGTTCTATGAATTTCAGAAAAATCTATTCCATAAGATATTAGATTACCTGCAATTTCATGAGTACGTTTAGTTGTATTGGAATGTCTAAAGGACCCAGTATCTGTAATTAATGATGTATATAAACAAGAACATATATTTTTATCTAAAGATACTTGTAATAAGTTTAGAATTTCATAAATAATTTCTGCAGCAGCTGAGGCCTTTGAATCAACATAGTTAAAATCACCATAATAATCATTACTTAAATGATGATCTATATTAATTAACTTGTACTGTCTATTATTTATATCATCTTGAAAATTTATTCTTTCTACATTACCACAATCTACAACTATAACAATATCAGTATTTGGTAGAACTGTGCCTATGCTTGTGCTTATTTCTTTTGAATAAGGCAAAAATTTAAATGTATCTGGTAAATCTTCCTTAGAAATTATATAGGTTTCCTTGCCTAACTTAAGAAGCCCTTGCATTAATGCAAGGGAGCTTCCTATTGAGTCTCCATCGGGAGAAACATGGCAAGTAATTCCTATTTTTTTACTTTCTTTAATGCTAGTGATAATACTATCTATTATCATTTCTTTTATTCCCCTTTAAATTACTTAAAAGATCATTTATGTGCATACCATGTTCTATACTCTCATCTAATTCTAATACTATTTCAGGAGTATATCTTAACTTTACTCTATGACCCACTTCACGTCTTATAAATCCTGCAGAACTCTTTAATGCTTCAAGAGTTTCTTCTTTTGAATTATTGCTACCAAATATACTTATAAATACTTTTGCATATCTTAAATCATTTGTAACTTCAACTCTTGTAACACTAACCATAGCAGTAAGTCTAGGATCATGAATATCATCTCTAATTATATTGCTAATTTCTTTTCTTACTTCTTCATTTATTCTTCCAAGTCTATATTTAGCCATATAATATTCTCCCTTCAGCTATTCTATAAGTTTTTAGGTTTTATTTCTTCCATAGTAAAGGCTTCTATTATATCTCCTTCTTTTATATCATTAAACTTCTCAACAGATAGTCCACATTCATATCCTTTTGCAACTTCTTTGGCATCATCTTTAAATCTCTTTAATGATGAAATTTCTGTTTCAAAGATAACAATACCATCTCTTATAATTCTAACACTACTATCTCTTGTGATTTTACCATTTAACACATAACAACCTGCAATAGTTCCAACACTTGAGATTTTGTATACAGCTCTAACTTCTGCTGATCCTAATACTGCTTCTCTATATTCAGGTTCTAGCATACCTAC
The DNA here is from genome assembly GCF_003614235.1 of Clostridium novyi. The sequence continues at coordinate 1,868,930 of NZ_CP029458.1, read as the reverse complement.
CATAGCAGCTTTTATATCATCTAACGCATCATATATTACTCTATAAGTTCTTACTGTAACTCCTTCTTTTTCAGCAAGAACACTTGCATTATTAGAAGGTCTAACATTAAATCCTATTATTATAGCATTTGAAGCTGCTGATAAAGTAACATCTGTTTCACTTATAGCTCCAACAGCTCCGTGTATAACTCTTACTTTTACACAATCTGTTGATAACTTTTCAAGAGATTGTGTAACAGCTTCAACTGACCCTTGAACATCTGCTTTAACTATTACATCAAGTTCTTTAACTTTTCCTTCTTGAATTTGATTATATAAGTCTTCAAGTGAAACTCTATTACTTGATTGAATACGTTCAGCTCTTAATTTTTCTTTTCTCTTATCAGCCATATTTCTTGCTGTCTTTTCGTCTTTAACTACATTAAATCTATCTCCAGCAGCTGGTACTTCTGAAAGCCCTAGTATTTCTACTGGTATAGATGGCCCTGCTGATTTAATATTCTTTCCTTTATCATCAAACATAGCTCTAATTCTTCCATATGTATTACCAACTATGATTGAATCTCCTACCTTTAATGTACCATTTTGAACTAATAAAGATGCAACTGGTCCTCTTCCTTTATCTAATTTAGCTTCTATTACAGTACCCTTTGCTTTTCTTTCTGGATCAGCTTTTAATTCTTCAACCTCAGCTGTTAATGTAATCATTTCAAGTAATGAATCTAATCCTTCTTTTGTATGAGCTGATACAGGAACAGTTACAACATCTCCACCCCAATCTTCTGGGATTAAATTGTGTTCTGTTAATTCTTGTTTAACCCTATCTATATTAGCTGCTGGTTTATCAATCTTATTTATAGCAACTATTATAGGTACTTCTGCTGCTTTGCAGTGATTTATTGCTTCTACAGTTTGAGGCATTATTCCATCATCTGCTGCTACAACAAGAATAACTATATCTGTAACTTGTGCTCCTCTTGCTCTCATAGTTGTAAAAGCTTCATGTCCTGGAGTATCTAAGAATGTTATCTTTTCACCATTAATTTCAACAGTATAAGCACCTATATGTTGAGTTATTCCACCTGCTTCTGTTGATGTAACCTTTTCTTTTCTTATAGCATCTAATATAGATGTTTTACCGTGGTCAACATGACCCATTACAGTTACAACTGGTGGTCTTTTTTGTGTTCCAAAATCTTCATTTTCTTCTTCTGATTCTTGAGCTATGGTTTCATCTTCTTTTTGCACTATAACGGCATTAAATTTTTCCGCTAACTTTTCTGCTGTACTTAAATCTAATTCTTGATTTATAGCTGCCATTACACCCATAAACATTAGTTGTTTTATAACTTCAGTTGTAGGTTTATTTAACTTATCAGCTAGCTCTTTAACAGTAATAGTATCTTCCATTTCTATAACTATTTCTTCGTCTCCATCAGATCCTGCATTACTTTTATTTTGTTTGTTATCTTTTTTACGCTCTTTATTTTTAGCCTTTATAGGTTCTTGTGTAGTTTCTTCATACTCAGCCGCAACGCTTCTATCTGATTTTTCTTCATCGCTGAATATTTCTTTTATTAACTCCGCATCTTCTTCATCCAATACGCTCATATGATTTTTGACTGTTATGCTAAATTCGCTTGAAAGTACATCTATAAGTTCTCTACTAGATATATTTAATTCTTTCGCTAATTCATAAACTCTTGTTTTAGCCAAAACATTCACCCCCAGTTAGTATATTAAATATATTTATATTATATATTTTATTCATAATTATTTACAAAAAATTTAAAGCTTATATTAAATTTATTTTATTCTAAAATCTCGCTTTTTAATTTTTCATATATTTCTTCATCTATCTTGATTCCTAAGTTACGTTCTAATCTCTTTGTCTTAAATGCTTTCTCAAGACACTCTAAATTCCTACAAATATATGCACCTCTACCAGGCTTTTTACCTGTCAAATCTACGGATAATTCATTTTCTTTGTTTTTTACAACCCTTATTAGTTCTTTTTTAGGTTTCATTTCTGAACATCCAGTACACATTCTATTAGGTATCTTTTTTATTTTCATAATCAAGACCTACCGCCTTTCTCAAGAAATTAAGCTTCCACTTGAGACTCACTTTTTATGTCTATTTTCCATCCAGTTAATTTTGCTGCAAGTCTAACATTTTGCCCTTCTTTTCCTATAGCTAATGATAATTGACCATCTTCTACTACTATCTTAGCAGATTTGTTTTCTTCGTCAATTTCTACATTTACTACTCTTGCAGGACTTAATGCATTAGCAATATATTTTTCAGGATCTTTATCCCATTTTATTATATCTATTTTTTCATTTTTAAGTTCATTTACAATATTTTGAACTCTCATTCCCTTTGGTCCAACACATGCACCTGTAGCATCAACATTTTCATCATTAGAGTATACAGCAATTTTTGTTCTTGATCCTGCTTCTCTTGCAATACTCTTAATTTCAACTACACCTTCATATATTTCTGGAACTTCTAATTCAAAAAGTCTTTTAACTAATCCAGGATGAGTTCTAGAAACAACTACTTGAGGTCCTTTTGTAGTATTTTTAACTTCTACTATGTATAATTTTAATTTATCATTAAAATTATACTCCTCACTAGGTATTTGCTCATTAGGTCCAAGAACTGCTTCCGTTTTTTCTAAATCAACAAAAACGTTTCCCTTATCTTTTCTTATAACTGTTCCTGTAATTATATCAAATTCTTTAGCTATAAATTCATTATAAATTACTTTTCTTTCAGCTTCTTTTATTCTTTGGATTACTACTTGTTTAGCTGTTTGTGCAGCTATTCTTCCAAAACTTTTTGGCGTAACTTCTAAATCAACTATATCTCCCATTTCATACTTAGGATTAATTTCTCTAGCTTCTTCTAAAGAAATTTCATTAATAGTTAAAGGATCTTCTTCTATTCTCTTTTGAGCATATACATGAATTTCTCCATTTTCTCTATCAATTGTTACTTTTACATTTTGTGAATTTCCGCCAACTTTTGCATAATTTTTTTTGTATGCTGATACTAGAGCATCCTCTACAGTATCAAATAATAATTGTTCCTCGATTCCCTTTTCCTTTACAATTTCTCTTAGGGCCTCAATAAATTCAGCATTCATTACTCGAACCTCCTAAAACTCCCCTTTTAAAATAATCTTTTTTATTCTATCTCTTGGAATACTTATACTTTCATTGTCTTTTTGTATTGTTATACTTTCATCATTAAAATTTAATAATTTTCCTTGATGTTCTCTACTACCCTCAAATAGTTTTGCTAATTTTATAACTATTTGATTATTTATATATTTATGTAAATGCTCATCAGTATGAAGTACCCTTTCAATCCCTGGAGAAGATACTTCTAGATAATATCCATCTTCTATAGGATCTTTTTCATCTAGCATATCGCTTACTTTTCTACTAACTTTTTCGCAATCTTCTAAATTTATCCCTTTTGAACTATCTATATATATTCTAAGATAATTTTCATTTTGTTCCCTTACATACTCTATATAATATAATTCATAGTTTAATCCTTCTACTATAGGTCTAACTAATTCATTAATTTTATCAATGTTTATTAAATTATTTTTCATCAACAACCCTCCTCGACTCTAGTTTTAGCAATTTCCTGATAAATAAACAAATATTAATGAAAAACGCAACAAAATAGTTGCGTTTTTACAAATATAAAGAGTGGGTCACAACCCACTCCTATGCTAAAATTTATCTGCTAAGTATTTCTACTTCATTTTAACATACAAAACACCCTATTTCAAGGTATAAAGTAAATGAAATTACATTATATATACGTTAATGCAATCTTTTATTAAAAAAGGGATAATTGGTTCGTTTCTGGTAATCCTTCTAAACATCCATGTTCACTTAAAGCTTCAATAACTGTTTTTGATACTTTAGATCTTTTTCTTAAATCTTCTTTTGAAATAAATTCTCCATCTTTTTTAGCTTCAGCAATACTTTTAGCTGCGTTTGTTCCTACTCCTGCAAGTGCACTAATAGGAGGTCTTATATCGTCATTCTCTATTAAAAATTTAGTTGGATGCGATTTATATATATCTACTTTTAAAAATTTTATATTTCTTTTATACATTTCAAAAGCTAATTCTAAATTAGTTAATAATCCCTTATCTTTTTGAGTTGCATTATTTCCAAGAGCATTTATTTCATCCATTTTTCTTTTTACAACATCTTCTCCTTTTACAATTAAATCTGCATCAAAATCATCTATACCCCTTACTGTAAAATATGTAGCATAATAAGCTTGAGGATAATATACTTTATAGTATGCTATTCTAACAGCCATCATTACATATGCAACAGCGTGTCCTTTAGGAAACATATATTTTATCTTTTTACAAGATTCTATATACCAATCTGGAACCTTATGTTCTCTCATTAACGCTTCATGTTCTTCTGTAAGCCCCTTACCTTTTCTTACCTTTTCCATTATTGTAAAAGCTTCTTTAGGTGGTAATCCTTTATGAAGAAGATATACCATTATATCATCTCTTGTAGCTATACAATCTTTAAGTGTTGTATATCCTTCCTTTATAAAATATTGAGCATTATTTAACCAAACATCGGTTCCATGTGAAAGTCCTGATATTCTTACAAGGTCTGAAAATGTTTTTGGCTGTGTATCTACTAACATTTGTCTTACAAATTTTGTTCCAAATTCAGGTATTCCGTAACAACCAACAGGACATTCAAGTTCTTCCGCAGTTACTCCTAAGGCTTCTGGAGATGTAAACAAACTTAATACTTTTTCATCTCCTATAGGTATAGTAATAGGATCTAGTCCTGTTATATCTTTTAACATTCTTAAAACTGTAGGATCATCATGTCCCAATATATCTAATTTTAAAAGTCTTCCACTTATAGAATGATAATCAAAATGAGTAGTTATTATATCAGAATCTGCATCATCTGCTGGATGCTGTATAGGACAAAAATTATATATCTCATTATCACTAGGAACAACCATAATTCCTCCTGGATGTTGTCCTGATGTTCTTTTAACTCCTGTACAACCTTGAGTTAATCTTTCTATCTCTGCTTGTGATACAATCAAATTTTTTTCATCTAAATATTTTTTTACAAAGCCATATGCAGTTTTATCTGCTATGGTTCCAATAGTACCTGCTTTAAATGTATGACCTTTTCCAAATAAGACTTCTGTATATCTATGAATATCCCCTTGATTATCTCCAGAGAAGTTTAAGTCTATATCAGGTTCTTTATCTCCATTAAATCCCAAAAACGTTTCAAAAGGTATATCGTGACCATTTCTATTATATTCAGAACCACAATTAGGACAGTTTTTAGGAGGAAGGTCAGCTCCAGAAGAAACAGATCCATCCGTAAAAAATTCACTATTTTTGCAATTAGGACATACATAATGTGGTGGTAATCCATTAACTTCTGTAATATCAGACATAGTAGCAACTAATGATGAACCAACAGACCCTCTTGAACCAACTAAATACCCATCTTTAAGAGACTTTGCAACTAATTTATGAGCTATTAAATATAACACCGCATAACCATTATTTATTATAGAATTTAATTCTTTTTCTAGTCTATCATGTACTACTTTAGGTAACGGATTTCCATATATAGAATGAGCTTTTTCTAATGTCATATTTCTTATATCTTCTTCTGCCCCTTCAATTTTAGGTGGAAATGTTTCATCCGGTATAGGTTTTATTACTTCAATTTCTTCAGCTATCTTTTGAGGATTATATATAACAACTTCTTTACATTCATCTTTTCCTAAATATTCAAATTCCTTTAACATTTCATTAGTAGTTTTTAAATACAGTGGAGGTTGATCTTCTGCATCAGAGAATCCTTGACCCTTCATAAGTATCTCTCTAAATTTTGCATCTTTAGGATCCAAAAAATGTACATCTCCAGTAGCTACAATAGGCAATCCATTTTCTTTGCCTAAATTATATATTTTTCTATTCACTTCTTTTAATTGTTCTTCACTTTTTACTATTCCTTTTTTAAGCATAAACTCATTATTCATTATAGGTTGTATCTCTAAATAATCATAAAATTTTATAATTTCTTTTAATTCTTCTTGACTTTTACCTTCTAAAACAGCCTTATAAACTTCTCCAGCTTCACAGGCAGAACCAATTATAAGTCCTTCTTTATATTGTTCTATTAAGCTTTTAGGCATTCTAGGTTTTCTAAAAAAATAATCTAAGTTTGAATATGAAATTAATTTGTATAAATTTTTTAGACCAACTTGATTTTTTGCAAGAATTATTAAGTGATATGTTGGAAGCTTTTTTACATCAATATTTCCCAAGAATTCTTTATTTAATGAATCTAGTGATGTTATTTTCATATCATCTAATAATTTAAAACAACATAAAAGTATATCTGCTGTAGCTTTGGCATCATCTACGGCTCTATGATGATTTTCTAGGGAAACTCCTAAATGTTTTGCAATAGTATTTAGCTTATATCTTTTTAATTCAGGAAATAAAAATTTTGCTAATGGAACTGTATCCATAACGGTGTAATTAATATCTATGCTCAAATCATTACAATTTTTTCTAATAAAAGACATATCAAAATTTGCATTATGCGCAACTAAAACCGAATCTTTACAAAACTCCATGAATTTGGGTAATACATTATCTATTGTATCTGCATTTTTAACATCATCATTTGTTATACTAGTAAGCTCTGTAATATTATATGGTATTTTAATTTCCGGATTAACGAATGTACTAAAAGAATCTATTATATTACCATTTTTTATTTTAACTGCTCCAATTTCTATGATTTTATCATACTCACTTGAAAATCCAGTAGTTTCTAAATCAAAAACAACAAAAGTATTATTTATTGTTTGACCTTTAACATTAGTTACAATAGGAACACCATCATTTACAAGATAGGCTTCAACTCCATAAATAACTTTAATATTATATTTTTTAGCAGCATCCATAGCTTCTGGATATGCTTGAACTACGCCGTGATCTGTAATTGCTACTGCTGGGTGACCCCATTTTGCAGCTCTTTCAATCAATGCTTTAGCAGAAGACATACCATCCATAGCACTCATTTGCGTATGAAGATGTAATTCTACTCTTTTTTCTTCACATGTATCCATTTTTTCAAGTTTAGAAGTTTTAACTATATCTCTACCCATTATTACAACTTCTCTTGCAAATGAATCATGTACAGCTTCTCCTCTAACCTTACAATGTAATCCTTCTTTTATCTCTTCCAATAATTGTTCTGTTTCTTTTGGTTTTGGAAAACATTTTACTGTTATTGAACTTGTATAATCTGTTATGAAAAAAGTTATTATTTTTCTTCCAGATTTAGTTTCAATAATATTAACTTTAAATATATCTCCACATATATTTACTACTCCAGAAGTTTCATTTACATCAGTTATATTTGTAATTTCTCCTGAAACATCTCTTCCAAATATAGCATTAGGATTTTTAGCAGTATTCTTTCTTTTATTATAGTAATCATTTCTATCTGAACTTTTATTATTTTCTTTTTTATTATTTTTTTCACTATTTACTGAATTGTTGCTTGATTTACTTTCTTTTAAAACATTTTTTATTATTTGTTTTTCTTCTTTTACTTTAACTTCAATATAGTTTAAATCTTTTAATTCTGGATCATATTTTATATTAACTATAGACTTTAATGCAAACATATCAGTTATAACACTTTGTATAATATTACCTAATCGTTTTGTTTCAAATAGCTTACACATAAATTTATCACCTATGCGCAAAACCAAAAGATTTCCTTCAATGCTTCTACTGCTAGTAATAAGTGATTGTTTGCAAACAGGCATAACTTTTGACACATTTTCTACAATATCAATCCAATATTGTTTAGAAATTTCATCTAAACTTATATTAGATATATCTTTATAACATACTAAATCTATATTATTAAATCCCATTAACTTTTTAGAAATTATGGACTTTATTAGCCTTTTTATGTCATCATTTATTTCATTAATAGATCTTAGTACAATTTTTAATCTATTACTTTTAGTTAAATACTGTACTTTTAATATCTGTATATCATCAGTATGTACATTTTTGGAATCTAATTCAGTTTTTAACACTTGAACTAAACTAGCATTCATAAATGTTTCCTCCTAATCTAATTGTCATCTAATTGTCTTTAACTTCCAATTTAAACATTGGATTATAATAGGCTATGAAAAATCATAGCCTTAAATCTTTTCTACTTCTTTTACAAGTTCATATATTAAATTTTCTTCTTTTACTTTTCTTAAAATTTTTCCTTTTTTAAAAATCAATCCTTCTCCATTGCCTCCTGCTATTCCAAGATCAGCTTCTTTAGCTTCACCAGGACCATTTACAATGCAACCCATTATAGCAATTTTTATATTTTTATTTATATTGCTTAACTTTTCTTCCACTTCATTGGCTAATTTTATTAAATCAATTTGTGTTCTACCACAGGTAGGACAAGATACAAATTCTATTCCTTCTTTTATATGTCCTGTAGCTTTTAATATCTCTTTTCCAACCTTTATTTCTTCTATAGGATCACCTGTTAAAGAAACTCTTATAGTATCTCCTATTCCTTCTGAAATAAGTGTACCAATACCAATACTTGATTTTATTGTTCCTCTCCATATAGTACCTGATTCAGTAACCCCTATATGTAAAGGATAATTTACCTTCTGGGAAATTATTCTATAACTTTCAATCATCTGATTAACATTAGATGATTTTAAAGATATCACTATATCATCAAAATTAATATCTTCTAGAATTCTAACATGTTTTAATGCGCTTTCAACTAGTGCTTCTGGACAAACTCCATTATATTTTTCTAATAACTCTTTTTCCAAAGAGCCAGAATTTACTCCTATCCTTATAGGTATATTTCTTTCTTGTGCTGCTTTTGCAACTGCCCTTACTTTTTCTATATTTCCTATATTTCCTGGATTTATTCTTAAAGCTGATATTCCATTTTCTATTGACTTAAGTGCTAATTTATAATTAAAATGTATATCTGCAACAACAGGAATATTTACAGCACGAGTTATTTCTTTTAAAGCTTCAGCAGCATTCATATCTAATACAGCACATCTTGTTATATCACAACCAGCATGTTGTAAATCATTTATTTGCTTTATGGTAGCTTTAATATCTCTTGTATCTGTATTATTCATTGATTGTACAGTTATAGGAGAATCTCCACCAATGTATATATTTCCGATTTTTATTTTTTTTGTTTTTTTTCTAATCATATTATGTCACCTAAATTTTAAAGTTTAATAGGATATAATACATCCTTTATTGTAACTACAACCATAAGTACTAACAATAAAGTAAACCCAATGGTACTTACAGTACCTAATTTATCTCTATTTATGCGTCTTCTTGTTATTATTTCATATAAAGAAACTAATGCCCAAAATCCATCTAAAGCTGGAATTGGTAATAGATTGAATATACCTAATTGTATACTTATAAATGCTGAAAATCTAACTAAATTTACAAGCCCGGCCTTTGAAACAGCCCAGGTAACTCTTAATATAGTTACTGGTCCACCAATATCTTTTTTAAGAGATGCCTTTCCTTTAAAAAGCATACCCAATGATTGAAATGTCTGTTTTACTGTTGAATTAGTTTCTCTAATACCATATGAAACTGATTTCGTAAAACTTGGTTTTTCCAAAGCAGAAGAATATACTCCTAACATATAAGTACCCTCTTTAGCATTTTTCATAGGTCTTACAACAACAGTTTTTTTCTCATTATTTCTTTGTAAGTATATATTTAAAGGTTCGCCTTTAGATATAGCAACTTCACCCATCACATCTTCCCAGGTACTTATCTTATGCTTATTTATTTCTAATATTTTATCTCCTGGTTGAATACCTGCTTTAATAGCAGGACTTTGAGGTATTACTTCACTTACAACAGGAATCAAAAAACCTTTTAAATATCCTACAACTGCAAACAAGACTATAGCTAATATAAAATTCATTATAGGTCCTGCTGCTACAATACTTAATCTTCTAAGTGGTGATTTATTTGAAAATGATCTTTCATCCTCACTGTCACCCTCTTCACCTAGCATTTTTACATAACCACCAATAGGTATTAATCTAAATGCATATAAAGTTTCCTTACCTCTTACACCAAATAATTTTGGACCCATTCCTATAGCAAACTCTTCAACCTTTACACCATTTAATTTTGCTAAAATAAAATGCCCAAACTCATGGATTATTACTAAAATACTAAAGGCTAATATTACCCAAATAATATTCAATAGAGCATCCAAAAAATTTACCTCCTTAATTAAGCATTATATTTGCTTTTTATAAATAATCTAACTTTATTCTCTGTATCTAAAATAGTATCTAAATCTATTAAGCATTTATTCTCAAATTTATTCATACACTCTTCAATAATTTCTACTATTTGAAGGTATCCTATTTTCTTATCTAAAAATAAACTAACAGCTTCTTCATTTGCTGCGTTTAAAATTGTAGGCATTATGCCTTTTGCTTTACCTGCTTCATATGCCAATTTTAACCCTCTAAATTTTTCAAAATCTGGTTTTTCAAAAGTTAAATTCCCCATTTCATAAATATTTAAACTTTCAATTAAAGATTTACTTCTTTCAGGATAATTAAGCGCATACTGTATAGGAAGGCGCATGTCAGTACTAGCTAACTGAGCAATTATACTTCCATCTATGTATTCTACCATAGAATGTACTATACTTTGTGGATGTATAGCCACTTTAATTTTTTCATAATCAATATTAAAAAGCCAACGTGCCTCTATTACTTCAAGTCCTTTATTTATCATAGTTGCTGAATCTATTGATATTTTTTTACCCATATTCCACTTAGGATGCTTTATGGCTTCTTCTGGAGTAATATTTATTAATTCTTCTTTTTTCCTATTTCTAAAAGGTCCTCCAGATGCCGTTAAATAAATTCTATTTATATCATTGTAAGAATTCCCCTGCAAACATTGATAAATAGCACCATGTTCCGAATCTACTGGAAGAATTTTAACATTTTTTTTCTTAGCTGCTGCAATTACAAGTTCTCCACCAGTAACTAAAGTTTCCTTATTAGCTAAGGCTATATCCTTTCCTGCATATATAGCCTCTAAAGTTGGCTTAAGTCCTATCATACCAACTATAGAAGTTACAACTAAATCAACCTCTTGTAAAGTTGAAATTTCTATTAATCCGTTCATACCTTCTAATATATTAGTTTTAATGCTATTAATATGACAGTATTCCTTAATTTTATGAAAAGTATATTCATCATTAATAGCACAATATTTAGGATTAAACTTATTTATTATTTCTATAATCTTTTCATAATTTTTATACGCAGAAAATGCTACTAATTTGAATTTTTCACATTCTTTATCTATAACATCTAATGTCTGAGTTCCTATTGAACCAGTAGCTCCTAAAATACATATATTTTTCATAAATAAACTCCTATTCTAAGTTTAAAAATATATATAAAATATACTAAAACTTTTATTTATAAAATAAAACTATAAATTTAAAATTAGTTACTTGTATTAACTATGCTATAATATTTTATTAAAATAAAATATGTAAATAACTATTATAGTCTCATTATAATAGTAACATAATAATATACTATAACTGATGTAAAAAGTATACTGTCAAATCTATCAAGTATTCCTCCATGACCAGGAATTAAATCGCTATAATCTTTAACACCAACATATCTTTTTATTGATGATGCAACTAAATCTCCAAATTGACAAACTACACCAGCAAAAATCCCTATAATAAAAAAGTTGTAAATTTGTATATTAACTCCTATTTTATTAATTATAAAACCATATAAACCACAGAATAAAGCACTTCCTAAAAGTCCTCCAATAGAACCTTCAATTGTCTTTTTAGGACTAACTCTAGGACATAATTTATTTTTTCCAAAAAACTTTCCAGTATAATATGCACATGTATCACATAGCCATGCAGAAATAAAAATAGTCCAAATTAAGTAATTTCCATCTTGTTTATTATTAACCAGTACAATAAAGCTAAAAAATATAGTTACATAAAAAAAGCCTAACAATGTAACTGACACATCAATAAAATTATATTTCTCCGATAATACAGGTATACACATCATAATAAACAATGCTAATATTATTATTAAAAATATTTTATGAAAATCTATAGTTTCATTTATAATTAATATATAATAATAAAATATAGATAATACGTATGAAATAGTACTTATTGGATTAATTCCTTTTTGCTTTGAAACACTATAAAACTCGTACATTCCTAGTAATGAAAGTATAGCTATAAGTATTTTTAAATAAATTCCACCTAAAAATAAAACTACTATTAGTGGAGATAGAATCGCCGCTCCTAAATACCGTTTATTCATAACTTCACCTCTATTTCAACCCGCCAAAGCGTCTATCTCTATTTTGATAATCATATATAGCTTTGCATAAATCATATTTTTTAAAATCAGGCCATTTTATATCAGTATACCAAAATTCTGAATAAGCACATTGCCACAATAAAAAGTTACTTAAACGCTGTTCCCCAGCAGTTCTTATTATTATATCTGGATCAGATAAATTTTTAGTATATAGAAATTGTGATATTACCTCTTCATTTATATCTTCTGGAGATAAAGTACCTTCTTTTATTTTTTCACCAATTTCTTTCATTGCATTTATTATTTCATCTCTTCCACCATAATTAAGAGCAAGATTTAAAATTAATCCTGTATTATTTTTTGTTGTATTATATGCATTGGTTAATTCTTCTTGGCATATCTTTGGTAATTTACTTATATCACCAATAGTTCTTATAATAACATTTTCTTCATGAAGTTCCTTTAGTTCTTTTTTTAAGTATTCTACTAAAAGCTTCATTAATGCCCCAACTTCTTCTTTTGGCCTTTTCCAGTTTTCAGTAGAAAACGCATACAATGTAAGTATTTTTACACCTAAATTACTACATTCTTTTACTATTTCTCTTATAGTTTCTACTCCAGCTTTATGTCCCAATGTCCTAGGAAGTTTTTTTTGCTTTGCCCATCTTCCATTTCCATCCATTATTATAGCTATATGTTTTGGAATATTATCCTTATTAAGATTGCTTTCTATATTACTTTCTCCTTTTGTAAAGTTAAAAATACTCTTCATTGCTAATTTCCCCTTAATTTTTATATAATTTTTAAAATACCTGCTAAAAGGCAGGTATTTTAAAAATTTAAATTATATGATTTATTATACAGTCATTACGTCTTTTTCTTTTAAGCTAATAACTTCATCAATTTCTTTTATAGCTTTATCAGTAATTTTTTGAACTGAATCTTCGCCTTCTTTTGCTTCATCTTCAGTTATTTCATTATCTTTCTTTAGGTTTTTAATCTTATCATTAGCATCTCTTCTAATAGATCTAATAGCTACTTTAGCTTCTTCTCCCATTTTTTTAACTTTTTTAACTATTTCTTTTCTTGTTTCTTCTGTTAATTCAGGAACAATAAGTCTTATAACTGATCCATCATTTGAAGGATTTAATCCTAAATCTGATTGTAATATGGCTCTTTCAATATCTTTAAGAGAATTTTTATCCCAAGGTTGAATTAGTAAAACTCTAGGTTCTGGAGAAGATACATTCGCTAATTGATTAATAGGAGTTTCACTACCGTAATATTCCACTTTAATTTTATCTAACATACTTGGATTAGCTTTTCCTGCTTTCATAGATGAAAGTTCTTTCTTTAATACAGATATACTTTTATCCATTTTTTCCTTTGATTTATTTAAAATATCTTTTATCATGGTATTTCCTCCTTTTTATTTAGATACTATAGTTCCTATTTCTTCACCCATAACTACTTTTTTAATATTATTAGGTTCATCAAGTCCAAAAACTATTATAGGTATATTATTATCCATACACAAAGATGTTGCAGTAGAATCCATAACTTGTAACTCTTTTTCTAATACTTGTATATAAGAAAGTTTATCAAATTTTTTAGCATCATCATATTTATTTGGATCTTTATCATAAACACCATCTACTTTTTTCGCAAGCAAAATTGCATCAGCTTCTATTTCAGCAGCTCTTAAAGCCGCTGTAGTATCAGTTGAGAAATATGGGTTACCAGTACCTGCTGCAAATATAACTACTCTTTTCTTTTCAAGATGTCTCATAGCTCTTCTTCTTATAAAAGGTTCAGCTACTTCTTTCATCTCAATAGCTGTTTGTACTCTAGTATTAACCCCTATATTTTCTAATGAATCTTGTAGGGCTAAAGCATTAATACATGTAGCTAGCATTCCCATATAATCTGCAGTGGTTCTATCCATTTCTTCTCCATTTCTGCCTCTCCATATGTTTCCGCCACCAACTACAGCTCCTACTTCTATTCCCATATCTACTATCTCTTTTATTTCCTTAGCAATTCTTTGTGTAACATCAAAATCGAAACCGAATCCTTTTTCACCACTTAAAGCTTCGCCTGATAATTTAAGCATTATTCTTTTATATTTAGATGAACTCATAGTAATATTATACCTCCACAATTTTAAATATTACATGCATTTTATATTTTAAAATTAAATAGCTTTAAAAAAAGAGAACACAAAAGTGTTCTCTATATTTATTTTTAATTATTCACTATTTTTGTTTCATTTGTCTTTGAACTTCTTCTGCAAAGTTTTCTTCTTTCTTTTCAATACCTTCTCCTCTTTCAAATCTTACGAATTTAGAAAGAGTGATAGTTGATCCAACTTCTTTTGATTTTTCTGCAACTAGTTGTTTTATTGTATAGTCTGAGTTTTTAACCCATACTTGGTCAACTAAGCATACTTCTTTAAGGTACTTTTTAACTCTACCTTCAACCATTTTTTCAACTATTTTTTCAGGTTTTCCTTCATTTAAAGCTTGAACTCTGTAGATTTCTCTTTCTTTTTCAAGAACTGTTTGATCTACGCTAGTTTCATCTAAGAATAATGGATTTACAGCTGCAACTTGCATAGCTATATCTTTAGCAAGTGGCATTAATACATCACTTTGTTTTTCACAATCTAATTGTACTAATACTCCTATTTTTCCATCACCATGAACATATCCATTGATTGCTCCACTTTCAACAGTAAGCTTTTCAAATCTTCTGATGTTCATGTTTTCTCCGATTTTAGCTATTAATGCAGTTAATGCTTCTTTTACAGTTACATCTGTATCTGCTACATATTTTTCTTCTAATAATGCTTCAACATCACTAACATTAGATTCAGCAATTTGTTTTGCTATAGTATTTGTAAATTCTACGAATGATTCGTTAACAGCAACGAAGTCAGTTTCACAGTTAACTTCTAAAACAACAGCAGTTTTGTTATCTTCGCTTATGTAAGTAGTTACTATACCTTCAGCTGCTACTCTTCCTGCTTTCTTAGCTGCTGCAGCTAATCCTTTTTCTCTTAAGAATTCGATAGCCTTTTCCATATCTCCAGCAGTTTCAGTTAAAGCTTTTTTACAATCCATCATTCCTGCGCCAGTTGTTTCTCTTAATTCTTTAACCATTTTTGCAGTAATCATGTATATCACACACTCCTAACAAGTTAATTTTAAATTATTCAGCTAATTGTTCACCTTGGTTTCCTTCGATTATAGCATCTGCTATTTTTGAAGTTATTAATCTTACGGCTCTTATAGCATCATCGTTTCCTGGTATTACATAATCTATTTCATCTGGATCACAGTTTGTATCAACTATTGCAACTACAGGAATTCCAAGATTTTTTGCTTCAGCTATAGCATTTTTTTCTTTTCTTGGATCTACTATAAACATTGCTCCTAATTTGCTAGCATCTAGGTTCTTTATTCCACCAAGATTCTTTTCTAATTTTTCTTTTTCATTTCTTAATTTTATAACTTCTTTTTTAGGTAGAACTTCAAAAGTTCCATCTTCTTCCATTTTTTCTAATTCTTCTAATTTATTGATTCTTGTTCTTATTGTTTTGAAGTTTGTAAGCATTCCGCCTAACCATCTATTGTTTACAAAGTGCATTCCTGATCTTAAGCTTTCTTCTTCGATAGCTTCTTGAGCTTGCTTTTTAGTTCCTACAAATAAAACTTCTTTTCCTTCAGCAACTACACTTTTAACAAATTCATATGCTTCTTCAACTTTTTTCACAGTTTTTTGAAGGTCTATTATATAGATACCATTTCTTTCTGTGAATATGTATGGAGCCATTTTAGGATTCCATCTTCTTGTTTGGTGACCAAAGTGTACACCAGCTTCTAATAATTGTTTCATTGAAATAATTGACATTAATATTACCTCCTGTTGGTTTTCTACCTCCATCACTTTGTTGCGAAAAACCCAAAATTTGGGCACCGTTTCACAAATCAAGCAATGTGTGTTTTTCTTCCTTATGTAGTATATCATATGAAGTATTAGCATTCAATAAAAATAATAAAAATCATTAAATATTTTATGAAATTTAACATAAAAATAAGGAATAGACTTTTTTAGCCTATTCCTTATTATTTTTTCCTATTTTATCTTTTTTAATTCATCTAATAATTTATCATTTAAAATTTTTATATGAGTACCTTTCATTCCTAATGATCTTGACTCTATTACACCAGCACTTTCAAACTTTCTTAAAGCATTTACTATTACTGATCTTGTAATTCCTACTTTATCAGCTATTTTAGATGCTACAAGCAATCCTTCATTTCCATCTAGTTCATTAAACACATGCTCTACAGCCTCTAATTCAGAATATGATAAAGTTCCTATTGCTAATTGAACTACTGCTTTCTTTCTAGCTTCATCTTCCATTTTATCATTTTTAGCTCTTAATATTTCAAGACCAACTATTGTAGCACTATATTCAGCTAATATTAAATCCTCATCTGAAAATAGCCCTTCAAATCTTGTAAGGAATAAAGTTCCTAGTCTTTCTCTATTTCCAACTATAGGTACTATAGTTGAAAGCTTGCCTTCCATTTCTGCTGGTTTCTTTTCATCAAAAGATGACTTACCATCATTTTGAACATTTGATATAGTTTCATTTATACCTAATAATTTAGAATTAAACTTTTCTGGAAACTTTCTTTCAGAAACAACTTTTTCTTTAACGCTTTCGCACTCAACGCCATTAAAGAATCTATGTCCCAATATTTTCCCTTTTCTACTTATTATATAAACATTGCATTCTAATACCTCGCTTAATGATCCACATATATCATCGAATACAACTGGTTCAGCCCCTGTTTTTTGTATTATCTTATTAAGTCTTCGTATCTTAGTTAATAATTCTGAAGCCATTTGTACATCTCCTTTTCAAATCATTTTAATATTATTAATTATTAATATTACATGTTCTTGCATTTTTTTAAATATTCCGAATTGTTCCTGTTACTTTAAATTATAATATCATAGTGTCATTTACATTTCAACAACATATTTTGAAATTTCGACATAAATTTTCGGCTTGTAATACTTTATTTGTAAATTTTAAATTTAATATATTATTTCTTAATATTTTATTTTTGTATCTTTTCTTTGCATTCTTTATTAGAACACTCTATATAATTTCCTCTTGATTTACTTTGTTTTTTCACCATAAAATTTCCACACTTAGGGCACTTTTCTTTTACAGGTTCAGACCAACTAACAAATTTACATTCCGGATAATTACTACATCCATAAAATTTTCTACCTTTTTTACTTTTTCTAAGTAATATCTTTCCACCACATAAAGGACACGGTACATCTATCTCTTCTACTATTGGTTTTGTGTTTTTACATTCAGGATAACCCGGACAAGCAAGAAAATCTCCAAACCTTCCATGCTTTATAACCATATTTCTTCCACACTTATCACATTTTACATCTGTAACTTTATCTTCTATTGTAATTTTTGCAATTTCCTTCTCGGCAATTTCTATACATTCAATTAACGGAGAATAAAATTCATCAACAACATCTTTCCACTTTTCTTTGCCTTCTTCTATATTATCCAGCTTACTTTCCATTTCAGCTGTAAATTCAACATCAACTATTTGTTTAAAATATTCACTAACAATATTATTTACTATAAATCCTAATTCAGTAGGAAGTAATGTTTTCTTTTCTCGTTCTATATATTTTCTATCCAACAAAGTAGATACTATTGGAGCATAAGTACTTGGCCTTCCTATTCCATTTTCTTCTAAAGTCTTAACCAAAGTAGCTTCTGAAAACCTTGCTGGTGGTTGAGTAAAGTGTTGTTTAGCATCTACCTTTTTTTCTATAAGAACTTCATTGTGTTCTAAATCAGGAAATTTTAAACTATCTTCATCCTCTTCATATTCATATACTTTCTTAAATCCATCAAATTTTACATTTGAACCACTAGCCTTTAAAATATATTCTCCATTTTTTATTTTTATTGACATTGTATTCATAATACAATCTGCCATTTGACTTGCCATAAATCTCTTCCATATTAGATTATATACTTTATATTGTTCTGACCTTAAATTATCTTTTATACTGTCTGGAGTAAGTTCTATATATGTGGGTCTAATAGCTTCATGGGCATCTTGAATATTTTTCTTTCCCTTGAAATTTCTAATCTCAGAAGGAATATATTCTTCTCCAAATCTTTCTTTTATAAAGTTTCTAGCATTATTTTGAGCTTCTTCTGATATACGTACAGAATCTGTTCTCATATAAGTTATAAGACCGATAGTACCTTTACCTTTAATATCGATTCCTTCATATAATTGTTGTGCTACTGACATAGATTTTTTAGTTGAAAAATTTAATTTTCTATATGAATCTTGTTGAAAAGTACTTGTTGTAAAAGGTGGTAACGGCTTTTTATTTTTAGTAGATTCTTTTATATTGTCAACAATATAATCACCTTTTTTCAACTCTTCAATAATTTCAATACTTTCTTTTTCATTATTTATATCAATTTTTTTATTATTCTTAGAAGCTAATTTAACCATAAATGTTTTTTGTGACTTTTGCTTTCTTAGTTGACATTCTATTGTCCAATATTCTTTAGGCTCAAATTTACTTATTTCATCTTCTCTATCACAAATCATTTTTAAAGCAACTGATTGAACTCTTCCAGCACTTAAACCCCATTTTATTTTTCTCCAAAGTATAGGACTTATTTTATATCCTACTAATCTGTCAAGTACTCTTCTTGCTTGTTGAGCATCAACCAAATTTAAGTTTAATTTTCTAGGATTTTTTATAGCAGCTTTTATGGCATTTTTAGTTATCTCATTAAATTCAATTCTACATTGAGCATCTTCATCTATCTTTAATGCTTCTGCTAAATGCCAAGATATTGCTTCACCTTCTCGGTCAGGGTCGGTTGCAAGAAAAACTTTATCACTTTTTTTTGCTTGCTTTCTTAATGTACTTAACAATTCCCCTTTGCCCCGTATAGTTATATATCTAGGATTATAATTATTATCTATATCAACTCCTAATTGGCTTTTAGGTAAATCCCTTACATGACCCATGGAGGCCGTAACAACATAATTTTTTCCCAAATATTTCCCTATAGTTTTAGCTTTTGCCGGAGATTCTACTATAACTAATTTCTGACCCATACTATCCCCTCCATTAATTCAAGTTGTTTACTATATTACTTATTAATATTATTGAATTATTATGTTTATTTTACATAGTCTTATTATTTCTAACATAATAATTTCCACTTAAACACATTATTTCATCTTTTAACTGCAATTCAAATAATACCTCATATAATTGTTTTATGTCAATATTAGTTAATCTTAAAACTTCATCAAAATGTATGGGAACACTATTAATATGTTTATACACTTTAGTTTCTTTAATACTCATATTTTTAATATTATCACTAGTTTTTTCAACATAATTCAACTTTAACAAATCATATATATCTTGAATATCTGTAAAAGTATATGCACCATCTTTTATTAAGTTATTAGTACCTTTACTTTGTTTAGAAAAAATATTTCCCGGAACTGCAATAACATCTTTTCCCTGTTCTAATGCAGCAGATGCTGTTATTAAAGTTCCACTTTTCTTATTAGCTTCTACAACAATAACTAAATCACTTAATCCACTAATTATTCTATTTCTTATTGGGAAATTAAAAGAATATGGTTTTGTTCCCGGTAAAAACTGTGATATAACACATCCATTTTTTATTATCTCACTATATAGATATTTATTTTCTTTAGGATATATAACATCTATACCTGAACCTAATACTGCACAAGTATATGAATGATTCTCTAAACACTTTTTATGAGCTATACTATCTATACCTTTTGCCATACCACTCACTATATTTATATTATTACTGCAAAGATTATTACATATTATATTAGTAACATTTATTCCATAACTGCTACAATCTCTTGACCCTATTATTGAAACATTCTTTGTGTTATTTAGCATAGTTATATCTCCTTTATAAAATAACATATATGGAGAATCCTCATAAACTTTTAATCTTTTAGGATATAATTCATCTGTTATAGTAACAGTATGTATTTTTTCTTCTATTAATTTATTTTTTATATTAGATATATTTTTTTTATTCCAAGAATTCATTAAAGCTTTCTTTATTTTTTCATTAATAAGGCTATTTTTTTCATCACGTGTACTATAATACCATATATTTTGTACATTTTTAAATTTGTTAATCAATTTATTTTTTATATTATATGATAATTTAGCACTTGCAAACCAAATTTCATAATCATTCATAAAAAAATTCTCCTAACCATCTTATATAATTTTTTCATTAATAAATTTTCTATATTGTAATGCTTCAATTAAATCTTCTTTCTCTATATTGTTACTTTCTCTTAAATCTGCAATACTTCTTGAAACTTTTATAATTCTACTATAACTTCTAGTACTCAAATTAAATTTATTATAAATTCTTTCCATAAACCTACTTGCATCATCATTTAATCTACAATATTTTTTCAACAATCCCCCTGTCATTTGGGCATTGCAATAAATCCCATCTTTATTAAATCTTTTACGTTGTATATCACGTGCCTTTTCCACTCTTTTTCTTATAATCTCTGATTTTTCATTATTACAACTTCCCTTTAATTTATCATAAGATACGGAATTCATTCCTATAAATATATCGATTCTATCTAGTATAGGCTTTGAAAGTTTATTTAAATATCGTCTTCTTTCATAAGGAGTACACGTACATTCTCTATTTTCATCTTCATAACCAAAATTACCACAAGGACATGGATTAGTGGAAAAAACACCCATAAAGTTAGCCGGGTACTCTACACTTCCACTTGCTCTACTTATCTTAATTACTCTATCTTCAAGTGGTTGTCTAAGAACATCTAATGTCTTCTTATTAAACTCAAGTATTTCATCTAAAAATAATACCCCATTATGAGCCAATGAAATCTCTCCAGGCATTAATTTACTTCCACCTCCCACTAGTGATACTTGTGAAGAAGTGTGATGTGGACTTCTAAATGGTCTTTTTTGAATTAAGCCAGAATTCTTCTCTAATTTATTAGATATACTATAAATCTTAGTAACTTCTAGAGCCTCATAATAGCTTAATTTAGGCAATACCGTAGGCACTCTTTTAGCTATCATTGTTTTACCACATCCAGGTGGACCAAACATCAATATATTATGTCCTCCTGCAGCAGCAACTTCTATAGCTCTTTTACAACTTTCTTGTCCTAATACTTCTGAAAAATCCATAACTTCAGTAGTGTTATTTAATTTATTTTCTTTAAATACGTAAGGTATTAAATCTCTATATCTTAAAAATTCTATAACTTGAGTCAATGTTTCAAAAGGAAACACTTTTGCATTATTTATAACAGCACATTCATCTGCATTTTGCATAGGAACTATAAATTGACAAATATCATTGTACATAGAATCTATAACTATAGGTAAAGCCCCTCTTACTTTTTTTAATTCTCCTAAAAGTGAAAGTTCACCTATAAATAAAAATTTTTGAATATCTTCACATTGTATCTGATTGCTAACTAATAATATAGCTATTGCTATAGGTAAATCTAACAATGAACCCTCTTTCTTTACATCTGCAGGAGCTAAATTAACCGTTATCCTTTTCATAGGAAATTTAAATCCTGAATTTATTATTGCAGCACGAACTCTTTCCTTTGACTCCTTAACTGATACATCTGGAAGTCCAACTATATTAAATGTAGGTAATCCGTTAGATATATCTATTTCTACATTTATTATATTTCCATTAATCCCTGTAAAAGTAGCTGAATTAACTTTTATAACCATATAATCACCTCTTTTAAGATTATTGACTAAAAATTTTTTTATATAATATGTAGAAAATTTTTTAGTTTACTTTTTAATTTAAATACATAATGAATTTTATGTAAACCTTATTATATTTTATAAATAATATGTTTATTTCATTACATATAAGTTAATAATGTTTATATAAAGGAGGTTATTATGTATACATATAACAAAAACATTGGGAATTTTGGTGAAACTTTATCTGAAAAATTTTTAATTTCAAAAGGTCACAAAATATTAAAGAAAAACTTTAGATGCAAATTAGGAGAAATCGATATAATCAGCAAATTTAAAAATTGTATTTGCTTTACAGAAGTAAAAACCAGATATAATAGTTCATATGGTATACCTTGTGAAGCTGTTACGTATAGAAAAATTAACAAAATTAAAAATACCGCTAAATTCTACATATCGGTAAATAATATATTTTATTATGATTTTAAATTTAACGTAATTGAGATTTTAATGAATAATAACGATAATACACACACTGTAAACTTCATAGAAAATGCATTTTAATAAAACCTAGCTATAAATTTAAACTATAGCTAGGTTTTTGTTAAAATGTATTAAGTATATTTGTTAAAAAACTTTTTCTATGAATAGGAGTATATCCATATTTTTTTATAGAATCTATATGTTCTTTAGTGCCATATCCCATATTCTTATCAAATGCATACTCTTTATATATTTCTGAATATTTTTGCATCAATTTATCTCTATGAACTTTAGCTATTATAGATGCACATGCTATACTTGCACTTTTTGCATCTCCTTTTACAACAAATTTATTATCTATAGAACAATTTTTTATTTTATATCCATCTGATAATGCTAAGTTAGGTTTTACTCTTAACCCATTTACTGATCTTTGTAAAACTTCATTATTGCACCAAGCAATGCCTTTGTTGTCTATTTCTAAATTATCTATCTCAGCTATACAATATGAGATTGCCTTTTCCTTTATTATCTCTGCAAGTTCTTCTCTTAATTCTGGCTTTATTTTTTTAGAATCATTAATTTTTAATATTAATTTATCATTGTTTGCAAATTCTAAATCTAATATTACAGCAGCAGCTACTATAGGACCCGCTAAAGGACCTCTTCCTACTTCATCACAACCAGCTAAGTATCCATTAGTACTAATATATTGTGAATCAAACTGATACATTGTCTTTACTCTTTTAATTTCATTTTCTCTGTTCTGTAAAAACTTCTCTATAGTAGCACTTATTTTTTTTACAGAAACTCTATTATCATTTTGTAATAATTTTATTATAGATCTATAATCTGTATTATTATCATAATTATTTAGTAAATTAGAAACATAAGTTTTTATCTCTGATACTTTCATATCAATTATATTCATCTATAAGATCACGGCCTTTCTAGTGATATAGGACCTAACTTTCCACCTCTGAGTTCATCTAAAATAAGAACAGAGACTCTATTATAATCTATATTGCCACCAGATATTACGGCCCCTCTTTTTCTTCCTATATTATCCATATTTTCAAGTGTATCTTCACTTAATGAATTTAATTTGTATCGTTCCATTAGTCTTTCTGGATATTCTTCTTGAAGCTTCTCTATTAATTTAAATGCTAAAGTTTCTATATCCATTATTTCATCTTTAATAGCACCTGTAAAAGCAAGATTTAAACCCACTTGTTCATCTTGAAATTTAGGCCATAAAACACCTGGTGTATCTAATAACTCAATGCCCATTTTTGTTTTGATCCATTGTTTATTTTTAGTAACTCCTGGTTTATCTCCTACTTTAGCTGTATTATTTCTAGCCATTTTATTTATAAAAGAAGATTTACCTACATTGGGAATACCCACAACCATAGCTCTAGTTGTAATATTTACTACTCCTTTTGCTCTCAATCTATCATGTTTTTCTTTTAAAAGATCATTTATCATAGGTTTTATACTATTTAATCCTTTTCCTGTAACACAATTTACATTAGCAACTCTTATAAATTCATTGGATAGTTTTTTAATCCATTCTTTAGTTACTTTTTCCTCTGATAGATCGCTTTTATTTAATAAAATAATTCTAGGTTTGTTCTTACATATATCATCAATGTCTGGGTTAGCACTAGATTTTACTATTCTAGCATCTCTAATCTCTATTACTATATCTACAAATTTTAAATTTTCTTTTATTTCTCTTCGGGTTTTAGCCATATGACCTGGGAACCAATTTATTGACATATATTAAATTCCTCCTAATATATTAACTGAAACAATTTATGTTATATAAAAAAAAGGGACTATATAGTCCCATTTTTACTATCTGTTTAAAGCTTCTTTAACTTTTGCAGCTTTACCTACTCTATCTCTTAAGTAGTAAAGTTTAGATCTTCTTACCTTACCTTTTCTTACTACTTTTATGCTTTCAAGCATTGGAGAGTTTACTGGGAATGTTCTTTCAACACCAGTTCCATAAGCTACTCTTCTAACAGTGAAAGTTTCTCTTATTCCACCATTTTGTCTTTTTATTACTGTTCCTTCAAAAGCTTGAAGTCTTTCTTTGTTTGCTTCTTTAATTCTTACATTAACTCTAACAGTATCTCCTACGTTGAATTCTGTTATGTCTGTTTTTACTTGTTCAGCTTCGATAGCTTTTATAATTTCTAACATGTGCATTCCCTCCTTATAATTTTCTTGACGTTCTTAATCTATGTATATATGCAATATAGACAGAGGACCGCCCGTACTAGCACAGAGTTTATTCTACCATAAATACATAATTTGTTCAATATATTATTTTATAATTAAACAATATATAAGTATCTACTTTTTATTATAACTATTAAGTAATTTTTTGTCTTCTTTTGATAAATATATTTTATCAAACAAATCTGGTCTTTTTTCTTTAGTAACAAGAAGTGATTTTAATCTTCTCCATTTTCTTACATTTTCGTGATGTCCAGACAATAAAACATCAGGTACTTTTTCTCCTTCAAAACATTCTGGTCTTGTATACTGAGGATATTCTAATAATCCATTATAAAAAGATTCTTCCATATAACTTTCACTTGAAGCTAATACACCAGGCACAAGTCTACATATACTATCCACAACTGGAATACATGCCATCTCGCCTCCTGTTAGAACAAAATCTCCAAGGGATATTTCTTCATCTATATATTTATATGCTCTTTCATCTATTCCCTCATAATGACCACAGATAAAAATCAATTCTTTTTCTTTTGAAAGTTCTTTTGCAACCTCTTGGTTAAAAGTCTTCCCTCTTGGTCCCAAAAATATAACCTTTCCTGAATTATTTTTCTTTAATGCTTTTATAGAATCTACTATAGGTTGAGGAGTCATTACCATTCCCGCTCCCCCACCATAAGGATAATCATCTACCTTTTTATGCTTATTTTCAGAGTAGTCTCTTATATTATAGGCATTTATTTGTAAAATTTCTTTATTAATAGCTCTTCCTATTATACTGTGATTAAAAATGTCAAACATCTCTGGAAATAATGTTAAAATATCTATTCTCATTGCCACACTTCCAAGGGTTTTATTACTATTTTTTTACTATTTACATCTATAGTAACTATAACACTTTTTATTGCTGGTATAAGTAATTCATTTTTACCTTTAATCCAGTAAACGTCATTACTTCCTGTACGTATTATTTCATCTATTTTTCCTAATTCTTTATCATTCTCATCATATACAATACAACCTACAATATCAGCTTCATAATAACAACCTTCTGGAAGCTTTGCAGCATTTTCTCTTGATACTTTTATATATTTATTTTTTAATCTCTGAGCTTGTTCTATAGAATCTACATCTTTTATTTTTAAAATAACTTTTCCTGGTTGAAATTTGCATCCTTCTATTTCTATAACTTCTCCATCAATATAGGCCTTTTTTAATTGCTTAAATCTTTCAACATCATCTGTGGAAGGCAATAATTTTATTTCTCCTTTAAGACCATGAGTATTTATTATCTTTCCTACAGCTAAAAACTGTTCCATAATGTTCATACTCCTTTTTTAATATTCTAAAAAAGAGCTAGGATAATCCCCTAACTCTTTTTTGTAAAATTATATATGTAATTAGATAATTTCTACAACAACTCTTTTATCTTCTTTTACAGCTGCTGCCTTTATAACAGTTCTAATAGCCTTAGCTATTCTTCCCTGCTTTCCAATTACCTTTCCCATGTCATCTTGGGCAACTTTTAATTCAAGAATTATTGATTGCTCACCAATAATCTCATTAACACTAACCATATCTGGGTTATCAACTAATGCTTTAGCTATTATTTCTAGTAAATTTTTCATCTACTACACCCCCTGGTTACTACTTAGAAAGCTTTTCATCTATTCCTGTTTCTTTGAAAAGTCTCTTAACAACATCTGTTGGTTGTGCACCATTTTTTACCCATTTTATAGCTTTTTCTTCATCTATTTTGATTGTCTTTGGTTCAGATACTGGATTGTAGTATCCTATTTCTTCAACGAATCTTCCATCTCTTGGAGATCTAGAATCAGCAACAACTACTCTATAAAACGGAGCTTTTTTAGCACCCATTCTTCTTAATCTTATTTTAACTGCCATGAATTTCACCTCCTTAAAATTTTCTATCTATTTCATGAATGGAAGTTTTCCAAACATACCTTTTTTAAAAGATTTCTGCTGATTTTTCATCTGTTTCATCATTTTCTTCATCATCTGAAAATCTTTTAGTAGCTTATTAACCTGCTGAACATTACAGCCAGATCCATTAGCAATTCTTCTTTTTCTTGATGGGGAATTACTTACAACACTTGGGTCTCTTCTTTCCTTTAAAGTCATAGAATCAATCATTGCTTCTATTTTTGTTAATTCTTTTTCCCCCTTGCTTAAGTCTAATCCCTGTAGTTGTTTTGAATTAACTCCAGGCATCATCTCTATTAACTTTGTAAGAGGTCCCATCTTTTTCATTTGAGCCATAGATTCTTTAAAGTCTTCTAAATTGAACTCTAGATTTAACATCTTATCTCCAAGTTCCTTAGCCTTTTCCTCATCTATAGCTTCTTGAGCTTTTTCTATTAGAGATAATACATCTCCCATGCCTAAAATTCTTGAAGCCATTCTGTCTGGATGGAATACTTCAAGGTCATTCATCTTTTCTCCTAAACCTACATATTTTATAGGTTTACCTGTAACTGCCTTAATTGATAATGCAGCTCCGCCTCTTGTATCACCATCTAATTTTGTAAGAATAACTCCACTTATATCTAATTTATCATTAAATGTTTCTGAAACATTTACAGCATCTTGACCTGTCATTGAATCCACAACTAATAATATTTCATTAGGTTTTACAGATGTTTTTATATTCTCTAGTTCATCCATTAACGCTTCATCTATATGTAGTCGTCCTGCTGTATCTATTATAACTACATTATTTTTATTATTTTTTGCATGTTCTATAGAAGCCTTAGCAATATCTACTGGATTTACCTTATCTCCCATAGAAAACACTGGAATATCTATTTGACTTCCCACAACTTGAAGTTGTCTTATAGCTGCGGGTCTATATATATCACAAGCAACTAATAATGGCTTTTTGTTATTTTTTCTTAGTTGAAGAGCGAGTTTTCCAGCCATAGTTGTTTTACCAGCACCTTGGAGTCCAACTAACATAATAACTGTTAAGCCTGTACTTGAGAACTCAATCTTACTTTCTGTGCTACCCATTAACTCTTTTAATTCATCATTAACTATTTTGACAACTTGTTGACCTGGAGTTAAGCTTTTCATAACTTCTTCACCAAGACACTTTTCACCGGTAGTTTTAACAAAATTTCTTACTATTTTATAGTTAACATCGGCTTCAAGTAAGGCTAATTTTACTTCTCTCATAGCCTCTTTTATGTCTTTTTCGGATAGCTTTCCTTTTCCTCTTAACTTTTTTAGAGTATCTTGAAGTTTTTCTGCTAATCCTTCAAATGCCATTTTAATCCTCCTAAATATCTTCAACTATAGTATTCTTTATCTCTTGCAAGCAATCATTAATATTTTTTTCATTACTCTTTCGTTGTAACTCATTAATTTTATTTATTATGATTTCTTTGTTTTTTCTTAACCTTTTATTTTTGTTGGCAAGCTTCAACTTTTCCTCATAATCCAATAATAATTTGTTACATCTTTTGATTATATCATAAATTGCCTGTCTGCTAGTATTCGTAAGTTCTGATATTTCTGCCAACGATAAATCTTGATTAAAATAAAGTTCCATAACATACTTCTGTTTTTCTGTTAAAAGCTCTCCATAATAATCCATTAAAATGGATATCTTTATTCTATCCTCCATAACTAATCACCAACTCACAATAATGATAATATCAAAAATATTATTGCCTGTCAAGTATTTTTACTTAACACCCTCAAATTAAAATAATGCTTCTACAAAACTTTCAGCATTAAACTCTTGAAGGTCATCTATACCTTCACCTACACCTATAAATTTAACAGGAATATGAAGTTGATGCTTAATAGCTATTATAACTCCACCTTTTGCTGTTCCATCTAGTTTTGTTATTACTATTCCATCTATTGGACACACTTCAGCAAATTGTTTAGCTTGTTGTAAAGCATTTTGACCAGTAGTTCCATCTAAAACTAATAGTGTTTGTTTATTTGCTTCACTATATTCTCTATCTATTATTCTATTTATTTTTTCAAGCTCATTCATTAAATTCTTTTTATTATGTAGTCTTCCAGCAGTATCACATATTAAAACATCTGCTTTTCTTGCTTTAGATGCTTGTATTGCATCAAAAACAACCGATGCAGGATCAGAACCTTCTTGATGTCTTATAATATCTACTCCTGCTCTATTGCTCCATACCTCTAATTGGTCAATAGCCGCAGCTCTAAAAGTATCAGCAGCAGCCATTATTACTTTATGTCCTTGATTTTTTAACTTATTAGACATTTTACCTATAGATGTTGTTTTCCCAGCTCCATTAACTCCAATAACTAATATTGTTTTTGGTATACTTTCCTCTTCTTTTTTATTTTCATTTTCTTCTGTTAAAATTTCTATAAGAACTTCTTTAAGGCAATCATAAACTTCCTTGGGATCAGTTATTCTTTTTTCTTTTACTTTATCCTTAACTCTATCTATAACTTCAAGTGATGTATCCACCCCTATATCAGCTGTAATTAATATCTCTTCTAATTCTTCAAATAACTCCTCATCTATTTTTACAGCTAGTTTTAATACTTCAGAAACCTTTTCTGTAAAATTATTTTTAGTTTTAGCTAATCCATCTTTAAGTTTATTGAATAAATTTCCAAACATATCTTTTTACCTCTTTTCATATATTAAATACTATTCTTTACTTAAATCAACAGATACTATTTTAGATATTCCCTTCTCCTCCATAGTAACTCCATATAAAACATCTCCCACTTCCATACTGCCTTTTCTATGAGTTATAATTATAAATTGAGTATTAGAAGAAAATTTTCTTAAAAACTCAGAATATCTTGAAACATTTGAATCATCTAATGCAGCTTCTATTTCATCCAATATACAAAATGGAGTAGGCTTCATTTTTAAAATAGCAAATAATAAAGCTATTGCAGATAATCCCTTTTCTCCTCCAGACATAAGATTTATATTTTGAAGTTTTTTTCCTGGTGGCTGAACATTTATTTCTATATTAGACGTAAGTTCATCTCCTGACTCTAATATTAAATCTGCCTTTCCACCTTTAAATAATTCTCTAAATGTTTCACTAAAATTCTCTCGAAGCTTATTAAAATTCTCATGAAACACTGTTTTCATTTTATCAGTCATTTCTTTAACTACATTTAATAACTCTTCTTTTGCCTGTATCAAATCTTCCTTTTGTTCCTTCATAAATGTATACTTTTCCATAAGCTCTTTATACTGCTGTATAGCTCCTAAGTTTACTACTCCTAATTTAGCTATATCACTTTTATAAATTTCTATATCATTTTTACACTTATTAATATCCTCATTCTCTATTTTAAGTTCTAAAGCTTCTGCATAAGTTAATTCCATTTCATCATTTAATTTAGTAAGAATAGATTGTTGCTCTGTTTCATTTCTTGCTAAGTTTATCTCTAAAGAATTTTTATTTTTTTCAAACTTATTATAGATTATATCTATATTTTCTAAATTATCTTTATTAACTTTTATATTTTCTTTTATTTTTATCCTTTTTAATTCTATTTCTTTAAAATTCTCTTCAAATTTACAAAGGGCTATATCTATTTTACTAACTTCATTAATATTTTCGTTAATTTTATCATTAGCTATAGATATTTCCATAGTAGATTTATTTATATCTTTTTCTATAGTACTTATATTTATATTATTTACTTCTTCTTTTAATCTCTTTACTTCTTTTTCTAAATTTATAATACTTTCATCAATTTGAGCTTTTTTTACCTTTAATGATACTATACTTTTATTTTTATCATTTATTTCTTCATTTTGTTTTTTTAATTTATTTTCTAAATTAATAATTTTTAATGAATTATCATTTTGCAATCTATCTAATTCATATATTTTTTGTTCTTTTTTATTTAAAATATCCAAATTAGTCTTTAAATTTTCTTTCAATAATATAAGCTCATTATTAGAAGTATTTAAATCTCTCTTAAGTTTAGATGTTTCATTATCTATAGCATTAATTCTACCAATAATCTTAGTTTTTTCAAGATTTTCATAATGGATTTCATCTTTTAAATCCACTGAAGCTTCATCCATATTTTTTATATCAATTTTTATTTTATTTATATTATTATTTAATTCATTTATTTTTTTATTATATATTTTTAACTTTTCTTTTAATTCTTGAATTTCTCTTTTTCTACCTATTATATTAGAATTTTTATGATATAAGCTTCCTCCCGTTAAAGCTCCCCCTGGATTTATAACTTCTCCATCTAAAGTAACAATTTTAAACCCATAATTAGTTTCTTTAGCTATATTTAATGCACTATCCATATTTTTAGCTATTAAAGTTCTACCTAGTACATACTCTATAGCATTTATGTACTTTATATGACATTTTATTAATTTACTTGCAATACCTATATATCCATCTATTTTTTCAACTTTAGAAGATAAATTTATAGACTTTCCTTTAACTATATTAAGAGGTAAGAATGTAGCTCTACCAAGGTTACTTTGTTTTAAATACTTTATAAGTTCTTTTGCTATAATTTCATTATCTGTTATTATATTAGAAATAGATCCACCTAATGCTATTTCTATAGCTATTTCAAAACTTTTATCTACCTTTATTACTTCTCCTAAAATATATGTTTTATTCTTGGCATTAGGTATTTTATCTTTGTCTATATGTTGCATTAAACTTTTTACGGATTTATTATAACCTTCATGCTGCTTTTCTAAATTTATCAAAGCATTACTATTAGCTTCTATTTTATTATACGTAGATACACTTTCTTTTAAAATATCCTCATTATTATGTAATAATTTATTTTTAGCTATTATTTCCTTTTTATAATTTTTTATTTTTTCTTCATACTCTTTAATTTTATTATCAATCTTTTCTGTTTCTTTTTTTAACACTTCAATTGTAGAGAGGTTTATTTTAATAGAATTAGAATATGCTTCAATTGATGCTTTAGTTTCTTTTACTTTTCCTTCTAAATTATTAATATTATTTTTTAATATTACAACTTCATTTTTCTTTTGTGAAATTTCACTTAACAATTCAACTTGATAAGATTTCATTTCACTTATAGAATCTGTTTGTTTTTTTACAGATTCATTTCTTTCATTAATAATTTCTTCACATTTTAATATATCTTCTTCTAAACTAAATTGTTTTCTTAATAATTCTTCAAGTTTTTGTTGTTGTTTTAATTTTTCTTGGATTAATGAATTAATTTTTTCTTTAAACTGTAATAAGTTTTCTTTATATTTATTTATAGAATTTGTAAGATTGTTTATTCTTTCATTTAAAATATTATTTTCAGAAAGTATATCTTGCTTTCTACTTTTACTATCATAATACCTTTTTGTCTTTTCATTGTTTTCTAACTCAAATTCTTCTAATTGTTTATTAAATTTTTCTGCATTTTGTTTATATGTATCTTTTTCTTTAATGATTTCTTGTAATTTTGATTGGCTCTTTTCAATTTCCTTTTTTATGGAATCTATTCTTTGTTGACTAACATTAATATTATTCAAAATTAATGTTACTTCTTTAGACTTCAATTTTTTAGATATTTCTAAAAAGGCTTTGGCTTTTTCACTTTCTTCTCTTAAAGGCTCTAAACGTTCCTCATATGTACTAAAAATATCATTTATTCTCTGAAGATTTTGATCTGTATTTTCTAGTCTTTTTTCAGCTTCTTGTTTTCTTGTCTTGAATTTTACAATTCCTGCTGCCTCCTCTAAGAGACTTCTTCTTTCTTCTGGTTTACCACTTAATAAAGCTTCTATTTTACCTTGTCCAATTATTGAATATCCTTCTTTACCAATTCCTGTATCCATAAATAACTCCTGGATATCTTTTAGCCTACATCTGGTATTATTTATATAATATTCACTTTCCCCAGATCTGAACAACCTTCTCATTATAGTAACTTCACTATATTCTATAGGTAATTCTCCATCACTATTATCTAAAATAAGATTTACTTGTGCTAATCCTACAGGCTTTCTAAACTCGGTACCTGAAAAGATTACATCTTGCATCTTTCCCCCTCTTAGATTTTTTATACTTTGCTCACCTAAAACCCATTTTACTGCATCTAATATATTGCTCTTACCGCTTCCATTGGGACCTACTATCGCTGTAATTCCTTCTTTAAAAACTAATTCAGTTTTATCCGCAAAGGATTTAAAGCCTCTTATTTCAAGTGACTTCAAAAACATATTTATCTCTCTCCTATTATTTCAAATGTATTTCATATTTTTCCAGAAAAATAAAGGTTGCATACAATACAACCTTTATTAGTCATTAATTTCACTTTTTAATTTTAAATCATATTTATAAAAATATCAATGAAAAGGTACACTACATAAAATAATGTACATTTTTTCAATATATTTATGAATTTCTAATAAAATGTATATTAAAAATTAATTAAACCAAACCATGTTTTTACACGGTTTGGTTTATCTTATCTAGGTTCAACTATAAATTTTATAGCTGTCCTTTCTTCTCCATCTATTGATATTTGAGAAAATGCAGGAATAACTACCAAGTCTATACCATTAGGTGCTACAAATCCTCTTGTAATCGCTAATGCTTTAACTGCTTGATTTACTGCTCCAGCTCCTACTGCTTGCACTTCTACACTCCCAGATTCTCTTAATACAGCTGCGAGTGCACCTGCTACTGATTTTGGTTGAGATTTAGCTGATACTTTTAATATTTCCATTCTTAATCCTCCCTACAAAATTTATTATTGCATATTATTGCATCCTTTATAGGGAATATATTCTATAAAATTTCTAAATATCCTTCTTTATACTTTTTTTCTAAAATTTCTTTCAATGATATTTTTATATCTTTTTCGTCATTTTCTATTAAAATATTTCCTCTTTTTATTAGTTTATCTTGTAGAATAATAACTTTTTTTGTATTAACACAAGAAATCATGGCATTAAAAAATTTCTTTTTGTATGCATATAATTTTGAAATATCTTTATTATTAATATGAACTATTATTTTTTCAGCGTTAAGTTTTTTTATTTCTTCTAAAAGTATATTATTATATATACTTCCTTCTATTAATTCTCTAAAAGCAGGATGAAACGGACCTGCAACTAATTCTCCACCATAATTTATTTCTTCTGTAGGTTGAAGTCCCACCCTAATAACATTTATATCATTAGCAACTAGCATAGAATATACTATCTGTCCTACTTCAATGGCTTCTTCTAATGTATATGGTTTATATTTATTATTTATGTACATAGTTTCCATAGGAGTATTTTTAACAACTAACGCAGGATAGATTCTTGCTATTTCAGGTTTCAAATCTATTACCTTTTTCGCTGTATATATGTCTTTCTCAAAATTATCTCCTGGTAATCCTAACATAACTTGAAGTCCTAAAACAAAACCATACTCTTTAATAAGCTTAGATGCTTTTACAACGTCATCAACAGTATGACCTCTTCCTGATTTTAAAAGAACCTCATCATCTAAAGATTGTACTCCTAATTCTATTACATCTGCAGAATACTCCTTTAAATTTTTCAATATATTATCATCTATATAATCAGGTCTAGTAGATAAATGTATATAATCTATTTTGCCTAAATCTTTATAATGTTTAGCAACTCTTAAAAGTTCATTTTGCTTATTTATATCTATAGCAGTAAAAGTTCCTCCAAAAAAAGAAACCTCTATAATAGAATTTTCTTTATTTATTGTTTTTAAATACTCTTCTATAGTATTTTTAACGAAATTTCCATCTACTTTACTTGAAGATCCTGTTATAGAATTTTGATTACAAAAGACACAATCATGAGGGCATCCCTCATGAGGGACAAATATAGGAATTATATAATGTCTAGTTTCTTTTTTCATTATCTAAACCCTTTAATGCCTCTTTAGCTGCATTTTGCTCTGCCTCTTTTTTAGAGTAACCTTCTCCAACGCCTTTTACTTCAGAATCTATTAAAACTTCAGTAATAAACTTTCTTCTATGTGGAGGTCCATCAAAACTTACTAATTTATACTCTATGTTATAATCTCCAAATTTTTGTATAGTCTCTTGTAATTTTGTTTTATAATCTAATATTATTTGGTCACTATTAGCTTTTTGAATTATTTCATTAAAATTATCTATTATAAATTTTTTAGCTGTTGCATATCCTTGATCTAAATAAATAGATGCAATTATAGCTTCTACACAATCTGAAAGAATTGATGTTCTAGTTCTTCCACCAGTCATCTCTTCTCCCTTACTCATATTTATATATTTTCCTATATTCCATTCTTTAGCTACTTCATGTAGTGAATTCCCACAAACAATAAGAGCTCTTTTTTTAGTTAAAAATCCTTCTGGTTCCTGTTCATATTTGTTATATAAAAACTCAGATATGCACAACTGTAGTATAGAATCACCTAAAAACTCTAATCTTTCATTTGAGTATATATTTTTATTTTCATTAACAAAAGAACTATGTGTAAGGGCTGTATCTAATAAATTTATATCATTAAACTTAACATTAAGTTTGTTTTCCACTTCATTGAGAATACTTTCTCTATTTTTTTTCATTAAAACCTCTCCTATTACTTATATAAAATTAAAGTCCCGTACATAACGGGACTTATAACGGTTCCTATTCTTCATCAACATGAGAACTTATATATTCTACTACATCTCCAACTTTATTTGCTTTTTCAGCATCTTCGTCAGGTATCTCAATATCAAATTCTTCTTCTAACGCCATTATAAGTTCAACTACATCTAATGAGTCAGCGCCTAAGTCGTCCACAAATAATGAATCCATATCTATTGTATTTTCATCAAGACCAAGTTGGTCAGCTATAATCTGTTTTACTTTTTCAAAAACCATTCCTTTCACCTCCTATAAGAATTCTACAATATGATAATATTACATAACTTATACATCGTCAATAACAAATATACCTATTTAAATCATTTTTTGTTCTATATGAGTTTTAATTTTTTCAATTATCTTATTATCATAAAAGTTTATAGCTTGCTTAATGGCATTTTTAAAAGCTCTAGCATCAGAACTTCCATGAGCTTTTATACATATTCCTTCAACTCCTAAAAATGCTGCTCCACCATATTCTTTATAATCATAATCTTTTTTAAATTTATTGAATACAGGTTTTAAAAGTAATCCTCCAATTTTAGTTCTAAAAGAAGACATTATTTCTTCCTTTAAAGTACTAAATATAGTAGATGCTACACCTTCATACATTTTTAAAATTGTATTTCCAACAAAGCCATCACACACTAGAACATTAGTATTACCAGTAGGTATATCTCTAGGTTCTACATTACCTATAAAATTAAAATCTTTTTCTTTTAAAAGTTTATGTGCTTCTTTAGTAAGTTCATTTCCCTTTTCTTCTTCTGAACCTATATTTACAAGACCTATAGTTGGATTATTTATTTTCAATATGTTTTCAAAATAAACTTCTCCCATTTGCGCAAATTGAACTAAGTTATTAGGTTTACATTCTGCATTGGCTCCACAATCTATTATCATAAAAGGTCCATTTTTCCCTGGCATTATAGGTGCTAATGCTGGTCTATTTACCCCTTTAATTCTTCCTATAACAAGAGTTGCTCCTGCTAAAAACGCTCCTGTACTTCCCGCAGATATAACTGCATCTGCTTCTCCTTTTTTCACTAATTCTAAAGCTTTATATATACTAGATTCTTTTTTTCTTCTTATAGCCATTACAGGATGTTCATTATTAGTAATAATATCTTTAGCATCTAGTATAGTTATTTTGTTTTTATTATATTCATATTTTGAAAGTTCGTCACTTATTAATTCTTTTGGTCCTGTTATTATTATATCTATATTATTGTATTCTTTAACAGCTTCTATACATCCTTTTACAACTACGTGTGGTGAATAATCTCCGCCCATGCCATCTACAACTATCTTCATTAATTTCTCTCCCTTTTAACTTTATTTATGTATATTAATACATTAAAAATATTAATTTAAATTCAAAAAAAGAAAGTCATATGACTTTCTTTTTCTTAATTTTCTTTTGAAACTATTTCTTTACCATCATAGTGTCCGCATTCTTTACACACTCTATGAGCAAGCTTCATTTCGTGGCATTGTGGGCACTCAACGATTCCTGGTAAGCTTAATTTAAAAGTTTGAGCTCTTCTTGAATCTCTCTTAGATTTTGACATTTTTCTCTTTGGATGTGCCATGTATTTTCACCTCCTTAGTTCTTTGCGAAAAAATCACCTAGTTTTGCAAGTCTAGGATCAATATCATTCTTATCACAATCACATGTTGAATGATTTAAATTAACGCCACATACCGAACACAATCCCTTGCATTCTTCACTGCAGAGTTTTTTCATTGGTAGTGACAAAATGATATTAGTTTCAATGATTGGTGAAAAATCTACCCTATCACTATTTATAATGATAATATCATTATCATTATCTTTATCATTTTCTTGTTTAGAAAATTCCTCATTAATTTCGATTTCTAGAGGATAGTTAAACTTTTCAAGACATCTAGAACAATTAAGACTAAGTACAGTACTTAATTTTCCGCTGAAATCTACTATGTTTCCTGATAATTTAAAAATACCTTTAATATTAACAGGTTCTGCAAAGGAGATGTCTTCTCCTTCAAACATGATATTCTTGCCTTCAAAAGATATATCAACCTTTTTTTCAGTAACTCTCTTTCCTAGCAAATCAGAAATATCAATATGCATAAATACACCTCTATTATCATAAATGAGCTAATAAAGTTCTGGAACACCAGAACTTATTAGCCAAAACCTATTATATAAATATGCTAGTAAAAAGTCAAGTATTTTCTTATAGCGTTACTATTTTATGTTGCTTTTTTCAACTATTTCTTTTGTATCCTTAGCAATCATTAACTCTTCATTAGTTGGAATAACTAGTACCTTTACCTTTGAATCTTCTGTACTAATTGTTTCAATTTCACCCATAACTTTATTCTTTTCTAAATCTAACTTAATTCCTAAGAATCCAAGTTCACTAACTATTCTCTTTCTTATAGGTTCACTATTTTCTCCAACACCTGCTGTAAATATTATGGCATCAACACCACCCATAACAGCAGTATAAGCTCCAATATATTGAATAACTTTATTTTTAAACATATTTAAAGCAAGTTCTGCTCTTTCATTTCCTTCAGCAGCTGCTTTTAATATATCTCTAAAGTCACTACTTATGCCTGAAATTCCAAGTACTCCAGACTCTTTATTCATTAATTTATTAACATCATCAACTGAATAATTTAATTCTTTTATTAAGAATGTAACTACTGCTGGATCTATATCTCCACATCTTGTTCCCATAGTTAATCCTGCAAGAGGGGTAAATCCCATGCTTGTATCTACACACTTACCATTTTTAACTGCTGCTAAACTAGAACCATTACCTAAGTGACAAGTAACTAGTTTTAAAGATTCTATATCTTTTCCTAATATCTCAGCTGCAACTGATGAAACATATTTGTGAGAAGTTCCGTGGAATCCATATTTTCTTATTCCATATTTCTCATATAAATCATGAGGTAATGAATACATGTATGCATAATCAGGTAATGTTTGATGGAATGCAGTGTCAAATACAGCTACCATAGGAGTAGTTGGCATTAATTCCTTACATGCATTTATGCCTGTAATATTTGGTGGATTATGTAATGGTGCAAGCTTTATAAATTCTTCTAAAGCTTCCATCACTTCATCATCTATTAAAACAGATTCTGCATATTTTTCTCCACCATGAACAACTCTATGTCCTACAGCAGATATTTCATCCATATTCTTTATAACTCCATATTCCTCATTAACTAATGCATCAAGAACTAATGCAATTGCCTTTTTATGATCTTTCATTTCTTCTTCAATTACATGTTTTTTTCCATTAACCTTATGAGTTAAAACAGAACCTTGTATTCCTATTCTCTCAACTAATCCTTGAGCTATAGGTTCTTCTGAAAGCATATCTATAAGTTGATATTTTAAAGATGAACTTCCGCAGTTTATAACTAAAATTTTCATGTGTAGTCCTCCTATATAGTTTTATATTTTGTTATATTAATAATATTAAATTATAACAATCTAGTTTTGAGCTTGTATTGCTGTAATAACAACAACATTTACAATATCATCAGCACTACATCCTCTTGATAAGTCATTTATAGGTTTTGCAAATCCTTGGCATATTGGACCTGTAGCTTCTGCTTTTGCAAATCTTTGAATTAACTTATATGCAATATTTCCACATTGTAAATCTGGTAACACTAACACATTTGCTTTTCCTGCAACATTACTTCCTGGAGCCTTTAAATTTGCAACACTTTCAACTATAGCCGCATCTAATTGTAATTCTCCATCTATATCAAGGTCTGGTCTTTGCTCTTTTGCAATTTCAGTAGCTTTTCTTACTTTATCTACAAGTTCATGTTCAGCACTTCCCTTTGTAGAAAATGAAAGCATAGCAACTTTTGGATCCATACCACATAAATTTTTAGCTGTTTCAGCAGTTGCAATAGCTATTGATGCTAATTCTTCTGCATTTGGATTTGGATTAACTGCAGCATCTGCTACTAATACTAATCCATTTTTTCCATATTCACAATTTGGTACTTCAAGCATAACTACTCCAGAAACTGCTCTTATTCCTGGTTTTGTTTTTACTATTTGAAGTCCTGGTCTTAATAAATCACCTGTTGTATGTATTGCACCTGATACCATTCCATCTACATGACCTAATTTAAGCATAACAGTTGAAAAGTATAGTGGATCTTTTATTATCACTGATGCTTTTTCTAAAGTCATTCCTTTATTCTTTCTTATTTCATATAATTCCTTAGCATACTCTTCAGTTTTTTCGTATGTTTCAGGATCAACTATTTTTAATCCTTCAATATTTGAATTTAATTCTTTAGCTTTAGCTTTTATTTTTTCCTCATTTCCTATTAAAACTAAATTTGCTAATGAATTGTCATTAATCTTTCCTGCTGCAATGAGATTTCTTTCTTCTTCCCCTTCTGGTAAGACAATAGTTTTTAAATCCTTTTTCGCTAATTCCTTCATTTCATCCATAAATCCCATATAAACTTTCTCCTTTCAGTCTAAACATAAGTATAATATGCTATAATATATCCTATATAATAATATACACTTATTTTTATATAGTTTTCAATAAGAATATATAATTTTTATTATTTATTTAAGCAAATTTTGTACACTAAATACATTTTTATGTTAAACTACTACATATTTATTGCAGATTATCAACGTATTTTAAATTAATAATATATTTTTAATAGCTTGTATTTTATAAAATATTTTTACAAACACTAATATAATAATTATATAGGAGATAAATCAATGAATATAACCGGAATTATAACAGAATATAACCCTCTACATAAAGGACATATTTATCATATTAAAGAATCTAAAAGACTTACTAATTGTGATGGAATTGTATGTATAATGAGTGGTAATTTTGTGCAAAGGGGAATTCCTTCAATTATAGATAAATGGAGTAAAACTAATCTTGCACTTCAACATGGTGTTGATTTAGTTATAGAATTACCAACTATATATAGTCTTTCATCCGCAGAATTTTTTGCTTTTGGATCATTAAGTTTATTAAATTCTTTAGGTATTATAAATAATTTATGCTTTGGAAGTGAATGTGGTAATATTAATATTTTAAAAAAAATTGCAAAAGTTCTATATAAAGAACCTATAACATTTAAAAATTACCTTAAAACTTATTTAGATAGTGGTCTTTCTTATCCTTTAGCAAGAAGTAATGCTTTAATTAAATACTTTAAAGATAATTATGAAATAAAATATATTCTTCATAATTCTAATAATATATTAGGTATAGAATATTGCAAAAGTATACTTAAATGTAATAGTAATATAGTTCCTTATACTATTCAAAGACAAGGTTCTAATTATAATAATTGTAATCTTGAAAATAATTTTTCTAGTGCAACTTCAATAAGAAATCATCTTAAAACATCACAAAATATAAATATTCTTGAAAGTATACTTCCTAGTGAAACTTTTAATATGATTTCTAAAAAGTTCTCTAATAATAGTTTAGTATTTGAAAACTCTATTTTCCCATTTATAAAATATAAATCTTTTACAAATAATAATGAACTAGAAAATTTACCTGACGTTTCAGAAGGATTGCATAATAAAATATATAAAGCTTTAGAAGAAAGTTCTTCTTATGAAGATTTAATATCAAATATTAAAAGCAAACGATATACTCATACGCGTATAAGTAGAATTTTATGTCAGTACTTTGTAGGACTAGAATCATATGATTCACATACTCTTAGAAATTTACCTGCTCCATATGCTAAAATATTAGGTTTCAATAATAAAGGAAGAGAAATTTTAAAAGAAATGAAAAAATCTAGTTCAATACCTATTTACAACAAACTTCCGAAACACCTTAATGAAACATTACAATTAGATATTCAGGGGACTCGTGCATACAGTCTTTTAAACAAAAACATTACTCCGCAAGCAGACTTTACAACATCACCTATTTATTTTAAGTAAAAAGTAATATTGTAGGAACATTTAAAAGTATAATTATATAAACAATAAAATCAAGGAGATTAGTTTATATGATTATACTCATTTTCTTATTATTAATATTGATAGCTATATCAATATTAATTTTTAAATTATTTAAATCAAAAAACATAACATTATATAAAAATTTATTAATTACAGCTTTCTGTACAATATTAATATTAAACATTGTTACAGCTCCTAAAATATGTTTAAATTCAGCTTTATATGGGGGAAAATTATTTATATCCTCTGTTTTTCCGTCAATTTTTCCATTTTTAGTTATTATAAATATAATGATAAGTTTCGATGGCATAAATATTTATTCAAAGTTATTAGGTAACATAATCTGTAGACCCTTGAGATTACCTAAAAATTGTTCTGTAGTATTAATTGTAAGTATTTTATGTGGATATCCTTTAGGTGCTAAATATGCTTGTGATCTATATGAAAAAAACGCTATAGATTTACATACTTGTCATCGTCTTATTAACATAGCTTCAAACCCTAGTCCAATTTTTGTTTTAGGAGCTGTAGGTGCATCAATGCTTAAAAATCCCAATTTAGGTTTCTTAATACTTTTATCTACCTACTTGTCATGTATAGTTATGGCTATAATTATACCTTCTAAAAAACAAAATTACTCTATAAAAAACATCACCACTACATCCATAGATAACAGTAACACTTTAGGAGATATTTTAAAATATAGTGTAGATAATGCTCTTAAAACAGCCTTTGCAATAGGAGGATTTATAATCTTTTTTTCTGTTTTAATTTCAATAATAAAAAACAATACCTTATCAGATATTGTTTTGAAAAATGTTTCTATAATTTTTAATATATCTCAAACCACTTTAGAAGGTTTTTGTTTTGGATTATTAGAAATGACTAATGGATGTAACTTACTATCAAACGCTAATATAAATACTATGTATAAAATCTCCATTATAAGCTTTCTTTTAGCTTTTAGTGGTTTATCTATTATTTCTCAAACATACTCTATTATTTATAAATCTAAAATATCCTTAGGCCAATATATTAAAAGAAAATTTATTCAAGGAATTCTTTGTAGCATTATAACAATTATACTTTACAAAATTAATATATTTAATCTTTGTAAACCTACATTTTCTCAAAATGTTTTAAGTATAAATGAACATTTGTTTACTAATTTAATAATAATACAAATTTTATTACTTATAATTCCCGCTTTAATCCATTATATTCGCAAACTATTTAGGAGTATTTCTTAGTTCTTTAATATTCTCTCTTATTATTTTCGTTGTATTAGATGTATTGCTCTGAAGAGTTTTTAAATATTCCTCTGTTTGCTGCTTAATACTATAAATAAGTTGCTCACTTTTTATACTTATTTCTTTTTCTAATTGGCACAATATTTCATCTGCGTACTCTCTTGCCCCCATTTGAATAACCTTAGCATCTCTTCTAGCTGAAGCTATTATAGTTTCAGCTTTTACTTGTGCTTCTTTAGTTACGCTATGTTTTTCTATCTCTTTTTTTAAGATCTCATAGCTTTCTCTTTTTA
The DNA here is from genome assembly GCF_003614235.1 of Clostridium novyi. Next base: position 1,825,628 of record NZ_CP029458.1, on the reverse strand, counting down.
TACTATCTGCCTCTTTATGTGCATTATTCAAAATTCTTTCTTTTTCTTCACATATCCATTGAGCTTTTTTAAATTCATCAGGAAGATATTCAATAATTTGCTCAATTATATCAAGCACTTCTTTTTTATGCACTACGCTTTTGCCAACAACGGGAAGATTATGTGATGTTTCAATTATCTCTTGAAGATACTCTAGTAATTTCATAATCTCCATTTAGATCATCACCTTACTTTATTAATTTTATTTATGACGTCATATCTAACTTGTTCTGGAACCATTCCTTTTATACATCCTCCAAACATAACTACTTGCTTTATTGAAGAGGAACTTAGATATGAATACTTAGGATCAGTCATCATAAATACTGTTTCTATAGAAGCATCTAACTTCTTATTCATCTGAGCCATCTGAAGCTCATATTCAAAATCTGAAACAGCTCTTAATCCTTTTATTATAACCTTAGCATTCTTATTTTTCATATAGTCAACAAGAAGACCATGAAAACTTTCTACTTTTACATTTTTAATATCTTTTGTAACTTTTTTTATTAATCCTACTCTTTCTTCTATGTTAAAAAGACCTGTCTTACTGGGATTTATAAGTACAGAAACAATAACTTCATCAAATATATTTGCTGCTCTTCTTATTATATCTAAATGTCCCTCCGTAATAGGATCAAAGCTTCCAGAGTATACTGCAGTTTTCATTTTAGTCCTCCTTATATGCATAGAAACAAACAGTTGTATTTCCATATCTTCTATCTTGCACTAAAACTATATCATCATTACCTTTATATATTTCTTCACTAGAATCAATTTTACAAACTATTAATCCATCTTCATGAAGTAACTTTTCTTCTGCTATTATTTCTATAGCTGGTGGAATCATTTCTTTTGCATATGGTGGATCAACAAAAATCAAATCAAATTTTTTGTTCTTTTTTGCAAAATCTTTTAATGCTGCATAAGAATCCATATTTAAACATGTACATTCATTTTCAAATCTTAAATCTTTTACATTTTGTTGTAATCTTTTAAAGGTTACAGGATATCTGTCAATTAAATAACATTGTTTTGCTCCCCTACTTACAGACTCTAATCCTAAACTTCCTGTTCCAGCAAAAACATCTACAACAACTGCATCTACAACTCTATTTTGAATTATATTAAATATGTTCTCTTTTACTCTGTCTAAAGTAGGTCTTGTAACCATATCTTCTGGTGGCAAAATTTTCTTTCCCTTTGCTCTTCCGGCAATAATTCTCATAGCCATCCTCCTTATAACTGTCCAAAATACATTATCTTATCTCATATTTTAACATACATATAGTAATTATACAAAAATATTTTTCCCTATCAATTAAAACATATATACCTTGAACTCCTCTTAATTTCATCAAGTATATTATTTTTAAGTTGTATATCCTCTTTTTTCTCACTTTTTATTAAAATTTTAGCTTCTTTATTTGCATTTCTAAATATTCTATAATCATTTATAATATCAGATATTATAAATCCATTCTCTCCATGTTGATTAAATCCAAATATTTCTCCACTACCTCTTAATTTTAAATCTTCTTCTGCTATAAAAAATCCATCATTACTTTTTGTAATAATATTCATCCTTTGTTTTGTAATATAATTATTTGAATTAGTTATTAAAATGCAATATGATTTTTTATTTCCTCTTCCTACTCTTCCTCGTAATTGATGTAATTGAGAAAGTCCAAATCTTTCAGCACTTTCAATTATCATAAGTGTAGCATTAGGAACATTTACTCCTACTTCTATAACGGTTGTAGAAATAAGAACCTTCGTTTTTCCCATTTTAAATCTTTCCATTATCTCCTCTTTTGATTTTGATGGCATTTTCCCATGAAGTATCTCAACTTCAACATCATTAAAATATTCATCTTTTAATTCCATATGAAGTTTTTCCACAGACTTTATATTTAATTCTTCATTTGCTTCCACAAATGGACACACTATATATACTTGTGCTCCGTTTTGTATTTCTTTTAATGCAAAATTATAAACTCTATTTCTCTTATTTTCCCTTACAGAAAAAGTATCTATTTTTTTTCTACCTGGAGGTAATTTATCTATTGTTGATATATCAAGATCTCCATAAAGAGACAATGCAAGTGTCCTAGGAATAGGTGTTGCTGTCATAACTAATACATCTATATTATTATTTTTATTATATATTTTACTTCGTTGCTTAACTCCAAATCTATGTTGCTCATCAGTAACTACCATACCTAAATTGTTAAATTCTACATCATCCTCTAATAATGCATGAGTACCTATAACTATATCAATTTCTCCACTTTTTAATTTGCTTTTTATTATATCTTTTTTCTTAGTACTCCCTGTTAATAATTCAATTCTTACATTAAATTTTTCTAACAAATTTATTGCTTGCTGATAATGTTGATTTGCCAAAATCTCTGTAGGAGCCATTAAAACACCTTGATATCCATTTTTAACCACATTAAATAATGCTATTAATGACACTATAGTTTTTCCACTTCCCACATCCCCCTGAACTAATCTATTCATAGGTCTATCTCTTTTTTCATCTATTAATATTTCTCTTACAACTTTATTTTGAGCATCTGTAAGCGTAAAGGGCAAACTTTCTTTTAAGATTTTTAATTCTTCAGCTATTTTAAACGCTATTCCTTTTGATTTTTTATATTGTTTTAACATTAACAATTTTAAAGAATATGTAAATAACTCTTGAAATTTTAATCGTTTCATTGCATTTAATAACTCTTCTTCTTGTTTTGGATTATGTATACTTCTAATTGCTTTATCTAAAGAAAGTAAATCATATTTATCCAATATATTCTTAGGTATATTTTCTACTATAGTAATATTTGATAATATATAATTTATAGTTTTATTGAAAAAATTATTTGTAAGATTTCCTTTTAACGAATATTTAGGCGTTATATTTAGAAGTTTTTCTGTGTTTTCTAATATATTAGGATTAATAATTGATATCTTATGCCTATCCATTTTAACCTTACCTAAAATAATACATTCTTCATTAAGTTTAAACTTATTTTTTATATATTTTTGATTAAACCATTTTCCTTCAAACTCTAAATTGTTCTTGGTAAAAATTACAGATGATATAATCATATTCCTTTTAACATAAATATCTTTTTTAATTTGTTTAACCTTGGCTTTTATAATAACTTTATCTGCATCCTTTAAATTATTTATATCATTACAATACTGTATTTTCTCATAATCCCTTGGAAAATATAATAAAAGATCTAATATTTTATATATTCCACACTTATTTAATAATTCTTGAGTTTTAGGCCCTATCCCCTTTAATGAAGCAACATCATCATTTATATTCATAGGTATCACCTCCAGAATTTTATAATAAAAAAAGCCCTAGGGCTTTTTTGTTATAGTAACTTTATTCAACAGCTACTATAAAATAATATAAAGGTTGTTCACCACTGTAAAATTGAACATCTATATCTGAATATTTTTGTTCAATTTCTTCTGCAAATTGTTGAGCTTTTTCTTCATCACAATCTTTTCCATAAAAAACAGTTATAAGTTCGCTATCTTCATCTACCATATTATCTATGAGTTTATGGCATACATCATAAATATCTTGACCTACTTCATTTATTTTATTTTCAATTAATCCTAATATATTACCTTCTTTTATAAGTTTTCCATCAATTTCAGTATCTCTAACTGCATAAGTAACAGAAGCAGTATTTACATTTTCTATAGATTCTTTCATAGAATCTATATTTTCTTCTAAGCTACTATTAGCATCAAATACAGTTATGGCTGTTATTCCCTGCGGTATGGTTTTTGTTGGTATAACCACTACATTTTTATCTGATAATTCACACGCTTGTTCTGCTGCCATAATTATATTTTTATTATTTGGTAATATAAATATATTTTTAGCATTTATCTTATTTATACGCTCTATGATGTCCTGTGTACTAGGATTCATAGTTTGACCGCCCTCTATAACAGAATCCACTCCAAGATCCTCAAAAATACGTTTTAATCCATTTCCCATAGTTACAGAAACAAAACCATATTCTTTAGTTTCTTCATTTATTTCATCATAAGACTCTTCTTCAGCTTCTGTAGTTGCATATTCTAAGTCTAGTATTTGTCTATGTTCTTCTCTCATATTATCTATCTTAATTTTAGATAATTCTCCTAACTTCAAGGCATTAGATAATACAAATCCAGGATCATTTGTATGAATATGAACTTTTATAATATCATCAACGCCTATAACTATCATTGAATCTCCTACAGGTGACAATACTGATTTTAAGTCTTCCGCCTTAATTTGAGCATCATTTGTATTAACAAAGAATTCTGTACAATATCCAAATTTAATGTCTTCAGGATTTATAGTTGCTTGGGCTGATGTAGTTGGCTTTTTAACAGTTTTATTTACTTCTTCTACTATGTTAGCTTCAATATTATCCTTTAATGCACTATACATTCCTTGTAGTATTATAAATAATCCCATTCCACCAGCATCAACAACCTTTGCTTCTTTTAATGCTGGAAGCATATCAGGTGTCTGATTAAGTACATTTTCAGTATGTTTACATACCTTTTCTAAAAGCTTAATTATGTCACTTTCATTAGCATTTGTTGCACTTTCTCCAGCAGCTCTTATAATTGTCAATATTGTTCCTTCTGTAGGACGCATTACTGCCTTATATGCATATTTAGCACCTTCTTCAAGACTTTTTGCAAATTCTAAAGCATTCACTTCATCTTTTCCTTCAAGTCCTTTTGCTATTCCTCTAAAAATTTGAGATAAAATAACTCCCGAGTTACCTCTAGCACCCATAAGTGCTCCCCTTGATACTTGTTTTGCAACATCAGAAATAGAATTACTCTTTAAATTTTCTACTTCTGACACAGCACTTTTAAAGGTCATTGACATATTAGTTCCTGTATCACCATCTGGCACTGGAAATACATTTAAAGAATTTACAAATTCTTTTTTTTCTTGAAGGTTATTTGACGCATTAATTACCATATTGCGTAAATTAACTCCATCTATTTTCAAACGTTCCAACTCGTGTACCTCCTTAGATTCTTATACCTTGAACATTTACAGTTATATTTGAAACTTTTAACCCTGTATAATTTTCTACATTATACTTTGTTTTTTGTATTATATTATTAGCTATAACAGAAATTTTAGTTCCGTATTGAACTATTATATATAATTCAATTACTAATTTATCATTTTTATTATAGATTTTAACGCCCTTGCTTAGACTTTCCCCTTTTATAAGTTCCCATAAACCGTCCTTACCACTTTTAGAAGCCATCCCTACAACACCGTAACACTCCATAGTTGAAACGCCAACTATATTTGCTAAAGCCTCTACCGAATAATTTATGTTACCATTTTCATTGGCAATCGCTAACATATATATTCCTCCTTTATAGCTATACATAATATTTATTTTATAATATATAAATCATATAATCAAGAAAATAAATGATATTCATGCTATTTCTTACTTATATCTTTATATTTTACTTGCAAACATTATGTTTTTTATGCTACAATATAAATCGTTCTATTGTATGGAATTATTATCTTCAATTTTGGGAGGTGTTATTAGATGGCAAAAAGATGTGAAGTATGTGGAAAAGGCGTTGTATCTGGTGTACAATACAGTCACTCCCATCGTCAATCAAAAAGAAGATGGGCTCCAAATATAAAAAATATTAGAGCTGTAGTTAACGGAGTACCTAAGAAAATAAGCGTTTGTACTAGATGTCTTCGTTCAGGAAAAGTTCAACGTGCTATATAGAAATAAAAAATGCAATTGATATATCAATTGCATTTTCTATTTATTTATTTTTTTTGAAAATTCTTATAATCTTAGATAAAAACTTAGGTACTTTTATAGCTATTATTTTCATAATAACCTCCTTAAGTATTACTTACTAAACATATCAATTTTTAAATATGTTATCCCATACTTATTATATGTATATCATTAATTTTTGCTACGAAATTAAAAAGACATGCAATGCATGTCCTTAATCTCTAGGATATATTATTAATAATTTCCCTTTTTCAAAGTTAATATCAACTTCCTCTTCTAAAAATTCATTAGATATTCCAATAGCACTTCCCGATTCTAAACAATAATCTTTAAGTGGATATTTTGCACCAATTATATTTAACTTGTTTACATCTCCACCATATGGTATCAATGAAAATAACTTTCCCATTTTACCTTTTATTTTAATAGAACTATCTCTTAAAACAATTGTATTATTTTCATCTTTTATATAAGCTAACACTTTTGCTTTTAAGCATTTTAAAAGCATTCCTATATTTCCAAACAAGTGGTCAATTCTACTTCCTGTACACCCTAATAACACTATTTCACTGGCGCCTAATTTAATAGCTTCATTAACAGCGATTTCTGTATCAGTATAATCTTTCTCTGGGGGATATTCAATTATGCTAGTATTTCTATTCTTGTAATAATTTAATGCCGTATTATTTATAGAATCTAGATCACCAATAATAAGTTGAGGAAATATATCATATTTAAATAGTACATTTGCTCCACTATCTGCAGCTATTAAATAAGATTCTTCTTTTAATTCTTTTTTAAGTAAACTATATGTGGGTGCTTCCCCACCAGATACAATAACTACTCTCATACTAAAAACCTTCTTTTAACTCTTCTATATTTTTCTTTATCTCTCCATTTTTAAATACTGCAGAACCTGCAACTATAACATTAGCTCCACACTCAACTACATGTTTAATATTATTAATACCAACTCCACCATCTACTTGTATCAATAAATTCTTATTGAACTTTTCTGATAGTGCCTTAACTTCTCTAATTTTTTCTGAACAATAATTTATATACTTTTGACCACCGAATCCAGGATTCACAGACATAATAAGAATCATATCTGCTATTGGTATAATATGTTTAATACTTTCTATCGACGTTGCTGGATTTATTGCAACACCTGCTTTAACTCCAAAACTTTTTATGTAATTAACTGTTCTATCTAAATGTTTATCCGCTTCATAATGTACTGTAATAATATCTGCTCCACTTTTTACAAAATCTTCAATATATCTTGAAGGTTCTTTAATCATTAAATGTACATCAAAAGGAAGTTTTGTAATATTTCTTATACTTTTAATTATAGGTATACCAAAAGATATATTAGGAACAAACATACCATCCATAACATCTATATGAATCATATCTGCACCATATTTATCTAAGCTTTTGATGTCCTCTCCTAATCTTGAAAAATCTGCTGATAATATAGATGGGGCTAATTTTACCATTTACTTTTACCTCCTTTAATAATTTCTTCTAAAGTTTTTGTGTAAAATTCATATCTCTTTAAATTTATCTTGTTTTCTTCAACTGCTTCTTTAACCATGCACTGCGGTTCTTTATGATGTAAACATCCATTAAATTTGCACTGATTTTCATATTTATGAAACTCTGGAAAATAGTCTTTTAGTTCCTCTTTTGTATCAAATTTAATATCTAATGTTGAAAAACCTGGAGTATCAACAACAAATCCGTTGTTGACCTCCACAAGTTCACTATGTCTTGTAGTATGTTTTCCTCTTTTTAATCTTTCACTTATCAATCCAGTTTCCATAATATCTTTTCCTACTATTTTATTTAAAATAGTAGACTTACCAACACCAGATGGACCACAAAATACACTTATATTACCTTGTAACTTTTCTTTTAGCTCATCTAATCCTTGGTCTTCTTTAGCTTTTAAAAATAAATATTCATACCTAGATTCATTAATCATTTTAACTGCTTCATGCTCTTTATAATCTTCACATAAATCTAATTTATTAAAACAAACTATAGCTTTTATATTTTTTGATTCACATTGTAATAAAAATTTATTTAAAAGCTCTATATTTATCTCTGGATTTTTTAATGCAAATACTATAAAAGCTTGAGATATATTTGAAACTTGAGGTCTTATAAGGTAGTTATCTCTTTCACATATTTCTTCAATGGCTCCATAACTATCATTGTTAGTAGTAATAATTACTCTGTCCCCTACCATAGGCGTTAATCCTTTTTTTCTAAACTTCCCTCTAGCTTTACACTCATATATACCTTCATCAGTTTTAACATAATAGAATCCACCTATACCTTTTACAATTATGCCCTTCATAATGCCTCCTAATAAATAGTTTATGGATTTGGTTCACTGTTTAAAATAATATTTGTTCCCTTTGAAACTGCTGTTCCTGGTGTTTTATCTTGAGATGTTATTACAAAATCTTCTCTTCCTTTAACAGATATTGATACATTAGATTGTGCAGCAAGTTCTCGAGCTTCTTTTACAGTTTTATTCACAAAATTAGGAACTGATACTACATCTTTATCTCCAAAAGAATAACAAGTTATATTAATAACTGTATTTTGCCTAACACGAGAATTAGGCTCTATACTTTGTACCGATACTATACCATCTTTATCCTTATCAGTAGTTGGTATCTTATTTATAGTACCAAGTTTTAATCTTGCACTAGATATTAATGTTTGTGCTTCATCTAATTTTTTATTAATTAGATTTGGAACAGTAGTCATTTCTAAACGGGTTCCCTTACTTATAACTAAATCTATTGTAGTACTTTCTTCAAGTTCAGACCCCGGTTTAGGAGATTGATTACATACTTTTCCCTTTCCTATATTATTGTTGTACTCATGAGTAACCTTTCCAAGTTTTAAATTATAAGATTTTAAATATTCTTTTGCCGCTTCAAAATCTATGCCAATTAAATTTGGTATTCCTGATTTTTTTTCACCTGAACTTACTATAGCCCTCACTTCATCATTATCACTTAAATCTATTTCCTGTCCTGGAGCTGGATAACATTTTATAATTACCCCTTTAGGTTTGTCACTTGACTCTTCTTCAAATACAAACTTTAATCCACTATCTTTAGCAAGTTTTTCAGCCTCTTCCTTAGTCATACCTATAACATTAGGTATTTTAACTTTTCCTGATTTCTTTTTTCCACCTGTAACCATAAATATACCAACAAATCCTATTATAATAACAGCTAATAAAATTATGCCTCCGATTAATTTCTTCTTATTTTTATCTGGATTTCCTGATTTTATAACATTCTTTTTTTATTATTCTTCAAGTCATCTTTAAATTTTTCATATTTTGTATCATCATCTTCTATACCATTATAAAGTTCTTTTGCTTTGTTATCTTTGAAATTTTCATCTACATCTGGTATAGGACTCATTATCTTAGTATACTCATTTTCCTCTACATTTGCAGCTATATTTGTATTTGGATTTTGCTGTATTTTTTCTAAGTCCATAAGTATATCATGAGCACTTTGATACCTTTTATACGGTTCCTTTTCCACCGCTTTTAAAATTAATTTGTTTAGACTTTCAGGTATATTCGGATTAACTTTTATAGGAGGTATAACTTGTTCTTGAACATGTTTTAATGCGACTGATACAGGACTTTCTCCATCATAGGGAACTTCTCCTGTAACCATCTCATATAAAATAATTCCTAAAGAATATATATCTGTTTTACAATCAACAAATTTTCCCTTAGCTTGTTCTGGAGAAATATAATGTGCTGACCCTATAATTTTATCCGAATTCGTTATAGTAACAGAGGATGTTGCCTTTGCTATACCAAAATCAGTTACCTTTATAATACCATCTTTAGTTACTAAAATATTATGTGGTTTAACATCTCTATGAATAATATTATTATTGTGAGCACATTCTAATGCTTTAGCAATTTGACTTGCAATTTCAATTGCTTTATTATACTTTAAAACTTGATTTTCATTTATTATTTGTTTTAATGTTTTACCATCTATGTATTCCATAACAATATAATTTATATTATTTTCTGATCCAATATCATAAATACCAACTATATTATTATGTGATAAACTTGCTGCTGCCGCTGCTTCTTGTTTGAATTTATTTACAAATTCCATATTATCAGAATACTGATTTTTCAAAATTTTTACTGCTACATATCTATTTAATAGATGACACTTGGCTTTGTATACCTCAGCCATGCCGCCTTCTCCAATTTTCTGCAATAATTCATATCGATTTCCTAGAATAGTCCCAGTCATTTTTGCATTCCTCCAAATATAATCACTGAAATATTGTCCCTTCCACCTTTGCTTTTACACAAGTCCACTAGAAGTTCACATGCTCTTTGATTTGTATTTTCTAATATTATATTATACATCTCTTCTTTAGAAACCTCATTAGATAATCCATCAGTACACAAAATAACTTTACGTATAGAGTTCATATTTATCTTAAATATATCTATATCTACTGTTTCTTTTGTTCCTAATGCTCGTGTTATTATATTTTTATTAGGATGATTTATAGCCTCTTCTTCAGTTATACTTCCATCATCAACTAATTGTTGAACTAAAGAATGATCCTTTGTAACCTTCTTTAAATTATCCTCAATAATATAACAACTACTATCACCAACATTAGCTACAACAGCTTCATTATTATGAATAAGAAAAGCAGTTATAGTTGTCCCCATACCACATAACTTCTTATTACTTTTGGCCTTAAGATATATATTATTATTAGCATATTTAATGGCATCTTTTAATAGATCTTCTATATTTTCTGCACATACATTATTTTTTATAAACTCTATACAGGATTCTACAGCTATTTTACTAGCCACATCTCCAGCATTATGTCCTCCCATTCCATCCGCTACAATATACAGAGCAAACTCATCATCCTCATATTTTCCTATAAAATCTTCATTAATCTCTCTCACATTTCCAACATCAGATAAAAAACCTACACATAATCTTTCGGTATAACTTTTATTACTACTCATATGAATATATCCTCCATCACACACGAAATAATTTAATTGTTCTTAATATAATTTCTTCTTAATTGTCCACAAGCTCCATTTATATCTGATCCCATTTCTCTTCGTATTGTGGTTTCGATTCCATATTTAATTAAAATATTTTTAAACTCCTCTATATTTTTTGCTCTCGATCTTTTATAATCATTTTCCTTAATTTCATTAACAGGAATTAAATTTACATGACACAATATACCTTTAAGTTGATTAAATAACTCTTCAGCATTTTTAGCACTATCATTAATTCCATTTACTAGAGCATATTCAAAAGTTATTCTTCTATTTGTAATTCTAGAATAATATTTGCAAGCATCCAATAACTCTTTTATATTATATTTATTTGCTACTGGCATCATACTTTTCCTTATTTCATCATTAGGAGCATGCAAAGAAATAGCTAAAGTTATTTGTAATTTTTCATCTGCAAGTTCTTTTATCTTAGGAACTATACCACAAGTTGATAAAGTAATGTGTCTTTGACCAATTTTTAAAGCATTGTCATCATTTATAAGTTTTATAAATTTCACTACATTATCGTAATTATCTAATGGCTCTCCACTTCCCATAAGTACAACATTTGATATTCTTTCACCTATTTCTTGTTGCGCTTTAAGTATTTGAGCCACTATTTCTCCTGATGTTAAATTTCTCACTACACCTTCTACTGTAGATGCACAAAATTTGCATCCCATTCTACATCCAATTTGTGTTGATACACAAATTGAATTTCCATGTTTATATCTCATAACTACAGATTCGATTATATTACCATCTTTATATTCAAAAAGAAATTTTTCAGTACCATCAATATTAGATTTATATTTTTTTATTATATTGGGTATCTCTATATAAAAAGAATTTTTAAGCTTTTCTTTAGATGCTTTAGATATATTAGTCATTTCATGAAAACTAAAAGCAGATTTTTTGTATATCCACTCAAAAATTTGCTTAGCTCTAAATTTACTTTCACCATTTTCAGCCATCCAACTCTTTAATTCTTCTAAATCAAAATCTAGTATATTCTTCATGTATGCACCTACCTATTTCTTTTAAGTTTAGCAATAAAAAATCCATCCATGTATTTATTAGGTAAAATAGTTACTGTTCTATTTTCATTATATATAATATTATCCATTTCACCATAAAATATAGGTTCTACAGTATATTCAGGAAAATTTCTTATAAACCAATCTATATTTTGTTCATTTTCCTTTTTATTAATAGTACATGTAGAATACAATAGGGTTCCCCCTACTTTAACGTATCTTGCTGCATTTTTCATTATTTCTTTTTGTATATTTACTATATCTTTTACAGATTCCATATTTTTTGTATACTTAATTTCTGGTTTTTTTCTTATTATCCCAAGTCCAGAACATGGAACATCTATTAAAACTGCATCTGCTGTTTCTTTTAATTTTTCATTAAACTTAGAAGCATCTAATTTACTACACTCTATATTATTTATTCCTAATCTTTTAGCATTATCTTTTACTAAACTTAATTTATTTTCATGAATATCAAAAGCCATAACTTTTCCAGTATTGTTCATAATCTCCGAAATATGTGTTGTTTTTCCACCTGGAGCACTACATAGATCTAATACTAAACTTCCTTCTTTTATATCCATAGTAGCTGCAACCAACATAGCACTTTCATCTTGTACTGTTACTTTACCATCTTCAAACAAAGGATTACTTTCAATACTCTTCCCTTTGTTTATAATAATAGCTTCTGGACATACATATCCTTCCTCTATACTATATCCATACTCCTCAAGTTTATTAAAAGCCTCATCATAATCAGTTTTTAAATTATTTACTCTTACTGTAACTGCAGGTCTTTCATTAAGACCATTTAATATTTTCTCTGTTATTTCTTCATTATATTGATTAATAAACATCTTAACTAACCATTTTTCACATGAGTACTCAAAACACAATCTTTCTACTACACTATTTTTATTATAGTAAACTTTATCAAGATTTCTAAGGTAATTTCTTAAAACCCCATTTACTAATTTAGACTCTCTAATAGATTTATGTTTTTTTGCTATATTTACAGCTTCATTTACAGCAGCAAAATTAGGAATTTTATCTAAATATTTTATTTGATATATAGTAATTCTTAATATATTCAATATATATGAATCTACACTTTTAGTTCCTTTTTTCAAGTAAGTGTTTAATATTGCATCTATAGTATATTTATATTTAATAGTTCCATATACAATTTCAGTTATTAATCCTTTGTCTTTCTCATTAATCTTTTGATTATTCAAACTCTGTCTTAAAACTATATTGGAATATGCATTTTTATTAAAAACCATCTCAAGTATATCAATACATATTTTTCTAGCGTTTTCCATTAATTAACTCCAATCTTTTATTAATCTATTCATCCTTACTGATTGCTATAAGTCTTACAAGTTCTAATATAGCTGTTAATGCAGCAGCTACATATGTCATAGCAGCAGCTGACAATACTGATCTAGCTCCTCTTATCTCATCACCATATAATATATTTCTATTTTCTAATATTTTAAGTGCTCTATTTGATGCATTAAATTCAACAGGTAATGTAATTAACTGAAATATTACAACAGCACTAAATAATATTATGCCTATCTGAATTAATCCAGAACTTTTAATAAAAAGACCAATCATAAATATTATCCATGATGCACTAGAACTAAAATTTACTACTGGTACTATTGAATTTCTCATTTCTAATGGTGCATAGTGCTTTTTATGCTGAATTGCATGCCCAGTTTCATGCGCTGCAACTCCTATAGATGCTACTGAAGTTCCGTGATATACATCTGTTGACAAACACATTACCCTATTCCTAGGATCGTAATGATCTGTTAGTTTTCCTGATATTTCTTGAACAGGAATATCATAAAGACCTTCTGCATCAAGTAACATTCTAGCAACCTGAGCCCCTGTATAACCATTTATACTTCTTACATTTGAAAACTTATTAAAAGTAGAACTAACTTTTAATTGAGCCCATGCTGAAATTATTAAAGCTGGAATAAGAATAACCATTGTTTTATCATAAAACCAAAACATTCATATCCCTCCAATTATTACATAATAAATTTACTTTAAAATGCTTCCAACTTCAATGGAATTTCCTCTTATATATTCTTCTACTTTAAGAGATTTTTTTCCTGGAAATTGAATTTCTTTTACTAATAAAATTCCATCTCCACATGCAATTTTTAATCCATTTTTAGATACTTCAATTATAGTACCAGGTTCTTTACTACTCTTTTCATTTAATACTTGTGATTTATATATTTTCATAGCTTTATCATTATAATAAGTATATGCTACTGGCCATGGATTCAATCCCCTTATAAGATTATGTATATCCTTTGCAGAATTTTTCCAATCAATACAAGCTATCTTTTTATCTAGCATAGATGCATAACATGTACTTGATTCATCTTGTTTTTGCGGATTAATTTCTCCTTTAACCATTTTATTTATAGTTTCTACCAATAATTTTCCACCTTGATACATTAATATATCATGTAACTCTCCCGCTGTCATATCTTCATTTATTTCTACCTCTTGAGACATTAACATATCTCCTGTATCAAGTCCTACATCCATAAGCATTGTTGTGTTTCCGCTTTTTTTCTCTCCATTTATTATAGCCCAATTAAGTGGAGCTGCGCCTCTATATTTAGGTAATAAAGATGCGTGAAGATTGATACAAGCATATTTAGGAATTTCTAAAACTTCTTTAGATAAAATTTGTCCATAAGCTACTACTATAATAAAATCAGGCTGAATTTTTTTTAGTTTTTCTATAAATTCAGGTTCATTTTTTAATTTAGTAGGTTGACAAACTTCAATATTATTTTTTAATGCCACTTCTTTTACAGGTGACATAGCAACTTTTTTTCCTCTCCCCTTTGGTCTATCTGGTTGTGTAAAAACTGCCTCAACTCCAAAATTGTCAATAATAGCTTCAAGTGAAGGTACTGCAAATTCAGGAGTTCCCATAAAAATTATCTTCATATTATTTTTCCTCCTTTATTACCTTATCCATAAATAAAACACCATCTAAATGATCTAGTTCATGACAAATGGCTCTTGCAAGCAATCCTTCTCCATTAATCTCTACTTCTTCTCCTTTTTCATTTAATGCCTTTGCTATAACCTTATAAGGTCTTGTAACTTTTCCTTGCTTTCCTGGAAGGCTTAAACATCCTTCGTAATCAGTTTGACTGCCTTCATAGCTTATAATCTCAGGATTAATTAAAGATATAGGACCATCTCCAACATCTATAACCACTAATCTTTTTAATACACCTATTTGTGGAGCTGCAAGCCCTACTCCGTCTGCTTCATACATAGTTTCTTTCATATCTTCAATGAGAGTTAATATTCTTTCGTTTATTTCATCTACTCTTTTACATGTCTTTCTTAATATAGTATCTTCATTTACTCTTATATTTCTTAATGCCATTTTAATTCCTCCCAATATTTTAAAATTTTAATTCTAAGTTAATTTTTATAATAAAGTGCTAGGATTAACATCTATACTAATCCTAAACTCATTATATACATCTTGCAAATTTTTATAAACAAAATTTTTTATATTTAATGCTAATTCATTATTAAATTGTCCTTTTATCAGTATTTGCCATCTGTAAAATTCTTTAACTTTTGATATTACACAAGGACAAGGTCCTAATATATCTATTTTATTATCTTTTTCAAAATTATTTTTTAATATAATGCCAATTTTTTGTATATTTTTTATTAATAGATTTTCATTCTTGCTACTAATATTTATAGCAAGTATTTTCGAAAAAGGAGGATAGTTAAGATTATATCTTATTTCTATTTCTTCTTTATAAAAATTATCATAATCATTGTTAGATGAACATATTATACTATAATTTTCAGGACTATATGTTTGCACTATAACTTTCCCTCTTTTTTCACCTCGACCTGCTCTTCCGCCTACCTGAGTTATTAATTGAAATGTTTTTTCTCCTGAACGAAAATCAGGTAAATTTAAAGATATATCTGCTGCAATTACACCTACTAAAGTAACATTTTTGAAATCTAATCCTTTAGTTACCATTTGAGTACCAATTAATATATCTGCATCACCATTTTTAAAAGTATTATATATATATTCATAAGAATCCTTTTTTCTAGTAGTATCAAAATCCATTCTTAATGTTCTTGCACTTGGAAAATATTTTTTAACCTCTTTTTCTATTCTCTCAGTACCTACTCCAAAATATTTCACATATTTGCTTCCACATTTATGGCAAGTATGAGGTACTTGATACCTCTCACCACAATAATGACAACTTAAATAGTTGCCTTTACTATGATAAGTTAGAGCTATATCACAATGATTACACTTAAATACATATCCACATTCTCTACATGATACAAATGTTGAAAAACCCCTTCTATTTAAAAATAATATTATTTGCTCTTTATTATTTAAGGCTTCCTCTATCCCCTCATATAGCAAATTGCTAAAAATAGATTTATTTCCACTTTTAAGTTCATCTCTCATATCAACAGTAAAAACATCTGGTAATTTTGCTCCATCAGCTCTATTCTTTAAAGTTAATAACTGTATTTCATCTTTCATACTTCGATAATATGTATCTATAGATGGAGTTGCTGAACCCAGTACTAATTTACAGCCTTCAATTTCACATTTAAATTCCCCAATTTCTCTTGCATTATATTTGGGATTACTATCAGACTTATAACTTCCTTCATGTTCTTCATCTATAATTATCATACCTAAATTATTAAAAGGTAAAAATATTGCAGATCTAGCTCCTATAGCAACTTTCACTTGTTTATTTTTAATTCTAAGCCATTCATCATATCTTTCTCCATCAGAAAGTTTACTATGAAAAACAGCAATATCTTTTCCAAATCTCCCTTTAAATCTTTCTACCATTTGGGGTGTTAAAGATATCTCTGGAACTAAAATTATACTTTCTTTACTTTGATTTATCATATGTTTTACCATATTCATATAAATCTCAGTTTTTCCACTACCAGTTATACCATGAATTAAAAACAATTTTTTATTTGAATTTAGTATAGAATCTACTACAACTTGTTGTTCTTCATTTAATTTTTTTTCTTCATAGTTAGAATAAACTCTATTATTAAATCTATTCACAATGGTTTCATTTTTCTGCAAAAAACCATGTTTAATCATAGTATTTATAGACGACAATGAGACATTAAACTTTTTACTTATTTCTGTCTTTGTATACAATCCATTATACAATTTTACTATTTCATATATATTTATATAAGGTTTGTTGTAAAACTTTCCTGTAGGATTATTTCCTATATAAATAACTTCTTTTACTTTATTTTTAATTCCTTTTATTATACCTGTTGGAATTATTACTTTTATACATTCTAAATATGTACAAAGATATTTTTCTCTCATTCTTTTTATAAGGTCAACATCTTCTTCTCTAAAAACAGTAAAATTATCACATATATTTATAATAGGTTTTATTTTATAATTATTATGAAAGTTTTCATACAACTCCATAACAAATCCATCTATATTTCTATTACCTTTTCCAAAAGGTACTTTAACTCTATGACCTATTTTTAATTTGTTTATTAAATTTTCTGGTATCTTATAGGTGAAAATTTTGTCAACTTGCACTGACTCATTATTTACTACTATTCCTGCATATTGATACACATAATCCATCCTTATCTATAATTAAATTGTATAATTACAAGAAAAAAGCGCATCAGCGCTTTTCATTAATTAAATCAAATAATTCTCTGGCAACTTCCTTTTTATTCATTTTAGGTAAGGGTATCTTCCTTCCATCTGAACATAAAATAGTTACCTTATTGTCTTCTGATGCAAATCCAGTATCAGTTGATACTATATTGTTTGCTACTATATAATCTAAATTTTTTTTATGTAACTTTGTTGTGGCATTTTCTATTAAATCATTACTTTCAGCTGCAAAACCCACTAAAATTTGATTTTCTTTCATAGTTCCTAATTTTTTTAATATATCATTATCTCTTTCTAATTGAAGCGAAAATTCACCTTCGCCTTTTTTTATTTTCTTATCAGAATAAACTTTAGGCTTATAGTCTGCAACAGCTGCTGATTTGATAATTATATCTGCTGATTTAAAATTATCTTCTACAGCTTTTAACATTTCAGCATTTGTATTAACACTTATAACATCAATTCCAAAAGGTTTTTGTATGCTACATGGACCTGAAACTAAAGTAACTTTAGCTCCTCTATCCCTAGCTTCACAAGCAATAGCATAACCCATTTTCCCACTAGATCTATTTGTTATATATCTTACTGGATCTATAGGTGCTATAGTTGGTCCTGCTGTTACTAGAACCTTCTTACCTTTTAAATCTTTTTTATCATGCATCATGCTAATTACAATATCACTAATAAGCTCTGTATCTTGAAGCTTACCTGTACCAATATCTCCACAAGCAAGTCTACCTGATGCAGGTTCTATAAACTTATATCCATATTCTTTTAACACTCTTATATTTCTTTGAACTATAGGATTCAAAAACATATTTGTATTTGCCGCTGGGGCAAATACTACTGGTGCTTTTGTTGCCATAATAGTAGTTGATAACATATCATCTGCAATACCATTGGCAACTTTTCCTAGTATATTAACTGTAGCAGGAACTATTAGCATCAAATCAGCTTTTTTAGCCAAGGATATATGTTGTATTTCCCATGCTTTTGGCTCATCAAACATATCAACAACAACCATATTTTGACTTAGGGACTGAAATGATAATGGATTTACGAATTTTGTAGCATGTTCTGTCATTATAACATGGACATCTAATCCAGCTTTTTTTAATCTACTAATTACATCTAAAGCCTTATAAACTGCAATGCCGCCAGTCACTCCCACTACTACAGTTTTCTTTTTATCCATTTTATTTTATTCCCTTCATTAAAGATTCATAAGAAACTTCTCCTGCATTTACTTCATGAATTGCTGTTGTAAGAGGTTTGTATGCGTCCTCTACATTAACTAACACTTCATCTCCATCAATTATTTGTCTTGCTCTTTTTGATGTTACAGTAACTAAAGAATATCTGTTATCAACCTTAGTTAATAAATCTACAATTGATGGATTAATCATATAATTGTTCATGGATTAAACCCTCCTTAGAAAAAATATTTTGTTCTATTCTATCTACACTACATTTTTCAGCTATTATTATGCTTTTTATTTTTTCAACAGCCTTTTCTACTTCATCATTAATAACAGCATAATTATATTTTGACACATAATTGATTTCTTTATAAGCTGATTTAAATCTAGTCATTAATGATTCTTCTGTTTCACTACCCCTTTTTATAATTCTATTTTTTAATTCTTCCATAGAAGGAGGTAATATGAAAATAAATATTCCTTTAGGATAATTTTCTTTAACTTTTAAAGCTCCTTGAATATCTATCTCTAATATAACATCTTTGCCATCTTTTAATTTTTCTAATACATTAGATTTTGGAGTGCCATAATAATTACCATATACTTCAGCATATTCAAGAAAATCTTGTTGATCTATTCTATCAATAAAATTTTCTTTACTTAAAAAATAATAATTTTCACCATGGACTTCCCCTTTTCTCGGAAATCTTGTCGTTGCTGAAACCGATAGCCAAAAATCCCCATTTTTCATTAGTTCTTTACATATTGTACCTTTACCTGCTCCTGATGGCCCTGAGATTACTAGTAAAAGCCCCTGATTATCTTTATTTGCTTGATTCATTATTCATCTACCTCATCAATGTTCACTTCACCTTTAGAAGATAGTCTGTGAGCAACTGTTTCCGGTTGAACAGCTGATAGTATTACATGATCACTATCTGTAATTATTACAGCCCTAGTTCTTCTTCCATATGTAGCATCTATAAGCATTCCTCTATCTCTAGCCTCCTGTATTATTCTTTTTATAGGGGCCGATTCAGGGCTTACAATTGCTACAAGCCTATTAGCAGAAACAATGTTTCCAAATCCAATGTTAATTAACTTAATACTCATATTAGTCCTCCTAATTTTTATTCTATATTTTGTATTTGTTCTCTAATTTTTTCTATGTAATTCTTCATATTTATAGTTAGATTTACTATTTGTAAATCATTTGCTTTTGAAGATATAGTATTTGTTTCTCTATTCATTTCTTGAACTATGAAATCAAGCTTTCTTCCAACTGGCTCATTCTTTTCTAAAGTATCTTTCAATTGAACAATGTGACTGTTAAGCCTTACAACTTCCTCATCAATTGCTGCTTTATCTGCGAAAACAGCTACTTCCATAGATATTCTAGATTCATCTATATCACTATTATCTAAAAGTTCAATAATTCTATTATTAAGTCTATTTTTATAATCTTTTACTACTAAAGGAGCTCTTTTTTCAACTTCTTTCAATGATTCTTGTATAATATTACATTTATTAATAACATCTTCTTTTAATTTCTTACCTTCTTTTTCTCTCATATTAACTAGAGATTCTACAGCATCATTTAAAGGTTGTTCAATGTAGTCCCAAATTTCTTGTGAATCCTCTTCCTTTTTTTCAACAGATATAACTTCAGGAAATTTAGCAATAAGAGATACTGAAATATCATTATTAGTATCATATCTATCTTTGATTTTTTCTAAACATTTAAAATAACTGTCTGCTAACTGTTCATTAAATTTTACTTCTATATCATCATTACCATACACATTTTGAGTAATGAAAACATCTACTTTGCCTCTATTAATTTTTTGTTTAATAGCCTCTCTGATTTTGTTCTCTAGAGATAATAAATTCCTAGGCATTTTTAAATTTAAATCAAAATATCTATGATTTACACTCTTAATCTCAATAGTAAAACTGCGATTACTTCCTTCCTTTGTCATTCCCCTACCAAAGCCCGTCATGCTCCTTAACATTTATATCATCCTTCCGCAGCATATAATAAGTTCATATTCATTATACATAACTAAACATCAAAATTTCAAGTTTAAATTAATTTAAATATATATTTACTATAATATCATATTTTTTATTATAATAAAATAAAATAATCGTACACAGTATTTAAATACTATATACAATATTTAATATAATAAAAAATAGACTAACTTCAAAAGTTGGTCTATTTTTTATTATATTAATTTATTTACTACTAAGTCCCACTGCAATTAATTTAATAATAAATAAAATAGCCAGTATAGATAGAACAAATGAAACTTTTTTCTTTTTACTACGGTCCTTTGTAAATAAATTATTTGCTAAATTTAATATAACATAAGATAATATTCCAAGGGTTAATCCATCTCCAATACTATAAGTTAATGGCATTAACGCTATTGTTAAAAATGCTGGTACCCCTTCAGTAAAATCTTGAAAATTTATTTTTATTACATTTTCTATCATAAAAAATCCAACTATAATAAGCACTGGTGCTGTTGCACATGCAGGAATGGCTATAAATAATGGTGATAAAAACAGTGCAAGTAAAAATAGTATACCTGTTACAATAGATGTTAATCCTGTTCTTCCACCAGCTGCAACCCCTGCTGAACTTTCAACATAGGTTGTAACTGCTGATGTACCCATAACCGCACCAAAGGTTGTACCAATAGAATCAACAAGCAATGCTTTACCAGCATTTTGAACCCTTCCTTTATTATCTACCATCCCAACTTTTGAAGCTACCCCAATTAATGTTCCAACTGTATCAAAGAAATCTACAAATAAGAAAGTAAATACTACAGTAATAAACTGAAAAATTCTTGTACCATCTTTTATATGTGAAAAATCTAATTTAAAAGCTACGGGTTTAATAGATTCATACTTAAATATACCATTAGGCAAATGAATACCATATACTTCTGCTGCAACTTGAGTATTTACTAACGCGTATAACCAACCAATTAATGTACTTATAACTATTCCCCAAAGCAAAGCACCTCTAATATTTTTTTTTGATAAGATTACTATAACTATTATTCCCATACAAGTTATAAATACTGTAGGTGTTGTAAAATCACCTAATTTCACAAAAGTATCTGGACTTTTCACTACTATTCCCGCATTTGCAAAACCAATAAATGCTATAAAAAACCCAATTCCTACTGTTACTGCTAATTTCAATGTATTTGGAATAGCATTAACAACAGCCTCTCTTATATTAGTTAATGATAATATAATAAATATAATACCTTCTAAAAAAACAGCAGTTAATGCAGTTTCCCACTGGACTCCCATAACCTTAACAACACTAAATGTAAAAAATGCATTAAGTCCCATCCCTGAAGCTAATGCAAATGGTAATTTTGCATACAAACCCATAAATATAGTTGTTAACCCCGCTGTTAAACATGTAGCTGTTAAAACTGCTCCTTTAGGCATTCCAGCAATAGATAATATATCAGGATTTACAGCTATAATATAAGCCATGGCTAAAAATGTAGTAATTCCTGCTGTTACTTCTTTCTTAAAATCCGTACCTTTTTCTTTAAATTGAAAAAATTTTTCCATATTTTATCCTCCTGTGTAAATAAAATTAACCACTTAGATTACGAGTAATCTTAGTGGTCAAAATAATATTTATCTACACTAGACTACTCATAGTCAAATATTTACGGTATTTGGTAGAAACGCCTGACCTTATTTCTAGGCTTATATGAGTACGTGGTTATTATTTTTTTAATTTCAATACAATTTTATTGTATTTACACCTTTTTGTCAATACCTGTACGAAATTTATTATTGTTTTTATAATGAAAGTTCGTAATTTATTCTTCGAATAATCTTTTAATTTCATCAACACATGAAGTTTTTCCTAATGCTAATATTAACTTTATTCTAGCTTTTTGACCTGGTAAAGCACCTCCGAATATTGCCCCTACCTCTCTTAAATGTTTTCCTCCACCTTCATATCCATAAGTATCAAGAACCCTTCCACTAAAACATCTTGATACAATTATAACAATAACTCCTTTATTTATAGCTCTTTCTATACCACTTACCATAGCCGGTGGTACATTTCCTCTTCCTAACGCTTCAATTACTATTCCTTTCGTTCCACTTTGAACTAAGAAATCTATTATTTTAGAATCCATGCCGCTAACACACTTAATAAGTTCTACTCTTGATTCTACCTTTTCAGTACAAATGTGATGTTTATATAAAATATCCCTATAAAATATAGCCTCATTATTATCTACAATACCAATAGGTCCAAACTCCGGACTTTGGAAGGTGTCTAACTTCATAGAATTTGTTTTTGTTACCTCACTAGCACAATTAATCTCATCATTTAAACAAACCATTACACCTCTACCTTTAGCCTTTTCAGATATAACTGTACAAATTGAAGCTGATAGATTGGCAGGTCCATCATATCCTAATTCCGAACTATTTCTCATAGAACCTGTTATAACTATAGGCTTATGACTTTTTATATTTAAATCTAAAAAATATGCTGTTTCTTCTAACGTATCAGTACCATGTGTAACTACAACTCCTGTAATATCTTCTCTTTTTAATAAATTTTGTATGTACTTTGATAACTCTAACATTTTATCTGGTGTAATATGAGGTCCTGGTAAATTTGAAAATGTTGTACACTCTACTGTTGCATATTTTTCGATTCCAGTAACCATAGACATTATCTCTTCCCCACTTAAAGAAGGAACCACAGCTTTTACTCTTGGATCTACTGTCATGGATATTGTTCCTCCATTAAAAACTACCGCTACCTTTTTCATATACATCTCTCCTTATAATTTATTATAATACTATTGTACAAAATCCCCTTTAAAAAAGGAATTAGGTTTTCCCTAACTCCTCAAATATTTTATTTAACTATAGTATTATGCAAATTAGTCCACCATTACCCTCATTAATTATTTTCTCCAAAGTTTTCCTCATTTTTATTTGAACATCTTCAGGCATTTTATATAATTTATTCTGTAATCCATCCTTAACCATAACTTCTAATGATTTTCCAAACATATTACTTTCCCAAATTTTAGAACGATCACTTTCAAATTGTTCTAATAAAGATGTAACTAACTCTTCACTTTCACGTTCCGTTCCTATTATAGGTGAAATTTCAGTTTCAATATCAGCCCTAATTAAATGTAATGATGGAGCGCTTGCTTTTAATTTAACTCCATATCTAGTACCTTGTTTTACTATTTCAGGTTCTTCTAATGTCATTTCACTTAGTTCTGGAGACACAAGTCCATATCCCCTTTCTTTAACATCTTCTAAAGCACTAGCAACTTTGTCATATTCAACTTTGGCTTTACTTAGTTCTTTCATTATATTTAAAAGCTCATTTTCTCCAGCAATATTTTGACTACAAACTTCACTTAAAACTTTATAAAATAATTCATTTCTTGGATTAAGCAAAATTCTAGCATTTCCTTCACCCATATTTATTTCTTTAAGCTTTGAATCTTCTAAAAATTCAACATCATTAAAACTATTAGTTATTTTTTTAATATCTCTAATTTTGTATACTTTTTGACACATATCTTTTATTAAAGATATAAAATTTTGTTTTAGCCAATGAGTAACATCTAATTTTTCTATCCACTCTGGCATATCAATATTTATTTCTTTTATCGGAAACTCCTTTAATATTCTCTCAAAAATATTAGTTATATCTTTTTGCTGCATATTAGCTATATTCATCACTTGAACTGGAACATTATATTTTTCTTCTAATGATTTTCCAAGTTCTATAGTTTCATCACTACTTGAATTTTTAGAATTTAATATTATTATAAATGGTTTATTAATAGCTTTTAATTCATTTACTACTCTTTCTTCTGCTTCAATATAATCTTCTCTATTAATTCCTGTTATACTTCCATCCGTTGTTACTAATAATCCTATTGTTGAATGTTCGTTAATAACTTTTTTAGTTCCCATCTCGGCTGCTTCTTCAAAAGGAATTTCATAATCATACCAAGGAGTCATAACCATCTTAGGTTGCTCTCCTTCAGTATATCCAAGAGCTGCTTTAACAATATACCCTACACAATCAACCATGCGTACTTTAAATTTAGTTTCTTCATTTAATTTAATTTCTATAGCTTCATTAGGTACAAATTTAGGTTCTGTGGTATGAATAGATTTACCCGATGCACTTTGAGGAAGTTCATCTTGAGCCCTTTGCTTCTTATAAGTATTTTCTATGTTAGGTATAACCATAAGTTCCATAAATCTTTTTATAAAGGTGGATTTTCCAGTTCTTACTGGACCAACAACCCCTACATATATGTCCCCTTGAGTTCTATCTGCAATATCTTTATATATGTTAAAATTCTCCAACGCTTTACCCTCCCACTACTTACTTTTAATAATACATATATACTAGTGGTATAAACAAAGTATTACAAAAAAATAAAAGTCAACTCAATAATTTAAGCTGACCTTTAAATAAAATACATTTAATAAACTTAATATTTAACATCTCTAAAGATTAATACATAAATAATATACTTTAACTACATGTTATTTAATAATACTTTATAAATAATATGTAATATTTTATTCTTTTCTTTCTCTAAACTCTAATTTAATTCCAGTACCACTAAAATCAAAATTTTCTCTTAGTTGATTTTCTAGATATCTTCTATAAGAGAAGTGCACTAATTCTGGGTTATTTACAAAGAATACAAATGTAGGTGGTTTAGTTCCAATTTGAGTTACATAATAAACTTTTAATCTACTTGTACCAACTACTGGAGGTTCTTTCATTAAAATTGCTTTACTTATAACTTCATTTAATATTCCTGTTTTAACACGCTTACAATAATTATTATAACATTCCTTAGCCATACCTAAAACTTTATTTACTCTTTGACCTGTCTTAGCTGATATAAATAAAAATGATGCATAAGGTAAAAATGATAATTCATATCTTAGTTTATCTTTGAAGTTTTTCATAGTCTTATCATCTTTTTCAATTAAATCCCATTTGTTTACAATAACTATTATAGCTTTATTAAGCTCATGTGCATATCCTATTATTTTCTCATCTTGTTCTGCAATACCTTGTTCAGCATCTAACATTAAAATACATACATCCGCATTTTCTATAGATGCAATAGTTCTAACAGCACTATATCTTTCTACTTGTTCTTTTATTTTACTTTTTCTTCTGAGTCCAGCTGTATCGATTAAAGCAAATTTTCCTTCTTCTCTTTCTATATAACTATCTACAGAATCCCTTGTAGTTCCTGGAATATTACTAACTATATGTTTTTCTTCTCCTAATATTCTATTAATAAGAGATGATTTCCCAACATTTGGTCTTCCTACCATTGCTATTCTTATATATTCATTTTCTTCATCATCTTCATTAGTTTCTGGAAACTTATCAACTACTTCATCTAAAAGATCTCCAAGTCCTAATCCTTGTGATGCAGAAATAGCCATAGGATCTCCTAATCCTAAATTATAAAATTCATATATATTATCATCTAATTGTCTTCTATCTATTTTGTTTACTGCTAAAACTATAGACTTATTTGCTTTTCTTAACATTTGTGCAACTTCTCTATCTGCATCTGCAAGTCCTTGTTTACCATCAACAATAAATAATACAACATCTGCCATTTCTATAGCCATTTGTGCCTGTCTTCTCATTTGAGCTACAATAACATCTTCACTTTCTGGTTCAATTCCACCTGTATCTATTATAGTAAATTTATTATTTAACCATTCAGCTTGAGCATATATTCTATCTCTTGTAACACCTGGCATATCATCTACTATTGCTATTCTTTTTCCTGCTAATTTATTAAATAAAGTAGATTTTCCAACATTCGGTCTTCCTACTATTGCAACTATTGGCTTACCCATAGTTATACTCCTCCTTAATTGCTATACGTATTTATTAATTCTATTAAATCCTCTCCTGTGTAATCACAAACTATAACTTTTCTTTGTAAAACTTTTTCTAAATCATATATTTTAACATCATCAAGCATAATTAATTCTTCATAATTTCCAAGTTCATATCCTTTTTTGAACATGTTGTCTGACATAATAATATAATCTCCAATTTCTACATTAGATAATTGTTCAATTATATCTTGACCTGTTAAAAGTCCTGCTACAGTTATAGTTTCTCCGAAGAAGTTATTTATTATTTTTCTTACATTTATTTTTATATTAGGATTTTTACTCATGATTTTATCAGCAGCATTTTTTATTTCATTATAAGCAGAAGCTCCTGTTACCATAGTAAATTTTCCTTTTACATCTTTTCTTACTTTATGTAAATTATACTCTATATTATCCCTAAAATTTCTTATCATTCCAACACCATCTTCTAACTGTTGAAAACCATTATAGAATTTATCAGCAGGTACATCTCTACCTGCTATAACATAAAATTCATCAGATAACCTTACAAAAGGTTCGCCTACCTCTTTTATAAATCTTTCTTGAAGCCTTGCTACTCTATCTATCTCTTCTGAAGCAGTTTTTTCATTAAATAACTCTAATTCCACTAAACCATTTTGTTTTCTAAATTTGGTTACTCCTATAGGTACAACAGCTAAATTATTTATATATGGATATAACTTATATAAATCTAATATAGTTCTATCTAGTTCTTCTTTATCATTATAGCCAGGACAAAGAACTATCTGACAATTAACATCTATTTTAGCATCGGTAATCCTCTTTAATCTATCATAAATGGTTCCTGCAAATCGATTATTCATCATTTTACATCTAAGCTCAGGATTTGTTGTATGAACTGAAATATTTATAGGGCTAATTCTGTATTTTATTATTCTATCTATATCATCTTCACTCATATTTGTCATTGTAATAAAGTTTCCTTGTAAAAATGAGAGTCTAGAATCATCATCTTTAAAATAAAGTGTATCTCTCATTCCTTTTGGAAGCTGATCTATAAAACAAAATATGCATTTATTATGACAATTTTTAGGCCTATCAAGCATAGGATCTTTAAATTCTATTCCTATGTCCTCTCCAAATTCTTTTTCTATTTCTATTTCCCATACTTCTCCACATTTTTTTTCTACTTCTATAACAACATAATCATCTACTATTAAATATTTATAATCTATTATGTCCTTAACTTCAGTACCATTAATGCTTACTAATCTATCTCCAACTTCTATTTCTACTTCTTCAGCAATGCTATCAATTAGTACTTTTGAAATTTCATTTTGCATTTTTACCTCCACAAAACTTTGCCTTTTATCAGTTCATTAAATTATCTTATCATTAATTTAATTATTACGTCAAGCTTTGACAATTTTAAACTAAATTATAAATTTGTCAAAATAGTTCTTTAACTGTTTTATAAGATATTTAATAAAAAAATTTAATCACAACTAAAAGCTCCCATGATTATGGAAGCTTTAATAATATAGTATTTAGCTTTTATTATAGTATTTATTGTTGAAAAAAACAGTATGAAATACATATTTTCGTTAAACCTATTTCTGTACAAGTAGGATTAGCAATTGTTCCTCCTAATTCCATATATTTTCTAAAGGAAGTAGAATATTCTTTACGACAAATAATTCTAGTTTGTGTTGGTGTAAGATAAAAACGTGCAAGAAAAATAATTGCAGTTGCATCTACTGGAATTGAAATTCTATAAGATTGATTGTATAAAAGCTTTGGACTATCAAAAGAAAAATGATTACCATTTAAAAAATATGCAATGGCAAATGTTGCAACGTATGCCCCCTTATTAATTACATCCATAAATCCTGACGGAGCTTGTAAACATGGATTCATGCATTGATTGTTATATATATTCATGAACATATCTAATCACCTAAATAAACAAAGTCAAGATTTACCTTGCTACTTTAGTATATTCTTTTAATAAATATATAGTTAATATATATAAGTACAAACTACCAATAGATTTTTTCGTTAAATTAATATTGTATTAATGTCTTATTTTATTTTGTCCTATTGCTAAATGTATATGTATATATTTTCTACATAAAAAATAGATAGTCAAATGACCATCTATTTTAAATATATCGTTATATTAATTTTTTTAATATTATCTTTATTTAGATTTTAAAGCTCTCTTATGTATTTTTTTAATATTAATGCTTTTCAACATATATAATATCTTCTTAAAATTTACTTAATAAATATAAACGAGAACATCCTTCCACTTTCTTCTTTATTTCTTCTATAAGAATGAAATTTATATTCTCTTGAACAGTATGTACACATATTTAATAAATGAATCTGATTTTTAGTAATGTCTTTATCCCTTAACTGCTTCTCTATACAACTTTGAAGACTTAATTTTCTACCCTTACTTATTTTTGCTTCTTTATAGATATTACTACTTTTAAAAGTATGTATAAGTTCCTCACTAACTTCATAACAACACATCATATTATGTGGTCCTATATAAACTTCTAAATCTTTGATGTTACTATTGTATTTATTAATCATAGTATCTATAGTTTTAGATACTATGCAACTTAATGTACCTTTCCATCCACTATGAATAGCTGCAACCACAAGATTTTTCTTATCATAAATTAATACTGGAACACAATCAGCTGTGAAAACTCCTATAGCAATTCCTCTCTTATTAGTAATAAGAGCATCCCCATCATATTTTAATCCATTGTATATATATATATCATCACTATGTACTTGGTTTAAATATCCTATATTTTTTATATTAAACCATTCCTTTAATTTTTTTAAATTTTTCAAACCAATTGTAGTATTTTTATTAAAATCTAAACCGTCTTTTGATGTTGAAAAGTATATTCCTACACTATCAGATTTACATTCTAAAAATTCATAATTTTTTTTATTTAATATATTAAAATTCTTCATACTAATCATTCCTTTTCAATAAATCTAAATTATTTTTTTACAATAAAAACTGTGTACAAAAATTTTAAAATTAAGTACACAGTTTTGAATTTAATATAAAAAACAAAGGCATCCTTAATTTTTTTTAGATACCCCCATTTTCTTATGTGACATCAAGTTTGTAATCTCTTCTATAAAAGTATTAATATCTTTAAATTGTCTATAAACAGATGCAAATCTAACATAAGATACTTCATCAATTTCCTTTAACTTATCCATTATAAGCTCACCTATATACTCTGATTTAACCTCAGTTAGCATATCATTACTCATCTTTTTTTCTATTTCATCTGCTATAGAATCTATTTGCACTCTTGAAACTGGTCTTTTCTGACACGCTTTTACTAAACCATTCATTATTTTAGATTTATCGAAATATTCT
This sequence comes from Clostridium novyi, assembly GCF_003614235.1. The sequence continues at coordinate 1,795,301 of NZ_CP029458.1, read as the reverse complement.
CTACTGGAATCTCGCTTAATAACTAAGACTGGTATATCTTCAACTTTTTCATATGTAGTATATCTCTTGGTGCATTTTAAGCATTCTCTTCTCCTCCTAATAGCCTTATGGTCCTCTGTTGATCTAGAATCTACAACCTTGCTTTCCTCAAAACCACAATATGGACATTTCAAACTATCACGCCCTTTATATAATATTTCATTTTATATTATACTATTTTTTCACATATATTACTACTATTCTTCTTGCAAAATTTCCTCTCCTATATCTACTAGTATAACATCTACACCTATTTTTATTATTTTACTCCAACTAATTTCAATATTCTCATCCTTTGAAAAAATAGAACTTTTTTCTCTTGGTATTATTAATGAAATTATTTTGTAATCTATACAATCAATGAAAAAATCTTTTATGTACCCTAATTTAGATCCTGTACTAATGTCTATAACCTCCATCATTTTTAAATTATTTATAGAACATAAAGGCATGTTATCATCTCCTAAATATTATATTAACTATTAAAATTATATTCATTTATATATATTTATAGACATACAATATTGTTTATTATTTTAAATAAACCAACTAAAATTTAATTTAGCCAAATGAAATATTGACATTTATAAACAATATAAATTATAATCTACCTTAAGGAATTTTAAGCTTTAAAATATAAATAAAAACTTAAAACTTCAACTCTATTAGGGTCTGAAGTTTTTATTTTTTTATATAATATATTATATATGTAAAATTCTTATTTTATTTAGGAGGGATAATAATGAAAAAGCTTTTTAACAATCTTATATTTAAACTTGCGCTGGGAGTATTTTTAGGAATCCTTGTAGGATTAAAGGCATCTCACAATGTAATAGGTGTTATTGTAACAATAAAATATATTTTAGGTCAAATTATATTTTTCACTGTTCCTTTAATTATACTGGGATTTATAGCACCTTCTATAGCTAAGCTTAAAAATAATGCCAGTAAACTTTTAGGAATAACTATTTCTATTGCTTATTTATCTTCTGTAGGTGCAGCATTTTTATCAGCTTTCTGTGGATATAAAATTATTCCAAAGCTATCTATAAATTCTCAAACTGCTGTATTAAAAGAATTACCTAAGCTAGTTTTTAAATTAGACATTCCACCAATTATGTCAGTAATGAGCGCTCTTGCACTATCATTGATATTAGGGCTTGCAACAGCTTGGACTAAATCAGATTTAGTTGAAAAACTTTTAGAACAATTTCAAAATATTATTTTAAGTATAGTTAATAAAATTATAATTCCTATTCTTCCAATATTTATAGCTACCACTTTTGCATCATTAGCTTATGAAGGCTCTATTACTAAACAAGCTCCTGTATTTTTAAAAGTAATTGCTATAGTTCTTATAGGACATTATTTATGGCTTACTTTTCTTTATTTAATAGCTGGTATTATCTCTGGTAAAAACCCTTTAAGTGTAGTTAAAAATTATAGCGTTGCTTATTTAACAGCTGTTGGTACTATGTCTAGTGCAGCAACATTACCTGTTGCATTAAAATGTGCTAGAAAATCAACTTCTCTTAGAAAAGATATTGTTGATTTTGTAATTCCTTTATGTGCAAATATTCATCTTTGCGGATCTGTTTTAACAGAAGTATTTTTTGTAATGACAGTATCTAAAATTTTATACGGAACTCTTCCTAGTTTATCAACTATGATACTTTTCATATTATTACTAGGTATCTTTGCAATAGGTGCACCTGGAGTTCCTGGAGGAACAGTAATGGCTTCTTTAGGACTTATAATCAGTGTTCTTGGATTTAACGATTCTGGTACTGCTCTTATACTAACTATATTTGCTCTTCAAGATAGCTTTGGTACTGCTTGTAATATTACTGGAGATGGTGCAATAGCACTTATGGTTACCGGAATTGCCAATAAGAAAAATTTATAATCAATATAAAAATAGCCAAGATTTCTTGGCTATTTTTATACGTATTTTCTCATATGTTTTAAAGCAGTTTTTTCAAGTCTAGACACTTGTGCTTGTGAAATTCCTATTTCATCTGCAACTTCCATTTGAGTTCTTCCTTGAAAAAATCTCATATTAAGTATAAGTTTTTCTCTTTTATTTAATCTCTTCATAGCTTCTTTAATAGATATATTTTCAATCCAACTATCATCTGCATTTTTACTATCACTTATTTGGTCCATAACATAAAGTGCATCTCCACCATCATGATATATAGGTTCAAATAATGATACTGGATCTTGTATTGCATCTAATGCAAATACCACTTCCTCCCTTGGTAATTCTAATTCTTTAGCTATTTGAGAAACATTTGGATCTTTGTTATCTTTATTTATAAGTCTATCTCTTACTTGTAACGCTTTATATGCTATATCTCTTAATGATCTACTGACTCTTATAGAATTATTATCTCTTAAATATCTTCTTATTTCACCTATTATCATGGGAACTGCATAAGTAGAAAATTTTACATTTTGACTTAAATCAAAATTATCAATAGCTTTTATAAGACCAATACAACCTACTTGAAATAGATCATCTACATTTTCTCCTCTATTATTAAATCTTTGTATAACACTTAAAACTAATCTTAAATTTCCCCTTATAAACTTTTCTCTTGAAAAATAGTCACCGTCCCTCATCTTTATTAGTAATTCTTTCATCTCTTTGTCTTTTAACACTGGCAATTTTGAAGTGTTAACTCCGCATATTTCCACTTTGTTTATCATCATACATATCAGCTCCTTCAAAGTAGTCGCATTAAAAGTATTTCCTGAGAAAAATTTTTTATACTAAGGACAATCACACCATTTTATTAATTTCTTTCTTCAATCTTTTAATGATTCTCTTTTCTAACCTTGAAATATATGATTGAGATATACCTAATAAATCCGCAACCTGTTTTTGTGTTTTTTCACCTTTACCCGTCAATCCAAATCTTAATTTTATTATTTCTTTCTCTCTTTCACTTAGTTTTCTCATTGCTATAAATAATAGTTGTTTATCTACTTCATCTTCAATTAAATTATATACCATGTCATTTTCTGTACCTAAAATATCAGATAAAAGGAGTTTATTACCATCCCAATCTGTATTTAAAGGTTCATAAAAAGATATTTCTGCTTTTACTTTATTGTTTCTTCTTAAATACATTAAAATTTCATTTTCTATACACCTTGACGCATAAGTTGCTAATTTAATTTTTTTCTCTGGATCAAAAGTATTTACAGCTTTAATAAGTCCAATAGTTCCTACTGATATTAAATCTTCTACTAATACACCTGAATTTTCAAACTTCCTAGCTATATATACTACAAGTCTAAGATTTCGTTCAATTAAAATAGTTCTAACACTATCATCACCAGCTCTTATTTTAGCAACTAAATTTTCTTCTTCTTCTTTTGAAAGTGGAGGTGGTAACACATCATTTCCCCCAATAAAATAAACCTTTTTAAAAAAAATTTTAAAATTTGATAATATTTTGTTTAAAAGTAACTCTAAACTTAGCAAAGACTACCCCTCCTTAAATAATTCCTCTAGATAATAAAGCATTATAATCATTTAATTCACTTAATCCATTATCGCAAAGAGCAATAATGACTTCTCTCTTTTCCACCGTATTTTTTTTATGAACTTCAATATATTTAGGTTTAAAACCTTCAAGTTTACCAGTAAACCCATTAACTACTCTGTAGGGTATTATAAATTTATTTTCTGTATCCAATTCCGAAATAGGAATTATGCTTTTTTCTACTATCATAACAGGTAAATTTGTTACAGGTTCTCTAAGCTCATTTCCCGTATCAAGAAATGCCTTTACTTTTTTTGTAATATCATTCATAACAATATCTATTTCATAGATAAAATTATTTATTTCATTTCTATCTCTTATATAACTAACTAATCTATGTATCACTATATAAAAAAACATAATAGATAAAATTAAATATTTATAAGAAAATCCCACTAATATATTATTAGTACTATTAATTTCTATAAAAATGCATATACCAGCTAATAACATAGAATATATAATAAATACAACTGTTGCTTTAAATAAAAACAGTAAATTTTTTTTTCTAAATACAATTAAGATCATAATTATTGCAATAAAGAATTTTAGCGGTATATTGAAAAAATATTGAAATTTACTATATACCATAAACATAGCATAAGCAGTACCTATTATAGATGCCAAAATTACATATAATATTTTTTGTTTTAGTCTAAGTGTTTGGGTTGTAATATATAGTAAAAAAAAATTCACCATAAAGTTTTCAAGAATAAATATATCTAAATATAATATCACTTCCCTCTCCCCCTCTAAAACATATTATATAACTACCGATTTCAAAATTTTGTCATTTCATAATAAATATTTTTATTTTTAATTTACATTATTTTACATATACTACCAAACATAATTTTATCACAATAAAAAATCCTTACTGAAAATAAATTCAGTAAGGATTTTTTTATTTAAATAATTATCTATTATATCTTCTTAAAAATGCAGGAACTTCTAAATCATTTTGATCAAACTCTTTAGTTGCTGCTGACTCTTCGAATACTGGTTTAGGTTGTTCTTTATAATTATAATTATTATTGTTATTATTATTGTTACTATTATAACTACTATTATAGCTATTATTAAAATTTTCTTCTTGCTTTGGTGTTGATATTACCTGTTTTGATTCTTGTTGAGCTGCTGCCTTTTCTTCAAAGCCTGTAGCAATAACAGTAATTCTTATTTCATCTTTTAGATTTTCATCAATAACAGCACCAAATATAATATTAGCATCTGGATCAGCTGCTTCTTGCACTATCTCAGCTGCTTCATTTATTTCAAGTAATCCTAAATCTCCACCACCTGTTACATTTAATAATACACCCGTTGCACCCATAATAGATGTTTCTAAAAGCGGACTAGATATAGCTTGTTTTGCAGCCTCTTGTGCTCTACTATCTCCCGTTCCTTTACCAACACCCATATGAGCTAGTCCTTTATCTAACATTATAGTTCTTACATCAGCAAAGTCTAAATTTACAAGTCCAGGTATAGTAATTAAATCTGATATACCTTGTACACCTTGTTTTAATACATCATCAGCAAATTTAAAAGCTTCTACCAATGAAGTTTTCTTATCAACCATAGATAAAAGTCTTTCATTTGGAATAGTAACCAATGTATCTACTGTTTGCTTTAATTCTTTAATACCTTGTTCTGCATGAAGCATTCTTTTTCTTCCTTCAAAAGGGAAAGGCTTAGTTACAACACCCACAGTTAATATACCCATTGACTTTGCAATTTCAGCTACTACTGGTGCAGCACCTGTTCCTGTTCCTCCACCCATTCCAGCAGTAATAAATACCATATCAGCACCTTTTATTGCTTGAGAAATTTCATCTTTGCTTTCTTCGGCTGCTTTTCTTCCTATCTCGGGGTTTGCTCCAGCACCTAAGCCTTTAGTAAGTTTATCTCCTATTTGTATCTTTTGTGAAGCTTGGGAAACTGCAAGAGCTTGCTTATCTGTATTTATACCTATAAACTCCACATTTTTAAGTCCTTCAATTATCATTCTATTAACAGCGTTGTTACCTCCGCCACCGCATCCTATTACCTTAATTTGAGCAAATTGTTGAACTTCAACATCAAAATCTAGCACAATATTACCTCCTTGCTAAAAAAACTCAGTAAAGAATTCTCTTATTTTTGATACAAAATTTCCTTCACTTTTTTTGTTCGTATTAATTTCTTTTAATTTTGAATTACTATTAATGTGCCTTTCAACTTCTTCAATATTTTTATTTATTTTTAGCGTACTTATTACATCCTCAATAACTCCAACAACTGTAGCATATATTGGACTTGTGGCTCCTGTGTACATTGGAGAACCAACTCTCGTAGACTTATGTAAAATATCTGTAGCAAAACTGTTTATATTTTTAAATAGTGCTAATCCACCTCCAACAATAACTATGCCTGATATTTCATCATAGTATTTACTTTGTTGTAACTCTTCCTTAACATAATATAATATTTCTTCAGATCTAGCTTCTATTATTCTCTTTAAAAATTCCATATCTATTTCTCTAGAATTATCATATCCTGCATTAACATTAATTTTAACATTTTTATCATCATTATTATACCCTAAATTACCATACCTAATTTTAATTTTTTCTGCTTCAGGAAATGGTAATTTTAAGCATATGGCTATATCATTTGTTATGTTATCTCCACCTAAAGGTACCATATTAGTATAACAAAGATTTCCCCTTTTATAAATAGAAATATCGGTAGTATGTGCTCCTACATCAACAAATGCTATTCCCATATCTAATTCTTCTTTTTTACAAATTGTTTGTGAAATTGCTTGTTGCTGAAGAACTTCTCCCAAAATTTTAACTCCAGCTTTATTTATACTTTTTCTAAGATTATTTATAATTGTACTTTGAGCCATAACTATTTGAGCATCAACTTCAAGCCTCATTCCACTCATTCCAACAGGCTCAATTATATTATCATATCCATCTACTATGTATTGTTGTGGTACTACTCCAATAATTTCTTTATCTGAAGGAATAGATACTATCTTTGCAGCTTCAATAACTCTCATAACATCATTTTCTGTTATTTCTTTATCATCTGAAGACACTGCTACTATTCCTTTATTCCATATTAATTCGCTCACTCCTGCAGGTAATGATACATATACCTCTGAAATGCTTATATCTACCATTCTTTCTAAATTGGTAATACATTCTTTTATAGATTGAGAGGTACTATCTATATCTACTACTACTGATTTATTCAATCCTTTACATTTCACAGAAGTAATTCCAACTATACGGATTTCTCCATTACTAACCACTTTGCCAACAGCACCGTATACATTTGATGATCCTATATCGAGTCCTACTATATATTCGTGCATCTGGATTTCCCTCCCTTATAGAAGCCTCTTTAATCTATATATTCAACACAAACAAGTTTTTCCCTTTATTTTTATATGAATTTTTAATATGTTTTTATGTACCTAAAATTATTTTATAAAATTAATAATAAAATTGATATTATTCAATTACTTTCCAATTTTATCATTATTACATATAATATTTTATCATAAATATTTAGTTTATACTATGTTTTTATGTAACATTAACAATGTATTATTATTTAAAACTCACTACATATCTATCATTCTTTTTACCATACTTTTATCAATAGAATACGTTAAAGCATTTTCATATGATATTAATTTATCTTTATATAATTCAACTATACTCATATCCATGGTTTTCATACCATACTTACTTCCTGTTTGAATTAATGATTGAATTTGATGAGTTTTTCCTTCTCTTATAAGATTTTGTATAGCAGAATTTAGTACCATAATTTCAAAAGAAGCTATTTGTCCTTTTCCGTCATACTTTGGTATTAGTTGTTGAGATATAACACCTTGAAGTACAGTTGAAAGTTGTATTTTTATTTGTTGTTGCTGATGTGGAGGGAAAACATCTATTATCCTATCTATAGTTTTAGCTGCCCCTATAGTATGTAAAGTTGATAATACTAAATGTCCTGTTTCTGCCGCTGTAATTGCCGTTGCCATAGTTTCAAGATCTCTCATCTCACCAACAAGAATTACATCTGGATCTTCTCTAAGTGCTGCTCTTAATGCATCGGTGTAAGATGATGTATCATTTCCTATTTCCCTTTGATTAATTATTGATTTGTTATGCTTATGAAGAAATTCTATAGGATCTTCTAATGTAATAATATGAGCTGATCTTTTATTATTTATCTCATTTATTATAGATGCTAAAGTAGTACTTTTTCCACTTCCAGTTGGGCCTGTTACAAGAATAAGTCCTCTACGTTTGTCACTTATATCTTTTATTATAGATGGTAACTTTAATTGACTAATAGAAGGTATTTTTAATGAAACTGCTCTTATAGCAAGGGCATAACTCCCTCTCTGTTTATATATATTAACTCTAAACCTTCCTACACTGGGAATAGATATAGATGTATCTATTTCACCAATATTGTCATATTTTTTAAATGAGTCTCCTAATATTTCTATAACATACTTTCTTGTATCATTTGCCGTAAGTTTTTGTTCGCCAATTCTTATTAGTTCACCATTTATTCTAATTACCGGAGAAATTCCAACAGTTAAATGTAAATCAGATGCATTCTGATCTATGGTCTTTTTTAATAGCTCATTTAATGGTATCACTTTTTTACCTCCTTGTATTATAGTTCTTTCGTATTAATTTTACTTTATAGTTTTTAAAAATAAAAGTCTGACATTTAACGTCAGACTTTTATTTTTAAAAACTATTTTATACTTCTACTGTTGTTAAATTCTTTATACATTTTTTTTAGGGCTCTCTTTTCTATCCTCGACACATAAGATCTAGATATATTTAAAAAAGCAGCTATTTCTCTTTGTGTTTTAGGCTTACCATCATTTAGTCCATATCTCATTTTAATTATTATTTTTTCTCTCTCAGTTAAACATTCATTAATTTTATCATATAGTTTTTTAATTTGCATCCTATTCTCAACAACCTCAATAACTGAATTTTCATCACTACTCAAAACATCCATAAGTGAAATTTCATTACCTTCTTTATCTACTCCTATAGGATCTTGAAGATAAACCTCACTTTTAATCTTTTTAGTATTTCTAATAAGCATTAATATCTCATTTTCAATACATCTAGCTGCATAAGTTGCCAGTCTTGTTCCTTTTGAAATATCAAAAGAATCAATAGCTTTTATAAGTCCTACAGTACCTATTGAAATTAAGTCATCAATGTCTTTATTAGGATAGGAATACTTTTTAACAATATGAGCAACAAGTCTAAGGTTTCTTTCTATTAATATTCCCTTTGCCAAAGCATCCCCACCCTTAAATTTTTTTAAATAATACCTTTCTTCATCTTCATTTAAAGGTTGTGGAAATGATGTTCCATTGCTAACATACGCTGTTAAAAACGTCATGCCATCAATCATATTAAGTAAATAATTAATTAAGAACACAGGGATATCCTCCTCACAGTGCTTATTACTATAATATGATTTTCATTTAAAAATTTGCATGTACACTTAAAATTTATTTATATAATTATAATTTTCTTCAACTATTTTTTTAAATATAGGTACAGACGACCCCGCTGCATTAACGTCCTTTCCTATATTTTGAACAAATACTACCATTGAATAATATTTATCATTAACTTTAAAAAATCCAGTAAACCATCCATCACAATATTCTTTTAATTCCTTTTTATTGCTATTTTCCACTCTATTTGATGTACCTGTCTTACCACCTATCTCTATATTTTTAATATATGCATTTTTTCCCGTTCCTTCTTTAACTACATTTAACATTTGATTTTTTAAAATATTGGAATTCACCTGGGTAATAATTGTTTTTTTATAAGTATGACATGTTTCTATAACATTATTATTTTTATCTACATATGCATCTATTAATCGAGGTTTAACATAAATTCCATCATTAACTATAGTATTAGGTATACTTATAGCTTCAATTGGAGTAATTCTCGTTTTCTGTCCTATATAAGCTTGCAAACCATCTCCACTATCATCTGGAGTAGTTTTGATATCGAGTTCTAAATTTCCATTTTGTTCATTTTCAAATCCTAATACTTTTTCATATAATCCATGCTCTCTACAAAGTTCATTAAAATTTTTAATACCTACATCAATACCTATTTGAACAAATATATTATTTGAAGATTTTATAAAAGCCTGTTCTATATTCTTATCCGTATGATCTTCATGTTCCTCAAACAATCCCCCAAAATTTCTGTGTTTATATTTATGATTTAATGATATATTATTATTTTTTATCCCTGCTTCTTCAACTATAGTCTTTAATATTGATCCAGCAAAAAAACCATTTTGAGTGCTTGCTCCTATATTTACATTAGGTTTACTATCGTCTTTTTGTACCATAGCCTTTATTTTACCTGTTTTAGCTTCCATTAAAACTACACCTATTTGATCATACTTATTAAAATTTTTTTCATTTAATATCTTTTTTATATTTTCCTGAAGATTTTTATCAAGTGTTAATCGAACATTTACATTAGATTTAGGATTTGTAATATATTCTTTATTTATTTTTCCATTAACATCTTTATCAAATATATGATATTCATATTCATTTTTTTGAGTTTTATTGAATATATTCATCTCTATACAATCTTTTGATTTTTTTTGCCATTTACCATTTACATTTTTATTTATATTGGTTATTAAATTTTCTACACTCCAATAAGAATTTTCCTTATTAATACTAGAATATTTATATGCATAAAAACCATTAACACCCTTTATCTTTTTTAGATTATTATACGTATTCTCATCTATACTCCAAATTATTTTAGAACTTTTATTTATATTTACTTCATTATCAATATCGTAATTTTTATTATAATTCTTTAATAAAATCCTCAACGCTTTAAGCTCGTCTTTTTTTATATAATAATTATTAGTTAAATAAGTATATGGATCTATAACAGCATAATAATTGTCTTTATATTGTAATAGATTTCTTCCTTTATTATCAAACAACAAATAATTCAACTCATTAGCCTTTTCCTTATATTGATATTGATTTTCAGCCATAACACTTAGATTTTTACTTCCAAAATAATTATATCCTATTATTCTAAAAGCTAATATCATAAATAATAAAATAAACATTACAAGAACTATATAACATCGTTTATTTTTTTCCGTATTAATCATAAAAACACTTCCTTTTAGCTAAATTTTAGCCTAAATGGAAGTGTTTTATTCTTTAAAACTTTATTTATTTTCAGAAAGAATTTGTTTTACTTTAGATACCATAATATCTATAGCTACTTTATTTTGTCCACCTTCTGGTATTATTATATCTGCATACTTTTTAGTAGGTTCTATAAATTGACTATGCATTGGCTTTACTACATTTAGATATTGATTTACTACAGAATCTATAGTTCTTCCTCTTTCTTTAATATCTCTCAATATTCTTCTTATAATTCTAACATCATCATCGGTATCAACATATATTTTTATATCTAATAATTCTCTAAGCTCAACATCTTGAAGAATCATTATACCTTCTACTATAATAATATCTTTTGCGTCTACTTTTATTGTTTCTGTCTTTCTATTGTGCTCTTTAAAATCATATATAGGTTTATATATACTATTTCCTTCTAAAAGTTCTTTTAAATGCTCTACAAGTAATTGAGTATCAAAAGCATTTGGGTGATCATAGTTAGTCTTAATTCTTTCTTCAAAACTTAAATTACTTTGATCTTTATAATAAGAATCTTGTTCTATTATAGCAATACAATCATCTTTAAAACTTTCATAAATTTCATTAGCAACAGTACTTTTTCCTGAACCTGTTCCACCAGTAATTCCAATTAATATAGGTCTTGTCATATATTATTTCTCCTTAGCTTTTATAAGTATATCTTTTTCTCTTAATTCTATATTTGTATCAGCTGTAAAAATCATTTCTGCACTACGAGCAGCTTCAATTGACTTTCCATTTTTCTCATCTATCATATTACTTAACACAACATTAAAACTTTCCCCTTCTGGACGAAGTACTTCAACACTTTCTCCACTGAAAACTCTGTTCTTTTGTTGTATTTTAGCACGACAAGTTTCTTTATCATATCCCTTAACAATACCTATGATATCATAATCTCTTATATAAGATGATGTATCATAGATTTGTTTATTAGGTTCTCCTAAATAAAAACCTGTACAATATTGCCTATGACTAGGTCTCATAATATATTCTATCCACTTAGGATTAACTTTATAGTTATCAGGATCTTCAAAATAAGCATCTACTGCTTCTCTATATGCTTTTACTACTGAAGCTACATAAAATGCACTTTTCATCCTTCCTTCTATTTTAAAAGAATTTATACCAGCTTTTATAAGTTCAGGTACATGTTCTATCATACACATATCTTTAGAGTTAAAAATATATGTGCCTCTATCATCTTCTAATATAGGGAAATACTCTCCCGGTCTTTTTTCTTCCATTAAACTATACTTATATCTACAAGGTTGTGCACATGCACCTCTATTAGAATCTCTACCAGTCATATAATTTGACATTAAACATCTTCCAGAATATGAAACACACATAGCTCCATGAATAAATGCTTCTAAATCACAAGATTCTTCTATATTATTTCTTATTTTTTCAACTTCACTCATAGATAATTCTCTAGCTAATACTATTCTTTTAACACCGTTTTTGTGCCAAAAGTTAACTGTTTTATAATTTACAGTATTAGCTTGAGTACTTAAATGTATTTCTAAGTTAGGGACAACTTCTCTAGCAGTCATTATTATTCCAGGATCAGATACTATAATAGCATCTACTCCCATTTCGTATAACTCTACTAAATATTCTTCAAGTCCTATTAAATCATCATTATGTGGAAATACATTTAAAGTTACATATACTTTTTTATTTCTATCATGAGCATATTTTAATCCTTTTTTTAAATCCTCTGTATCAAAATTATCTGCTAAAGCTCTTAAATTTAGTTTACTTCCACCTAAATAAACAGCATCTGCTCCAAAATCAATAGCAGTTATTAACTTTTCTAAATTTCCAGCTGGAGCCAATATTTCTGGTTTATTCATTAATATTCCTCCTTGTAGTTATTGCAATACCATCACCCATTGGTATTACAGATGTTATAAGATTTTCATCACTTGAAACCATTTCTAAATAACTTCTCATTCTTTTAACAATAGTTATTTTTCTTCTTTTAACTAATTCATCAGAAGCTACCATACCTCTAAATAAAACATTATCTGCAATTATCATTCCGTCTTTTTTTAGCATCCTCATGCAATGAGGCAAGAAATGATTATAATGACCCTTACCTGCATCCATAAATATTAAATCAAATTGTTCATCTATAGCAGGTAATATTTCTAAACAATCTCCTTGTAATATTTTTATCTTATCATCAAAACCATATTTAACTATATTATTTTTTGCAATGTTTACCATATTATCATCTCTTTCAATGGTTGTAATTTCACATTGTCCATTGCACGCTATATTCATAAGAATAGATGAATATCCTATAGCAGTTCCAAGTTCTAATATTTTTTTTGGTTTATTAGATAAAACCATAAATTTTAAAAAGTTTGCAACTTCATCTTGCACTATAGGTACACGCTCTTTTATTGCAAATTCTTTAAGTTCTTTTAAAATTTTATTATCTTCTTTAATTAGACTTCTAATATAATTAGTTATGTAATCGTGTGTTATACCACTCATTAAAAACTTCCTCCAAACTAGGATAGAACTATAAAATTTTTTAACCTCTTATTAGATTTTTATATATTGTTTTAGCTTTTAAGAAATCTTTATAATCTTTAGTAAAGTAATGATCTTTATTATCTTTTAGAACATAATATAAATATTCCGTTTTTTCTGGATTCAAAACAGCCATAATTGATGGCTTTCCTGGATTACATATAGGTCCAGGAGGAAGACCTTTAATATTATAAGTATTATATGGAGATTTTATTTTTAAATCTTTATAATATAATCTTTGTTTATGTTCCCCTAAAGCATATAATACAGTAGCATCTATTTGTAATTTCATTTGTTTTTTCATTCTATTATTAATAACAGATGCTATCTTAGCTCTATCTTTTTCACATCTAGCTTCCTTTTCAATAATAGATGCCTTAGTTATTACTTCACATAAATTATTAAATTTTTTATTTTTCTTTTCAATATCATTTATTACTAATTTAAATTGAAATAACATATCATCAATTATTTTTTTACCACTAGTCCCTTTTTTAAATCTATATGTATCTGGAAATAAATAACCTTCCAAAGAATATCTTTGATTTTTATTTGTCAATATATATTGTGGCAATTTATATTGTTTACAATTCTTAATAAATTCTTTTTTAGATATTATACCCTTTTCCTCTAGTTTTTCACCTATATTTTCTATGTTGTATCCTTCTGGTATAGTAACTTTAACAAATTCTTCCTCATCAAATCCATTATTTAATATTTTTACAAAGTGATCTATAGAAATATTTTTATTTATATTATATTTCCCTTGTTTAATCATTGTATTTAGTCTTTTTATATTTATGTAGCATTTAATTACATTAGGTTTTTTAATATAACCATCATTATGTAACTTATTAATAATATTAGATAAAGAATCTCCTTTTGCCACAACAACTGATATATTATCAGTTGTTGAAACAAAAGGATGTTTAATGCTGTTTCTAATTCTAAATCCTATAAAGATAAGAATACATAATATTATTAGAATTACGGTAATTATTTTTATCCGTTTCATTTTATTCACCTTTATAAAATTTAATTATAATTTATTGTTTATTTTCTAGAAGCTCTTTTTCTTGCTGCACTATCAAGTATCTTTTTTCTCATTCTTATATTTATAGGAGTTACTTCAACAAGCTCATCTGCAGCAATAAATTCTAAACTTTGCTCTAATGACATTGGAACTACTGGAACAAGTTTTAATGCATCATCTGATCCTGATGATCTTGTATTAGTTAAATGTTTTTTCTTACATACATTAACATCAATATCTTCTGCTCTTGAACATTCTCCAACAATCATACCTGCATAAACATCTGTAGCTGGTGTTACAAATAATTTTCCTCTTTCTTGAGCATTAAATAATCCATATGCCACAGCTTCACCTGTTTCAAATGCTACAATTGAACCTCTAGTTCTTCCCGGTATTTCTCCTTTAAATGGTTCATATCCATCAAAAACGTGATTCATTATTCCATTACCCTTAGTATCTGTCATAAATTCATTTCTAAATCCTATAAGACCTCTTGCTGGTATTCTGAACTCAAGTCTTGAATATCCATTAACAGCAGAACTCATATTAATCATTTCTGCTTTTCTAGGTCCTAATTTTTCCATTACAACTCCCATAAATTCTTCAGGAACATCAATAGTTAAGTACTCTATTGGCTCATGCTTTTTGCCATCTTGTTCATGGAAAATAACAGATGGTTTAGATACTTGGAATTCATATCCTTCTCTTCTCATAGTTTCAATTAAAATAGAAAGATGTAATTCTCCTCTTCCACTTACTTTAAATGAATCTGCAGAATCTGTTTCTTCTACTTTTAAACTTACATTAGTTTCTAATTCTTTCATTAATCTATCTCTTAAATGTCTAGATGTAACATATTCGCCTTCTTTTCCAGCAAAAGGTGAATCATTTACCATGAAATACATACTCAATGTAGGTTCATCAAT
This sequence comes from Clostridium novyi, assembly GCF_003614235.1. Next base: position 1,779,920 of record NZ_CP029458.1, on the reverse strand, counting down.
TTCTATAAATTCTACTGCTTCTGGTCTACTTGGATCTGCAATTGTTTCACCAATATTTATATCAACTATACCAGAAACTGCTACTATATCACCAAGTTGAGCTTCTTCAACTTCTTCTCTTTTTAATCCATTATATACATATAGATTAGATACTTTTACATTTCTTTTATTACCTTCTCTGTCTACTATAGTAACCTGTTGATTCTTAGCAACTTTTCCTCTTTCAATTTTACCAATACCTATTCTTCCTACATATTCATTGTAATCGATAGTTGTAACTAATAATTGAAGTGGTTCTTCTATATATCCAGTTGGAGCTTTTACATTTTTAATAATTGTATCAAAAAGACATTCCATATTGTCTGATTCTTCGTCTACTTCTTTTTTAGCGTATCCACCTCTAGCTGAAGCATATACAATTGGAAAATCTAATTGCTCATCATCTGCACCAAGTTCTACGAATAAATCAAAAACCTCATCTATAACTTCTTGTGGTCTTGCATTTGGCTTATCTATTTTATTAATTACTACAATAGGTCTTAAATGTAATTCTAACGCTTTCTTTAATACAAATTTTGTTTGTGGCATAGGTCCTTCATAAGCGTCTACTACCAATACAACACTATCAACCATTTTTAATACACGTTCAACTTCTCCACCAAAATCCGCATGTCCTGGAGTATCTACTATATTTATTTTAACACCATTATACATTACTGCTGTATTTTTAGATAATATAGTTATTCCTCTTTCTTTTTCTAAATCGTTAGAATCCATAACTCTTTCTTGTACTTTTTCATTATCTCTAAATACATGGCTTTGCTTTAACATTGCATCAACTAATGTTGTTTTACCATGGTCAACATGGGCAATGATTGCCACGTTTCTTATGTCATTTCTTGTAAATAAATTCATTTTATTTCCTCCAATATTTATAACAATTATGTAGATAAATACAAATAAAAATTGGATACTAATTAGTATCCAATCTAAACTAACATATCTATTCTAATATTATACGATAAAAAAGTCAATGTTTGTAGAAATGCTATTTTGTTTTATCAAAATCATCATCTACTGCTTTTCCTAATATCTTTATAATATCTTCCCATAATACTCCAAACTTCACTTCTGCTTCCATGTAGTTTGAAACATCCATATCCATAGACATTATTGACCCTAATTTCTCTAATCTTTCAAGAGTTTCTTTTGATGGTTTACCATGTTCCATCTGTTCTGAATACGCTTGCATTTGTACTTTTCTAAAGTCTTCAACCATTTTTTTGCTAGATTCTTTACCTTCTAACCCTTTTTTGGCTTTTTTAAAATTCTTAACTTCTTCACACTCTTTTAATTCATTTGCAAGTTCATGTACTTTATCATATATGTTCATATCAACACCCCCATAAACTCCTTCGACTATATTTCTATACTTCCATTATAATTGGAAGTATCATTGGCTTTCTCTTAGTCTTTTCATATAAGAACATTCTTAATACTTCTTTTACTTTAGACTTAATAACTGCCCATTCTGTAATATGTTTTTCTTCACATTCTTTTAAGGCATCTCTTACTATTAGTCTTGCACCTTCCATTAAATCTTCTGATTCTCTAACATATACGAATCCTCTTGATATTATGTCTGGCCCTGCAATAACCTTTCCTGTATCTTTTCCAATAGTAACTACAACTGTTAAAATACCATCTTGTGATAAGTGTCTTCTATCTCTAAGTACTATATTACCTACATCACCAACGCCAAGACCATCTACAAATACTTGACCTGACATTACACTACCACTTTTTCTTATAGTATCTCTAGTTACTTCTATTACATCTCCATTTTCTGATATAATTGCATTTTTTTCTGGCATTCCTAATTTCACAGCAAGTTCTGCATGCTGTTTTAACATCCTATATTCACCATGAACCGGTATGAAAAATTTAGGTTTTACTAAAGTATGAATAAGTTTTAATTCTTCTTGACAAGCATGACCTGAAACATGGACATCAGCTAACGCTTCATATATAACGTTTGCTCCTTGCTTAAATAACTGATTTATTACCTTGGAAACCAATTTTTCATTTCCTGGTATAGGTGTTGCAGAAATGATAACCATATCACCTGGGACTATACTTACTTTTTTATGATCTGAAGAAGCCATTCTTGAAAGTGCTGACATAGGCTCTCCTTGACTTCCAGTTGTAATTATAGATATTCGATTATTAGGATACTTTTTAATATCATCTACACTTATTAAAGTACCATCTTCAAATTTTAGGTATCCAAGTTCTGAAGCTACAGCAACTATATTTTCCATGCTTCTACCTGATACTGCAACCTTTCTTCCTATTTTCTCTGAAGCAGTAATTATCTGTTGAATTCTATGAATATTAGATGCAAATGTTGCAACTATTATCCTTCCCTCTGCTTTTGAAAATATATTTTCAAAGGTTTTTCCTACAGTTCTTTCAGACATAGTATATCCTTGTCTTTCTACATTTGTACTATCTGCAAGCATAGCTATAACACCTTTTTTACCCAATTCCACAAATCTAGCTAAATCAGCTACTTGCCCATCTATAGGTGTATAATCAATTTTAAAATCTCCAGTATGCAATATGACTCCAAGTGGTGTGTGTATAGCTATTGCTGCTGAATCAGCTATACTATGACTAGTTCTTATAAACTCAATTGATATATTATTAAGTTTTATAATATCTCTAGGCTGTACACGTTTTAAATTAGATGATGATAAAATTCCACTTTCCTTAAGTCTATTTTCTACAATTCCAATAGTTAACTTAGTTCCATAAACAGGTACATTTAAATCTTTAAGAACATATGGTAATGCACCTATATGATCTTCATGACCATGTGTTAAAAATATTCCTTTAACTTTTTCCTTATTTTTTAGCAAATAACCAATGTCAGGTATTACTACATCTATTCCTAACATTTCATCATCTGGAAACTTGAGTCCACAATCTATAACAACTATTTCATTTTTATATTCAAAAGCTGTTAGATTTTTTCCTACTTCTTCCAATCCGCCTAGTGGTATAATTTTTATTTTGTCCTTTTCTTTTCTCAATACCCTACCCTCCTTTTTTTGATAAGTATCTAAATTTATTTATTTTTCTAAACATTCATGGCAAATTCCAATAAATTTAAGACTATGATTTTCTATCTTAAATTTATACTGTCTTTCAACATTCTTTTCTATAGAATCTAATAAATCTTCCTCTACTTCTATAACCTTACCACATTCTCTACATATTAAATGATGGTGCTGATGTATTTCATCTTCATCAACTAATTCATATCTATTACAACCATCGTCTAAATTAAATTTACATACTACGCCTATTTCCTCCAACAGCTGAATAGTTCTATACACTGTTGCTAATCCAATTTCAGGACACTCATCCTTTACAAGATCATATAATTCTTCTGCAGTAAGATGACTCCCTTTATTTTGTATAACAATATTTACTATAGCTCTTCTTTGTGGAGTTAATTTATATCCCTTTAATTTTAATTCCTCTTTTAATTTCTCAATTTGCATTGGAGATGTTTTTGACATTTTCAATACCTCATTTCTACATTAGAAAATAATCAATCTTATTTAATAACTTATTAACCCACAATAAGTTTAATATTAAATTCACCTTTTGTCAATTGATAATCATTATTAGAATTTTACAATTATATGTAATGAATAAAATATTACATGATATTTAGTTTTGACTTTCTAAGCTTAATGTTTCATATGCTTCACAAACCATTTGGAACTCATCATCATCATCTATAGTGACAAAAATATTTTCTCCACTTTCATCTTTATCTATTCTAAAAGCAATAGCATCAGCTTCCTCTTCTGCAAGAGTTACAATTACATATTCTTTGTCTTCAATATCAAACTTCATTATAACTTGAAATTCTACTTCTTTACCTTCTTCATCTTTTAAAACTATTGTGCTGAAATCATTTTCCATTTATTTCTCTCCTTTATGTAATTATTATGTAGTTATATACTATCCAAATATCCTTGTAATATATACGTTGCAGCAATTTTATCAACTATTTTTTTTCTTTTAGCTCTAGATAAATTTGCTTCAAGCATAGCTTTATGAGCCGCAACTGTAGTAAGTCGTTCATCCCACATCTTTATAGGGATATCCAGTTTTTCTTTTAAAACATCACAAAATTCAAGTACTTTTTCTCCTTGTTCTCCTATTGTTCCATTCATATTTTTAGGAAGTCCCGAAATTATAAGTTCTATTTTATATTCATGACATATCTTATCTATTTCTTGTATATCTTCTTCTAATTCTTTTCTGTGGACTGTTGTAATTCCTTGTGCAGTAAAGCCTAATGGATCACTAACAGCTACTCCGATTGTCTTATTTCCAACGTCTAAACCTAATATTCTCATAAAGTTCTCCTCAACTTATTATCCGTAATTTTAAAATAAAAATGCCCTCATGGGGGCATCTTTATTTAATTAATAAATAGGCTTTTAAAACCTCTTCGAGAATCTCGTCTCTTTCTAATTTTCTAATTAATGCTCTTGCTCCATTATAGTTTGTAATATAAGTAGGATCACCAGAGATTAAATAACCAACTAGTTGATTAATAGGATTATATCCCTTTTCTTTTAATGAGTCATTTACTTGTGTTAAAATATTTCTTGTTAAATCATCTTTGTTTTTCTGGATATCAAATTCCATTGTATTCTCATTAATGCTCATACCTGCCTCACCCCTTTTTAAAGACATGCAGAACTACCTGTTATCTTATATAAATTTATTATAAACTAATTTTAAAGAAAAGTATACTATTTTACTAAATTTTCCATAATATTTTCAACTGCATTCATAGCATCTTTTAGTTTTTCTGGAAGCCTTCCACCTGCTTGAGCCATATCTGGTCTTCCACCGCCGCCACCGCCGGCAATTTTAGCTATTTCTCTAACTATTGTTCCACAATGAACGCCTTTTGAAACTACATCTTTACTAGCCATAGCTATAAATTGTACTTTTCCTTCTACTTCACTTCCAAGTACAACTACACCACTACCTAATTTATTTTTTATTTTATCTCCTAAATTTCTAAGAGCTTCTCCATCAACATCTTTAAGATTAGCAACAGCAAGCTTTACACCTTTTATTTCTTTTACATTATTTAATATTTCATCCTCTGATCCACTTGCAAGCTTTGATTTAAGAGATGCTATTTCTTTTTCTTTTTCTTTTAATTCTAAGCTTTGTTGATTTAATCTATTTAATATATCCTTTTCTGAACATTTTAATAACTCAGCAACTTCTTTTAGTAAATTAGATTTATCTTTTATGAATTCTAACGCTTTAGTACCTGTAACTGCTTCAATTCTTCTAATTCCAGCAGCTATACCACTTTCTGATACTATTTTGAATAATCCTATTTTACCTATATTAGAAATATGAGTTCCTCCACAAAGTTCTACGCTAAAGTTACCTATTTTAACAACTCTTACTTTGTCACCATATTTTTCATCAAATAACGCCATTGCTCCTCTTTGTCTAGCTTCTTCAATAGTCATTTCATTTGTTTCAACTTCATATACTTTTGAAATAATATTATTAACTAAATCTTCTACTTTAGTTAATTCTTCTTGTGTTACACCTTCAAAATGTGTAAAATCAAATCTTAATTTGTCCTCATCAACATAAGAACCTGATTGGTGTACATGATCACCTAAAACTTCACGAAGTGCTGCATGAAGTAAGTGTGTTGTACTATGATTTTTACTTACATTATCTCTTCTTACTCTATCTACTTCTAATAATACTTCATCACCTAATTTTATATTTCCTTCTATAACTTCTACAAAGTGAATTATTTTTCCACCTATATTATTTTTGCAGTTTTCAACTTTTGCAACAAACCCATCAGCAGAAATAGTACCTTTATCTCCTATTTGTCCTCCCATTTCAGCATAAAAAGGAGTTTTGTCAGTAACTATTATTCCCTTTTCTCCTGCTTTTATACAATCAGCAAAATCATCATTCTTTATAATAACTTTTATTTTTGATTGTAATTCTAAATTCTTATATCCATCAAATTTTGTTTCTATTTCAGAAGGTATAGTATCAATAACTTTTACATCAGTTCCCATGTAAGTGCTTTCTGATCTTGCAGCTCTTGCTCTTTCTCTTTGAACTTTCATTTCTTCATTGAATCCATCCATATCTACTGTTATGTTTTTTTCTTCAAGGATTTCTTCAGTTAATTCAAGTGGGAATCCATAAGTATCATATAATTTAAATACTTTTTCACCTGATAATACATTTTTATTTTCTTTTTCTAATTCTTCTATATATTCTTTTAATATTTCCATACCAGAATCTATAGTTTCTGCAAATCTTTCTTCTTCTATAGAAATAACTTTTTTAATATAATCTTTCTTTTCTTTTAGTTCAGGATAAGCATCTCCAGAATTTTCAATAACACTATTTACTATCTTATGTAAGAAAGTACCTGGTATACCTAAAAGTCTACCATGTCTTGCAGCTCTTCTTAAAAGCCTTCTAAGTACGTATCCTCTACCTTCATTAGATGGAAGAACCTCATCACTTATCATAACAGAAACACTTCTTACATGATCAGTTATGATTCTTAATGACATATCTTTTACACTATCTTCTCCATATGTAGTGTTTGCAAGATTTGCAACTTTATCTAAAATACTTCTTATTGTGTCAACTTCAAAAATAGTTTCTACCCCTTGCATTATAGTTGCCATTCTTTCAAGTCCCATACCTGTATCAATATTAGGGAATTCTAATCTATTGTAGTTTCCATCTTCATCTTTATCAAATTGAGTAAATACAAGATTCCAGAACTCAACAGCTCTATCTGCATCAGATTTTTCTATAAATTCTTCTACTGATTTTATTTCTCCATTATCTTTATAAAAATGTATTTCAGAACATGGTCCACATGGTCCAACACCATGTTCCCAGAAATTATCTTCTTTACCTAATCTAAATATATGTTTAGGATCTACATCTGTTTTAGTTGTCCATATATCATAAGCTTCATCATCATCTAAGTAAATAGTTACATACAACTTATCTTTAGGCATTTTTAAAACTTCTGTAGTAAATTCCCATGCCCAAGGTATAACTTCATTTTTAAAATAATCTCCAAAAGAGAAGTTTCCTAACATTTCAAAAAACGTAGCATGTCTTGATGTTTTTCCTACATTTTCTATATCACCAGTTCTAATACATTTTTGGCAAGTTGTAACCCTCTTTCTTGGAGGAGTTTGAAGTCCTGTAAAATATGGCTTAAGTGGAGCCATACCTGCATTTATAAGTAAAAGACTTTTATCATTTTTGGGTACAACTGAAAAACTTGGAAGTCTTAAATGTCCTTTACTTTCAAAAAATTTTAAATATGCTTCTCTAACTTGGTTCAATCCCATTTTTTCCATTTATAAATTACCTCCATAAAATACCAATTTTAAAACAAAAAACTCTCATTCCTTGTATCACTCAAGGGACGAAAGCTTCGCGGTACCACCCTAGTTATATATTAATACATACTACATGTAAATTATGTACATATATCTCTCAAATTGTTATGGCTCCAAGACAGCTTCAATACTTATATTAAGAAGTTTTCACCTTACACTTCCTCTCTGGATAATACTTCAGCATTTACTATTTCCCATCATCGCCTAATATTATATACTATTTTAAGATATTTTATAATAAAAGATATTTAGATTATATGAAAATTTTGTAGTTATGTCAACATTTCTACAATTTATGAGTTATTTTTATAATATAAAATATGCGAAATAATTTTTAAAATTATTTCGCATATAATAAACTTAAAAATTATTTAACTATATCCTCGATAGTTCCTCCGCCTACTAACATATCTTGAATATAAAAAACAACTCTTTGACCTTTAGTTATTGCTCTTTGCTTATCTTCAAACACAACTTTAACTTTTCCCTCTTCAAAAGGTATTATAGTAGCTTTGCTTTTAGTAGTTGAATACCTTATCTTAGCCTCAACTTCCATTGGATTCTCTAATGAATCAAAAGGAATAAAATTAATATCTTTTGCAATAAGTCCACTATTGAAAATTTCTGACTCATCTCCAACAACTACTTCATTTCTTTCTGGAATAATATCTACAACAAATCCAGGTTTACCAAGTGATAATCCAAGTCCTTTTCTTTGCCCTATAGTATAATATATTAATCCTTTATGTTTTCCTAATATATTCCCTTGTTTATCCACAAAATTACCAGGTTTAATTCTGTCCTTACATTCTAAACTTTGAATATATTTTCCATGATCATTGTCTGGTATAAAACAAATATCCATGCTTTCTTTTTTATCATGAACTTCTAAATCTAAATTTCTGGCAATTTCTCTTATCTGTACTTTAGTATATTCTCCACAAGGCATTAATATATGCTTTAAAACATCTTGGGTTAAGCTATAAAACATATATGTTTGGTCTTTTTTATCATCTTTAGCATTCAAAACTAAGTATCTACCATTATGTTCTTCAACTCTTGCATAATGTCCCGTAGCTATATAATCAGCACCTAATTCTTTAGCTTTTTGTAATAATACACCAAATTTTATATATTTATTGCACATAGCACATGGATTAGGGGTTCTTCCTTGTAAGTATTCTTCAGCAAAATTATCTATAACATGATTTTTAAATTCATCTCTTAAATCCAATATATGGTATGGTATATCTAGTTTTTGTGCAATTTTTGCAGCATCTTCTGAAACATCAACATCGGATACCTTCATTGTTATACCTATTAAATCATATCCTTTTTCTTTTAAAAGATATGCTGCTACAGAACTGTCAACTCCTCCACTTAATCCTATAGCTACTTTTTTACTCATAATTTATCATTCCATTCTAAATATTATTTTCCGTGTACTTCATCATGAATATGATCTGAATGCACCTTCATTTCCCAAGGTTCTAATCCTTGTTTAATTCTATAGTCATTTATAGCTGTATGAATTGCTTCCTCTGCAAGAACAGAACAATGCATTTTAACTGGTGGAAGTCCTTCTAAAGCTTCTGCAACAGCTTTATTAGTTAACTTCCAAGCTTCCTCTAAAGTTTTTCCCTTCACAAGTTCTGTTGCCATACTTGATGATGCTATAGCAGATCCACATCCAAATGTTTTAAACTTTACATCTTTTATTATATTATCTTTAACTTCTAAATATATTTTCATTATATCTCCACATTGTGGATTACCAACTTCTCCAACTCCACTTGGATTTTGTATTTCCCCAACATTTCTAGGATTTCTAAAATGATCCATTACCTTTTCACTATACATAATTATTTTTCCCCTTTCTTTTTTAAAAATTCTTCCCAATAAGGTGACATTTCTCTTCTTCTTTTAATTATCTTAGGAAGATTTTCTATAACATAGTTTACCTCATTATCATCATTGGTTTCACCCAAACTTAATCTTAATGAACCATGTGCAACACCATGATCAAGTCCTATTGAAAGTAATACATGTGAAGCCGATAAATCACTTGATGCACACGCACTTCCTGTAGATGCATAAACACCTATATAGTCTAAGTCAAGTAATAATGTTTCACCCTCTATACCAATAAAGCTCATATTAACATTTCCAGGAAGCCTTTTATCCCCTTGTGGTCCATTTAATTTTGCATAAGGTATTTTCTCACTAAACTCTTTAATTAATTTATCTCTAAGCATTGCTAATCTCTTTGATTCTTGTGGCATTTCATTTATAGCTATCTCTATAGCCTTACCCATACCTACTATTCCAGCTATGTTTTCTGTACTTGCTCTTCTATTTCTTTCTTGACCACCACCATGGATTAAATTTTCAATTCTAATTCCACGTCTTATATAAAGTGCTCCTACTCCTTTAGGACCATAAAATTTGTGAGCAGCCATTGAAAGTAAATCTATGTTCATTTCTTTTACATCCACAGGAATATGCCCTACAGCTTGAACTGCATCTGTATGGAATAAAACTTTTTTTTCTCTACAAATAGATCCTATTTCTTTTATAGGCTGTATTGATCCAATTTCATTATTTGCAAACATAATAGAAACCAATATGGTTTTATCAGTTATAGCATTTTTTACATCTTCAGGATTTACTAATCCTTCTTCATTTACTGGTAAATAAGTTACTTCAAATCCATTTTTTTCTAAGAATTTACAACTATTTAATATAGCATGATGTTCAATAGAAGTAGTAATTATATGATTTCCTTTATTTTTCCTTGAAAATGCTACTCCTTTAAGTGCCCAGTTGTCCGATTCACACCCACCACTTGTAAAACATATCTCATCAACTTCAGCATTAATAGCTTTAGCAACTCTCTCTCTTGCAATATTTATCGCTTTTCTATTTAAATCTGAAAGAGTATACAAAGAAGATGGATTTCCATAATTCTCTGTAAAATAAGGAAGCATTTCCTTTAGTACTTCTGGTTTAGTATATGTTGTTGCTGAATAATCCATATAAATTTTCTTATCCATTCTTTACACTCCTATTCTTTAACCTTTTATAGTCATTAGCCATATCTTGTAGAGTTATAGATTTCGTTACTTCATCTATACTATTTTTTATCTTTTCCCATAATAATCTACTAGGACAAACTTCCATATTGTTACATTCTCCTGAATCTATACAAGATGAAATCTCAATTGGTCCTTCTAAAACATCTATTATATCTGAAACACTAATTTCTTTTGGATGTTTACTCAAAACATATCCTCCCTGTGCTCCCCTTACACTTTTTATTAATTTTGCTTTTCTAAGTGGAGAGAAGAGTTGTTCTAAGTATAATTCTGATATATTTTGTCTTCCGGCTATACTTTTTATAGAAACTGGCGATTCACTATAATTTATAGCTAAATCAACCATAGCTCGCACACCATATCTTCCTTTTGTAGATAACTTCATTTAATCTCTCCTTCAATCCCGAGTATTATACTATGAATTTATATTCATAGTATCAAATCCGAGTGTTTTTGTCAAGATTAACTATTTTTCTTTATAATATTTTTTTTCATTCATTTCTATAGGGAAATATCGTTGTTCAACATAGTTTCCTGAATAGTCATGTGGATATTTATATCCACAACTTCCAAGTTCACTTGAGCCTCTATAATGGGTATCTCTTAAGTGACTAGGTACTCTATATTGATTATTTTTAGCATCCTCAATAGCTTTATCCACAGCAACTAAAACTGCATTAGATTTTGGTGCTGTTGCGAGATATATAATAGCTTCAGCTATGGGTATTCTAGCTTCGGGCATTCCAACTGATTCAAGTGCATTCCAGGCAGCATGAGCTATATTCATAGCATTAGGATCCTTCATTCCTATATCTTCTGATGCATGAACAATAAGTCGTCTAACAATAAATCTAGGATCCTCTCCTCCAATAATCATCCTTCCAAACCAATAAAGAGCAGCATCAGGATTAGAACCTCTTATACTTTTTATAAAAGCTGATATAATATCATAATGATTATCTCCCGTAGCATCATAGTTTACTATAGGTTTTTGAATACATTCTTTTATTATTTCTTTATTTATAGTTATACTTCCATCACTATTTCTTGGAGTAGATAATATAGCAAGCTCTAGTGTATTTAAACTCCCTCTAGCATCTCCTCCAGAAAGCTTTGCTACAATTTTTAATACTTCTTCATCAATATTTATTTTTAAATTTCCATATCCTCTTTTAGAATCTTTTAATGCCCTTTGCAATACTTCAACTATTTCATTTTCTTTAAGACTTTCTAATTGAAATATCTTAGATCTACTAAGAAGTGCTCTATTAATTTCAAAATACGGATTTTCCGTAGTAGCTCCAATTAATACAACAATTCCCTTCTCTATAGCTTCTAAAAGTGCATCTTGTTGAGAACCTTTTTTTAAAGAGTGTATTTCATCAATGAAAAATATTGTTCTTTTACCATAAAACTTTAAGACCTCTTCAGCCTTTTTTATGTACTCTCTTATCTCTTTAACTCCAGTAGATGTAGCATTTAATTTTACAAACTCACTTTTAGTATCCAAAGATATAATATGAGCTAAAGTTGTCTTTCCTACTCCTGGAGGTCCATATAAAATTATTGAAGTTAGATTGTCCGTTTTTATAAGTCTTCTTAAAAGTTTCCCTTTACCAATTATGTGTTCTTGACCAAAAAATTCATTTAAATTTTTAGGTCTCATTCTTTCTGCTAAAGGTTTATTTGTAGTACTTTTTTTTAATGCTAGATCAAATAAATCCATTATTATTACCACCTATTTTAACATTATCTAAAGTAAAATCTATGTATAAAATATACTATATAATAAGATTTAAAACAACAATTGCAATTGTAATATAAAAAAAGCTGCCTTGAACATAAATTAAAATGTACCCTATAGGATAGACACTATAAAAAAAGTCTATCCCGTAGGGTACTTTTATGTATAATTAAATAAAGAATAATTGATATTAGGAGAACTGTAATGAGTAAAAAAATATTTACTGAAAATGAAATAGCCATATTATCTGAAAATAAATTTGTAAAAAAGGTTAGTTGTAAAGGAATTACATATACTGATGATTTTAAAAGATTATTTATTATGGAAAATGAAAATGGAAAATTCCCACGACAAATATTCGAAGAATGTGGATTTAATATAGATATTTTAGGTTTAAAGCGTGTTCAATCATGCGGCAAAAGATGGCGTGCAGCATTTAGAAAAAGTGGAGTGACTCAACTTCAGGATACTAGAAAATTCAATACTGGAAGACCTACCGAAAAAAATTTGTCTATTAAAGAAAAGTATGAAAAACTTCAGGCTAAAATAAAACTCTTAGAAGCGGAAAATGAACTGCTAAAAAAGTTAGAAATGTTGGAAAGGGGCGTGAAAAAGGAAAAATAAAATTGCTAACGCAACAAAAATATATCCTTATAAAATTAGTTATAGATAAATATAAACTTGAAAATTTGGTTAGTTACTTCTGTAAACTATCTAATATTTCACGTTCAGGGTATTATAATTACTTTTCTATAAAATCTCATACTAATCGTATATCACGCGAAGAGCGTGATTTAGAAAGCTATAATAATATATTAATTGCATACAACTTCAAAAAACGTAAAAAAGGTGCTAGACAAATTAAAATGACTTTAGAAAATCAGTTTAATATTAATTATAACCTAAAACGTATTAGAAGAATAATGAATAAATATGATATTATATGTCCGCATAGAAAAGCTAACCCTTATAGAAAAATGATGAAGGCTACCAAAGAACATTTTGTCTTTCCAAATTTATTAAATAGAAAATTTAAACAAAATGTACCTGGAAAGGTATTGCTAACTGATATAACATATCTATTTTATAAAAATGATCAAAGGGCTTATTTGTCAACCGTTTTAGATGGTTCAACCAATGAATTATTAACCTATAATCTTTCTAAAAGTCTAAAAATAGATATTGTGACTGAAACTATTGAAAAACTGGTTTCATCAAATAATTATTTAATATCGTCAGATTCATTTATTCATTCAGATCAAGGAGTACATTACACTAGTCCCATATTTCAGAAATTGCTTAAAAAATATAATATAAGACAATCTATGTCTAGACGAGGTAACTGCTGGGATAATGCTCCCCAGGAGTCATTCTTTGGACATCTTAAAGACGAAACAAATATTAAAAATTGCAATACATTTTCTGAACTCTTGAAAGAAATTGATGAATATATGGATTACTATAATAATTATAGAGGTCAATGGAATTTAAAAAAGATGACTCCTGTAAAATACAGAAATCATCTTCTTAGTACCTCCTAGTCTTTTTTTAAACTGTCCTTGACAAAGGGTACATTTTAAATCAAGATAGCTTTATTTTATACTATAAACTTATATCATTGGGATTAAAATCTATACATAGTATATATTTTTTATCATTAATGCCTTTAAAAATTGATGATATAGTAATACATAAATTACCAGTTGCTAAAGATATATATGGTTCAGTTACGTACTTTCTTAATGCCATATTTTTTAAGAAATAATAATATTTCTTTAAAGAATGCTTAGTTCCTTTTTTCGCTGGTGAAAAAATCAGTGCTTTTTGAGGCATCATATTTTTATAATATGTAAATGTATCTGTAATTTGAACACCTTTTTCATTAAGTAAATATATACATTCAAAATCATTATAAGAATCAATTATTTTACTTAACTTATTATCAAACTCTTCTTCATCTGTAATGGATAGTTCCTTTATAACTTTTTCAATTATTTTTTCATAATTCTTGTATTTATTTTTTTCCAATTTAGCTTTTTCCATCATATAGTTTTCATATTCTTTTGCTATTTTTACTATATTATCTTGAGCATTTACTATGAATTCATCATTTATTATTTCACAATTGCCAAAATAATCTCCTCCAAGCATATCTGCTCCAAGTTCCATAGCAGTTAAAGACTCTATATTACTTTCTATTCCATCGCCTATAACTAGTGCTCCTATATTTTTAGATAAGTTAACTAACGCTTTAAATATTTCTTGCTTATAGTAGTCACTAGATATATTTTCTGTTATAACTCCACTTATTTTTATAATATCTGGTTCTACATATGATATTTTATCTAGATTAGCCAATCCATACCCTATATCACTTAATGAAACTAAGAATCCTTTACTTCTATAAAAATTTATAAAGTTTCTAAGTCCTTCTATATCCTCAACCTTATCTTCAACAATCTCTAAAACAATATTCTCTGGATTTATATTATATACTTCTATTAATTCCATTATTATTCCTGAACCAACAAATTTAGATATAAGAGAGGCATTTATATTTATAAATAAAAGTAACTCTTTATTTTTTGAATATATACTGGCAAATATTTCTACAGCTTTTTCCCTATATAATCTATCTAATTCTATTGATAAATTATCTTTTTCTGCTACTTTCATTAATTTATCTATAGAAATAAATTCTCCACTTTCATAACATCCAACACTTGAGACTTTAAATCCTATTATAGCTTGTTTAATTATAGACACTACAGGTTCAAAGGTAAGTTGTAAATTCTTATCTTCAATTATTTGTTTTATATTTATCTTATTTTTCATACAGTAACACATCCCTTTCATAAATATGACCAACTGTAGTTAAATTTATTAAATATATTATATCAAATTTCTCATTATAATCTAAATTTTTATTTAAATATCTTTAATACTTTTTATATAATTCAAATTTTTATTTACTAAATCATTATTTGCTATATCCCCATGACCAGGTATTATAACATTAGCATTTATTTTTATATAATATTCTAATGTTCCTATGTATTTTTCCGTATTATTACATGTTAAATAGGGTTTAGGGCTTTCTACATTATCCCCTACAAATAATATATTATCTTTTATATCTAAACAAGATGATGAACATTCTGTATGTCCTGGAGAATGAAAAAACTCAACCTTATCTTCATGAAAGCATATTCTATCATTAAAAGTTAAATTAGGAACTAATATACTTACATCCTTCTCACGAAACATACTATATTTTGTAAATTCATCTAATGCATGTTTATTTATATTTTCTCTACACATTATATGAGTTATAATTAAATTTTCTTTAAAAAAGCAATTTCCCCATATATGATCCCAATCACAGTGAGAATTAAATACTATAATAGGTTTACTTTTTAAATTTTTATCAATAAACCTTTTTATCTGTTTCATATATTTAGGTCCTAAAAAAGTATCACAAATAAAAATATGCCTAGTTCCATCTATCAGATACACATTGGTAGTACAATGAAACTCTGTATTTTTTAGTTCCGTAAAAGTAAAAACATATCCCCTTGTTCCAACCTTATTTATATACATTTCTTCCTCCAAAACTTATTGCATTAATTCTGATTATTTATTTTTTCAGCAAGTTCATTTAAATATGCCCATCTTTCCATAAGCTTATCTAAATCATCCTCTATTGTTTTCTTTTTATCTAATAAATCCTGTAATATTAAGTAATCACATCCAGCGTTACTTATCTCTTCATTAACTTTTTCAAGTTCAGCTTCTTTAGATTCAATTATTTCATCTATTTGTTCATATTCTCTTTTTTCATTATAACTAAACTTTAATGTTTTATTTTGATTAATATCTTTTTGCATTTTTTCTTTTTTATTTTTTTTATCTTTAATTTCTATTTCTTTAGAAATTTTATTATGCTTTTCTTCATAGTCTGAATAATTTCCTATATTCTCTATTATTTTTCCATTGCCTTCAAATGATAATATTTTGCTACATACCTTATCTAAAAAGTACCTATCATGTGATACTGTAATTACAGTTCCATTAAAAAATTCTATATATTCCTCTAATATATTTAATGTTTCTATATCTAAGTCATTAGTAGGCTCGTCTAGTATAAGTACATTAGGAGCATGCATAAGTACTCTTAAAAGATAAAGTCTTCTTTTTTCACCACCGGATAATTTGGATATATAATTATACTGAAGTTCTGATGGAAATAAAAATCTTTCTAACATTTTAGTGGCACTTATTGAATTACCCTCAGCATCTTTTATAAATTCAGCTGCCTCTCTAATATATTCAATAACTCTCACATTGTCATCCATACCTTCATATTCTTGAGAAAAATATCCTATTCTAACTGTCTCTCCTATATCAATATTACCACTATCTGCTTTTATTTTATCAATTATTATATTTAATAACGTTGACTTACCCATTCCATTTTTACCTATAATACCTACCCTATCTCCAGGAGTAAATATATAACTAAAGTTATCTATAAGATTTCTATCTCCATAGGTTTTTCTTAAACCTTCTATTTCTATTACTTTTTTTCCAAGTCTACTTCCTTGTACTGATATTTCCATTTTTTCTTTATCAACATCTATAGCTTTAGATTTTAATTCTTCAAACCTATCAATTCTTGCCTTTTGTTTTGTACTTCTTGCCTTAGCTCCTCTTTTTATCCATGCAAGTTCACGCCTTAACAAGTTTTTTCTTTTTGACTCTAAGGATTCCATAAGTTGTTGTCTTTCTGTCTTTGCCTCAATAAACATACTATAGTTTCCTTCATAACTATATAAATTTCCATTATGTAGTTCTAATATTCTATTAGTTACCCTATCTAAGAAATATCTATCATGGGTTATCATAACTAATGCCCCTTTTCTATCATTAAGATAATCTTCAAGCCATTTAACAGTTTCATTATCTATATGATTAGTAGGTTCATCTAAAATAAGAAGATCACATGGATTTATAAGAGCTGCTGCTAAGGCAATTCTCTTTTTTTGTCCACCTGATAACATTCCAATTTTATCATCAAAACGAGTTATTCCAAGCTTTGTAAGAATTGTTTTTGCCTTATTTTCTATTTCCCACGCATTTTCTGCATCCATTTTATTATTTAAAATCGCTAATTTCTTTTGAAGATACTCATCTGTAGGATTTTGCTCTAAAGAATTTATAGTATTTTCATAATCTCTTACTACTTTCATAACAGAAGAATTACCCTTAAAAATGGCATCAAGAACTGTAGAATCTTCATGAAAGTTTGTATTTTGAGATAAATATTCTATTCTTACATCATTATTCTTTATTATCTTTCCTTCATCATAATCATCATCGTCACCAGCTATTATTTTAAGAAGACTAGACTTTCCTGTACCATTTATTCCTATTAGCCCTATCTTTTCACCCTCATTTATACCTAAAGATAAATTCTTAAATAATACTTTTTCACCATAACTTTTAGTTAAATTTTCTATAGATAATAAATTCATACAAATTCCCTTTCTATTCTATTACATAGTATTATTTCATTAATATAATATATATTTTATCATATTAATCAAAACTTAACTGTATTTTATCATCTTTTAATACTAATCTTGCACTAAATTCATTTCCTTTTTTAGACTTAAATCCGTTTATTATATTAGTTTTACCATGATTCATTAAATTCTGTATCTCTTTTAATGGAATTGTAACGCCACAAATTTCTGAAACAAAAAACTTACATCCAGATTTCCAATTATTACAACCATATCCTTTATTATTTTTAACTATTGTTCCTTCTCTGCATAAAGGACATACCCCTAAAATATCATTAATTTTCTCTTCATCTAATTTAGATTTTTTATTATCTTCTATACCTAATGTCAAATACTTTGTATTTATAACTCTATTATTATCAATTACATTACTTATATTTTTCTTTACATAATCTTCTAACTTAATCATAAATTCATCAGGAGTAATTTCTCTATCTACAACCATACTTAATCCTTTCTCCCAACTAGCTGTTAATTTTGGATTAAGTAAACTTGGCATAGAAGAACGTATAACTCTATATATAATCTCTCCCTTGGTAGTAGAAGTTATGATTTGTGTTTTACTATTAACTTTTATATATTCAATTCTTTCAAGTTTCTTTAAAATTTCAGCACGAGTGGCACTAGTGCCTATACCAGAACCTTTAATTTGTTCCCTCAATTCATCATCTTCTATAAGTTTACCTGCGTTTTCCATAGCTATAATTATAGAACCTGATGTATATCTTTTAGGAGGTGATGTTTTTCCTTCTTTTATACTAATATCATTTATATTTACTATTGTTCCCTTTTTAAGTTTATTAATAAAATTTATATTTTTAGATTTTTCTTCTTTTGAATTCACTTCAATCACATCTAGATACCCTCTATCTACACATACTTTTTCTGTAGTAAAAAAGTATTCCGATCCTATTTTAGTTTCTACTGTTAATTTACTAAATATTGCAGCAGGATAAAATATAGATAAAAATCTTCTTACAATTAAATTGTATATATCACGATTAAGTGGCTTTAAATTTTTATAGTTTTCAAGTCCTTCTCCTGTAGGGATTATTGCATAGTGATCGGTAATTTTTTTATCATCAACATATTTACTTTTTATGATATCTTTATATAATTGCTGTTTTAATATATTGTCACATATAGTTGGAACCTTTTCATCCTCTTTGAATCTTATTAACTTTTTTATAGTCTTATTTATCTCTTTTGCTATAGCTGTAGATAATACCCTAGCATCCGTTCTTGGATAAGTAAGCATTTTCTTTTCATATAATTCTTGTATTATGTTTAATGTTTCATCTGGACTTATTTTAAAATTCTTTGAGCATTCATTTTGAAGTTCTGCTAGATTAAATAATAACGGTGGATTTTTAACTTCTTTTTTCTTGCTTATTTTTTCTATAATTCCTGTATTATCTTTAGATTCATCTTTTAATTTATATATAAGTTCTTCAGCATCTTCTCTTTTCTTAAATCCTCCATCATTATAAAGCTTAGGAGACTCAAAATATTGTGATTTTTCAGTAGCTTTCCATTCCCCCTCATAACTTAACCCTTCTTCAATAATAATTCTAGAATTAATTTTATAGAATGGGGTTTTTTTAAAATTTCTAATTTGCAATTCCCTTTCTACAATCATCCCTAAAACACATGACATAACACGGCCTACAGCAATTACAACTCTATCTTCTCCAATAATATTAGATACAGTTTTACCATATATAAGAGTTAAAAGTCTTGAAAAATTAATTCCTAAAAGGTAGTCTTCTTTTGCTCTTAAATATGCTGAATCAGCTAAAGAATCGTACTCATTTAAAGATTTGGCTTCTTTAATTCCTCTTTTTATTTCCTCTTCTGTTTGAGAATCAATCCATACTCTTTTTTTATCTTTATCTTGGACTTCTACCATCATATCAACTAATCTATATATGTACTCTCCCTCTCTTCCTGAGTCAGTACAAACGTAAATAGTTTTAACATCTTCCCTAAGCATTAAACTTTTTACCACATTAAACTGCTTTAATACACTTGGAATAATTTCATATTTAAATTTTTCTGGTAAAAAAGGTATTGTTTTTAAAGACCATACTTTAAACTTTTCATCATAGGCTTCTGGATAACTCATAGTTACCATATGACCAACACACCAAGTGAAAATAGCATTATCTGATTCAATAAAACCATCTTTTTTAATTTCTTTTATATTTAATAATTTTACAAACTCCATAGCTACTGAAGGTTTTTCAGTAATAAATAAAGCTTTTTCCATTTTATATCCTCTCTATCTATTTAAAATTTGCTAATTTAAGTAAAATAGATTACACTGTTATGTATATTATAAATAATTCATATAAGGAGAGTATACATGAGAAACATAAAGCTTACAATACAGTACGACGGAACTAGATATAAGGGTTGGCAAAAACTAGGCGATGCTGATAATACTATTCAATATAAAATTGAGAGCGTTTTAAATGAACTTTTAGGAGAAGAAGTATCTCTTATAGCTTCTGGAAGAACAGATGCTGGAGTGCATGCTAATATGCAAATAGCTAATTTTAAAACAAATTCTAACGTAACGAACGATACCATTTTAAAACATTGTTATAAGTATTTGCCACAAGATATAGTGATTACAAATATATCTGATGCTAGTGAAAATTTCCATTCCAGATACAATGTAAAGAAAAAAATATATACATATAACATATACAATAATCCTGTACATGATGTATTTACCAGAAAATATTCTTATCATATTAAAGAAACATTAGATATAAAAAAGATGAAGGAAGCATCTAAATTATTTATAGGTGAACATGACTTTAAAAGCTTTACTGCATTAAAGTCTAAGAAAAAATCCACGGTAAAAACTATAGACTCTATTACTTTTAAGAAAAAAGATAATAACATAGAAATTATCTTCACTGGAAACGGATTTTTATATAAAATGATTAGAATTTTAGTTGGATCTTTAATAAATGTAGGTCTTGGAAAACTTACAATTGAAGATTTACAAAATATAATGAATAAAAAAGATAGAAGTATTGCTCCAGAAACAGCCCCTGCACATGGACTTATATTAACAGAAGTTAAATACTAATAATCCTAAGTAGCCAAAATATTAAGTTTGGCTACTTTTTTGTTTTACTCTTGAACATATTTATTATATAATCTACATGTTTATTACTATTATTGTAGGAGGACTTCTTATGAAACTATTTTTAAAAAAATTAATGCCGCTTTTATTCGTAATAATATTTGTAATTTCTTTAACAGGATGTGGTACTCAGCCTACTAAAACTGTAGAAAAATTTTTAAATGCTCTTAAACAGCAAGATATTAAAACAGCATCATCTCTATCATTAAATAGAACTTGTAAAAAAGAATTAAAATACGATAATTCAGAACAAGAAAAAATAATAAAATCAGTACTTTCTAAAATGGATTATACTTTAGGGGACATAACTGAAACTGATAATTATGCAACAATAAAAGTATCTATTACATCAATAGATTTAGCCAAAATAACAACAAAAATTATAACAGATTTATTTCCAACTATAATGGCTCAAACTTTTTCTCAAGAAAAAATTGATGAAAAAAAACAAGATACTATGATATATGAAAGTATGTTAAATTCCATAAATAATCATAACGCACCTAAAACCAAAACAGATGTTACTATCAAATTAGTTAAAGATAATAATGATTGGATGATAGAGCTTACTGATGAATTATTAAATATACTAACTGGTAACTTTTATACTGCCTTTGGAGAATTAAATATTAAATAAGAAGCCTTATCTTATGGCTTCTTATTTTATTTTTCTTTTATAGTCAATTCTTTTATAGCATTTTTAGTAGTTATAGTTATGTTATCTGGTAATTCTTCAATGGAAAACCATCCTATATCTTTATGTTTTTGAGATTCAATATTTTTGGCTTGTCCCTTTATTATTTTTGCTAAAAATGTAGGAGCTACCCAATGTTCTTTTTCTTGTGAAATTATATGATTAGTTACAGTTAAAATTCTAACTATTTCTATATCTATATCCGTTTCTTCCTTAACTTCTCTTATTATAGCTTCCTCTATAGTTTCAAACATTTCAACCTTCCCACCTGGAATTGACCAATGTCCTTTCTCTGGGGACTTGTTTCTAAGTAATAATAATATTTCATTTTTTTCATTAAAAATTACAGCTCCTACTCCAACTCCTATATAGTCTTTTCCTTGTTTCATATATATCACTCCAATTTTAATCTATAAATTTAATAATACTCTTTTTTAATCTTTTAGTTTTATTCAATATATTCCAAAATATCTCCTGGCTGACATTTAAGTTCTTTACATATAGCTTCAAGGGTTGAAAATCTTATTGCTTTTGCTTTATTATTTTTTAATATAGATAAATTAGCATTGGTTATACCTACTTTTTCAGCTAAACCTTGAAGCGATACTTTTCTCTTAGCCATCATAACATCTAAATTTACTATTATTGGCATTTGTTTATTTCCTTTCTTAAATGGTAAAATCATTTTCTTCTTTATATTCAATAGCCTTTTTAAAAACATTAGCTAATATGGCAATAAATACACCTGCTAATATAAAAATAATAGGCTCAGTATCTGTATGTATTCCTTTAGAATCCAAATAAATAAATTTATATTTATTTTCCCCAAAGTTTACGATAAAATTTACAATATAGCAACTAGCAATTATAAAACATTCTAAAGAAATTCTTTTTAAAGCTTTTACATTTAACCATACAAATGGATTCCCTTTAATTAGCGTTAAAACAATTTTTCTAAGCTCTAAAATAATGAAAAATATACATGTAATTCCAACTGTTAATAACGCAAACATAATAAATTTATTTAATCCATTTAAATTTCCTGAACCTTTAAAGAACGTATTATAATAAACAATCACTGTAGTAATTACTCCTAGTATTAAAATTATATCTAATACTAATAATAAAATTTGTGATAAAGATATTTTTTTACAATTACTCATTTTTTTCCTCCACATATTATATATATTTTATAAATATATTATCAACTTATTTTCTTATGGAATTCCCCTTAGAAGAATAATAATTATATTCATACCAATGCTTTATCTCTTTTTTATTTATTTCTATCCATAAATTATAATCTTCTATTGAAATTAATCCTTCCTTACGAGCTTTTATCATTGATTTATAATTATCAAAAGAAAGTGTACTTAAATAATATCTGTCTATACTTTTAGAATGAACTAGTAAATTTAAATTATTTTTTGTTATAAACTCATCTATATTAAAAAAATTAACTCCTACATAGATTATAGCACCACAAATAATTATAGGTTTGAATAAATTTATATTTTTCCAAATAAATATTAATAATATAATCAATATAAAAGCTAAAAAAATAGTAAAAATACTCACTAAAATTCTTAATCTTGTAAATCCGAAAACTCTTATATAAAGTTTCATTTTATATATAGCTGAAAATACCATGTTAAAACTTAAAATGGTAATTAATGAATATAAACTTAATAAAATCTTATCTTCTGTACTATTATTATACTCTGTATGTTTTTTAATTAAAATAATTGAAATTACATTTATTAATACTATAAAAACTAACTGAAAAAAACCACTTCTTGCATACTCCGAATAAGTAAATCCTTGGGGAAGATCCTTTCTCCCATATAAGTAACACACTTGTATTTTAGTAAAAATTATATATAATATACTAACCATGGTAAGAATTGTAATTACTACAATAGAATTAATTTTTATATTATTAACATTATCAGCCTTAGTTTTTTTTAATTTTGTAGAAAAACTATCATATAGTGTAAAAACAAACGCAGAAATCCCTATTGAAGTCAATAATTTACATAAAACAGTTGCTATACTTTGTGAATTTATATTAAATACTATATTATTTATATAATGACCAAAAATACTATCAGCATTAGCTAGTATAATACAGAGTAATATTAAAACAGGTATTGATATTAATAATCCAATTAATATACTCTTCATTTTACCATTCTTCTTATCCGAATTATTCTTTTTTATAATACAATTAATTAAAAAAGGAATATTTGTTATATTTGGTATAGATATACCAAATACTCTATCTAAAACTAATGTTATAAATGTATTAAATTTAAGTTCCATATTTTCATAAGTTATCAATAAAAAACTAGAAATCAATGCAATAGGAATGAATAACTTATTTAGAAATCTAAATATATAATTGGTATAAATTCCATATGATATAGATAAAAATATAGCTATTATCATAAAAAATATACCCATATAATTAACTACCTTTATTTTATTTATAATTATAAATCCTAAACTTAAGATACATATAAAAATAAAAACTGATATTCCTGCATAATTAAATCCAAATTGATAAAATAGAAATCCTATAAAAATTGATAACACTAGTAATTTTATCTTACTTTGAATTTCATTCTGCGAAAGTTGGCACTTTTCAAGATTATTCTTCATAATAAATTCTCCCCTACTCTTAATTTAATTCCATATAATTCTAACATTATTTTTTATGAATTTCAATATATTATTATCGTTTTTCAATAAATAATTATTTTTAACCAAACTCAAAATATGTTTCATATAATAATATTAAAATATAAAATAAAATTTGAGTTTTTTATTATACTTTAAATTTTAATATAACAGTTTAATAAATACCTCATATTATATAAATAAAAGGAGTGTTAATAAATGAACTATTTACTTTTGAATACAGGAAAACTTCTAGATTTTCAAACTATATCTCAAATGTATCAAAATAATATAACTTTAGATAATACCAATACTAGTGCGAATTTAGGGACCTTAACATTTAACTTAAAATCTCCTGGAAACATGATAGCATTAAGTGGAATAGTTAATTATAACTTAAGTATAAATGTTCCAGATGTTACTACTGCTGTTGTGGGGCCTTTATCACTTACAATAACACGTAATGGAGATACGACAACTGGAACAACCGTTTATGATTCTATTGCCCAATATACTAATAGATCTATGTTAACAAATGATACAGAATATGATTCTGGACAGTTTATACCATTTGAATTTGTAGATACTCCTCCTATTACTTCTTGTAACTCTACAGTAACTTATACTCTTACTTTAAGTGTTCCTTCTTCATTAACCCCTGGTGTTGCCTATCAATTAATCAGAAATGAACTTTATTATTCATTTAGTGGTGCTGAAATTCAACAATAAATAAACAAGCTATTGATTATATCAATAGCTTGTTTATTTATATCCATTTTTCCCATACATGAGGTTGATATCCTATGGTAGCTTCTTTACCGTTACGTACAATAGGAGTAATGTATAATTTAGGATTATTTAATAAAATTTCTTCTTTTACACTTTCAGTTCTTATATATTCCATATTAAGTTTTTTATATTCCTTTGAATTCTTATTTATTAAATTATTTAAACCTACTACTTTTTTAACACTTTGAAACTCTCCTTTGCTAAGCCCCTTTATATTTAAGTCAATAAATTGATACTTAATTCTTCTTTCCTTAAAATATCTTTCGGCTTTTTTTGTATCAAAACATTTTTTAATTCCAAAAATTTGAATATTCATATATTAATACACATCCTTTCTCTTAAATATATCTTAATAATATAACAATTTTATAAATATTAATATATACACTATAATACTTCCATATAAGAACCCCAAGCATTTGACCTTAATAATTAATACTTATATAATAATTAAGTATTTTACATAAGGAGGAATCATCATTGAACAAAAGTAAAGGTATTATATTTATGATTCTTGCTTCATTATCATTTGCAACAATGAACTTATTTGGTAAGTTAGCTTTTACCGCTACTCCTTATCAAAAAACTTTCATTTCAAATGTTGTAGCAAGTATAATTATTTGTTGTATTATTTTTTATAAAAAAGATTCTATAATAGGTAAACTTGAAAATAGAAAATATCTATTTTTAAGAGGTATTATGGGTACAATATCCATTTTCACTCTTTACTACTCTTTGGATTATTTATTCTTAGCAGATGCTACTATTCTTACTAAACTTAGTCCATTTTTCACTATAATTTTTTCTTTTATAATCCTAAAAGAAAATTTTACAAAATCACAATTATACTTTTTAATTATGGCTTTCTTAGGAAGTCTATTTGTAATAAAACCTGAATTTAATTCTTCTATAATACCATCTTTAATGGGTATATTATCTGCTTGTACAGCTGGAATTGCCTACACTATGATAAGAATTCTTGGAAATAAAGAAAGCTTCTATACAATAATTCTTTCTTTTACAGGAATCGCTACACTTACAATGTTTCCATCTATTTTTATAAATAATAACATTAGTATTCAACATACTCTTTTTTTAATTTTAGGTGGATTTTGCTTTACCCTAGGTCAGGTTTTTTTAACAATAGCTTATAAAAGTGCTCCTGCATCTGAAATATCTATGTTTGACTATTTAGGTTTATTATTTGCAGGTATCTATGGATTTATATTATTTAAAGAAGTTCCCGATATGCTATCTATTATTGGCTATTTCATAATTGTGGCTATTTCAATTTTAAACATATTATTTAATAAAATAAACAAATAGTAAAATGGATGTTAACATAAATTAAATGTTAACATCCATTTTGCTATTTATTGCATTATATTTTAGAATCAAACAAAACATTTAATTAAACTCTCAAAATAATTAATATTAATAAAATGTATGATCTTTTATTTTCTTAATTAATTTTCACTTTTTTCTAAGCTATTATTTCGTCGTTTTATAAATATGACAATTAAAATTATAATTGGTAAAATTAATTGTATAACTGAAGCATAAATAGACCAATAGCCTTTAGAAAACTCTTTAGAATCCATAGGATTTTTAAACATAATATATGCAAAATTAATCATAAGTATTACAATAGGTACTATAACGTCTCTATAATTATTTAAAGAAAATAATTTTTCAATACCTTTGGAAACCCCTAATAAACAGTAATTTATCTGAGTAAATTGTACAATAGTAAAAGCTCCCGAAACCAGTATTTCTACTCTTTGAAATTCACCACCAAAATTTAATCTTTTTATAGCTTCATATCCTGGATAATAAAATTCTGAATATGCATTAGCTCCTAATATCATTATATTTATAGCTATAAGTATTGAATATAACACTCCTCCTAAAATGATAGGTTTAATAAATATAAACTGCATATTAGAATTAGGCTTTACATAGTTAAAAACATTTAAAAATATAATAACCTCAGTTAATGGAAACGTAAGTAAATTAAATGCCCCTTTTAATATATCTCTTATATTACCATCAAAAAGTGGTAAAATTTTTTCACCATCTATTTGTGGTAATAATAATATTACTACAATTGGTATAATAAATAAAATTATTCTTATAAAAAAATGACACCATGCTGACAATACTTCTATTCCAGCCTTCAACATCCATACACTTAAAATTCCAATACAAATCATGGGTACAACTATTGGAGTATCAAAAAGTACTGTTAGTTTAATAAAATCAGAAAAATCTCTAACAACATATGATCCTAATAAAAATGTATGAAAAACAAATATAATAATTAATATTTTTGCAGTTAACTTTCCAAATGTCATTCCTAAAATATCATAGAAATTTTTTTCTGGATAAAAACTTATTATTTTACCATACACATATACTATAGGCAATGCAAAGACTACAGCTAAAATTGATGCTAACCAAGATTGTTTTCCTGCCCTTGAACCTAAGTTAAATAATAAATAAGATCCTAATCCAAATGTAAATATAAAAAATTGCAACTGTTTAGCAGATATACTTTCTTTATCCATATATTCCTCCTAAAATCTAAATACTTTCTATAAAGTATCTATAAAAAATTAAATATTATATAGAACTATAGGGATTTTTATCAGTGCTTAGCTTTTTTCTAATAAAAATAATTAAAAGTATTATTATTGGAAGAATAACTTCCATAAAGAAACAATAAATTATCCATAAATCTCTTGCAAATTCTAGTGCTATTATAGAACTTCTAAAAATTATATATGTAAAATTTATCATTAAAAAAACTAATGGTACTAGCACATCTCTATAATCATTTAAATTAAACAATTTTTCAACACCTTTCCCTACTCCTAAAAGGCAATAATTTATTTGCAAAAATTGCATTATAGTAAATGTTGCTGAAACTATTATTTCTACTCTTTGAAATTCTCCTCCTACAGTTAATCTTTTAGCAGACTCATATCCTGCATAATAAGAACTTATATAATCATTAACCCCTAATATCATTATGTTTGTAATTATAAAACTAAATGCTAAAATTCCGCTTAAAATTATAGGTTGAATAAATATATATGTAGTCTTTTCATTTTTTAATTTTACATAATTACAAAAATTTAAAAATACAACTACCTGATTCATTGGAAATCCCATCATAGTAAATGATTCTTTTATTATTGATTTAAAACTACTAAAAAAAATAGGTTGCATATTTACAATTTGCATTTGAGGAACTAATAAAATCCATGTTAAAAATATAAAAACCAAAACAATTTTAACTATAAAATTAGACCATGCAGATAATATCTCTATTCCTGAATTTAACATCCACATTCCTAAAGAACATATAACTATAATTGTTATAAATTCAGGAGTATTACTAAGTGCTGTTACCCTAATAAAATACACAACATCATTAAGAATATATGATCCTAATAAAAAAGCGAAAACAATTAATAAAATATTAATTATACTTCCTAAAAATTTTCCAAATGCAATTTCTAAAATTTCAAATATATTTTTTCCGGGATAATAATTCATTATTTTTCCATACACTATTACACAAGGTATACATAAAATCGTAGCTAAAATTGAAGATATCCATGCATCCTGTTTTGATTTTGCTCCAAGATTAAAAATTAAGTACGATCCTAATCCAAATGTAAATATGAGAAATTGAAATTCTTTAATAGACACCTTCTCTTTATACATGCAAATCCTCCTAATGCTATATATAAATTTTATAGAGATTTATATGATTTTTAACATTTAATCAATGTCCTCTTCATGTAAATCACCATTAAATTTTCTTTTTATCCAAATAATACTTAATATTATCATTGGTAATAACACTTGCATAAATAAACAATATGGTATCCATAATCCTGTAGCAAATTGTATGGCTTTTAAAGAACCTCTAAAAATTATATATGTAAAATTCATCATCAAAAACCCTAATGGAATTATCATATTTCTATGAGTTACCAAATTAAATATTGTCTTAAAACCTTTTGTAATCCCTAGCAGACAATAGCTAATCTCAAGAAATTGTATTATAGTAAATGTAGCAGAAACTATTATTTCTATTCTTTGAAATTCTCCTCCAATTCTTAGTCTTTTAGCAACTTCATATCCAGAATAATAAGAAATTTGATATGTATTTCCACCTAATATACTTATATTGGTTAAAATAAATATTAGTGCTATGATTCCACTAAAAATAATTGGTTTAAAAAATATTGTTTTTATATTTGTATCATTTTGCATACAATCAAAAAAACTTAAAAATATTATAACTTCATTCATAGGGAACGCCCAAATATTAATAGCTTCTTTTAATATACAGGAGGAATTTTCAAAAATTATAGGTAGTATATTGAAAAAATGCATTTGTGGAATTAATAAAATCCATGATAAAATTACAAAAATTAAAATTATTCTTATAAGAAAAGCTGCCCAGTCTGCTACTACTTGAATTCCTAATTGTAATATCCAAATACTAAGTAATCCTATACATATTATTAAAATAGGATCGGGAGTTCTACTAAGAGCTGTTATTTTAATAAAATCTATAAAATCATTAAAAATATAGGAACCCAGTAAAAAAATATATACTAAAAACATAAAACTTAAAACTAATCCTATTATTTTTCCTAACTCTAATTTTAAAATTTCAAATATATTCTTTTTAGGATAATAACTCATTATCTTACCATATATACTTACTGTAATAAGACATAGAATAGTTGCTATAATTAAACTTATCCATGCATCTTGTTTTGCATCTGATCCTATATTAAAAAGTAAATATGATCCTAATCCAAATGTAAATATTAAAAATTGTAATTGCTTACTTGATATAATTTCTTTGTTCATAGAACTTTACCTAAATAATTAACAATTTTCTCCAAAAAATTACTAAAATACATCATAGGATCAGGTACATGTATTCCTAATGTTTCTAAAGAACTTATAGTTATACTTATTGACATTATAAACACATATATTGGAATTTCATTTTTTAAATTATTATCTTTAAGATATAAAACTCCATAACTAGTTATTAAACCATAAAATATAATTACTAAAAAAATCATATTATTCTCCTAATTTTATATTTTTATTAGTTAGACCACTATATTTTATATTTATTTTTACATATACATTAGTTTTTATATTTTTATATACATCATTCCATTTATATTTAATTTTCTTCCATAATTTAGGATTATTTCTGCTTATACTGCATCCAAATCCAACTACATCCGTTCCATACTGATATTGTATTTTTTTCAATATATCACAACATTTGTTTTCTATATCTTTTTCACACTTTTTTATTAATTCTTCTCTATTATCTTTTGCAACAAAATTTATTCCTTTTTCTGCAAGCTCTGACAATGCTACATCCATATTTATATACACATCCATATTTATATTGTTATTTTCAAATCTTGGTTTTATCTTTTTAGTAGCTTTCATTATTTCTAAAGTTACCTTTTGAGATTTTTCAGGTTCAAAAGTAAGCACGTATTTTGCTTTTCTACCTTTTCTAACTTTCATTAGTTGTAAAAAAGTAGTTTCTTCTCCACTTAAATGTCCTATACATTTACTTGATTTAAAAATACACATTCCATCAATTTCTGTATATGATTTAGTTTGTTGACTAATTACTCTTACTGTAGGCACCATGGCAGCTATACATTCATTTTCTATATCATCTATTAATCTAAAAACTTCTATAGGAATATAGGATCCTATTTCTTTACAATTTTTAATTGCATCTGCTAAATCATAAGATATTATTTCATCACTTGTCTTAGACTTCATAAGTATTTGTGATGCACTACTCATACTAGATATCAATACCCACATATCATTTCTTGCTTCTACATCCCTATTAATAAAGTCTATTATTGGTGTTACACCCTCGGCAGCAAGTTCTCTGCTAAAAATAAGAATTTTAGCATGTGATAATTGTAGTTTTTTTCCACTGTTTTTTATGGCATTTCTAAATGCCTGGTGTATAGTTTTTCCCTTTGTTTGAAGTATACTCGATTTTATAGATTTAGAACTCACCGATGCTTCTAATACCTCTATAGTAAGTATATATTCTTTTGTATTTCTATCTTTGTCTAATGCTACTCCTGCAACATATTCTAAATCAGTCATTTCGGAATAATCCCAACATCCAGTCAATGTAAAAGATGTGCAAACTATTAAAGTAACTGAAATAACTATTCTTAAATATTTCTTCATTGTTTTTTCCTTTTCTTAAGTCTTATATTGTCCTTAGCAATAAACATTGTCCTATATTTCATATTCCACCATGGTACTCTTATAGCTGTATCTCTAATGTCATACTTGTTTAAATATACAAGTTTTAACATATAGGGTATACCAAAACTTTTTATAGACATCAAATGAATAGTTAATCCCATAACACCAAAAATTATTCCGTATAAACCCAGCATAGATGCCAATATTAAAAATATTATTCTTGAAACAAGTAATGCCGATTCCATATCATGTAATACTAATTCAGATATTCCAGTAATTGCAGTTACAATTACTATTGGTGCACTTACAAATTTAGCATTAACAGCTGCATCTCCTAAAACTAATGTTCCTGCAATACTTACTGCAGCACCTACATGTTTAGGTAGCCTTATGCCAGCCTCTCTTATTATTTCAAAAACAATAAGCATAGCCATTGCTTCTACCGCTGTTGGTAACGGTACACCTTCTTTAGCAGAATATATACTTAAAACAAGTTTAGTTGGAATCATCTCTTTATGAAAAGTTGTAAATGCAACATAAATTCCTGGAGTACCTATAGTTATTATAAAAGCTAATATTCTTAATAATCTATTTAATGATGCATATATAAAATTATTATAATAATCTTCATTGACCTGAAAATTTTCAATAAATAAAAATGGTACACTTAAAGCTACTGGGGCTCCATCACATAAAATCCCCACTCTCCCCTGTAATAATTTAGATGCTATAACATCTGGCCTTTCTGTAGTCCCCACTGTTTTAAATGTAGATAAATGTGCATCTTTTATTAACTCCTTTATAACCTCACTAGAAAAAAAACCTTCAATATCTATATTATCTAGTCTTACCTTAAGTTCTTCTACTATCTTGGGATTTGCTATATTATCCATATAAACTATACAAATTTTAGTCTTAGTCCTAGCTCCTATTTCTTTCATCTCAAACTTTAAATTAGAAGAAATTATTCTTCTTCTAATTAAAGATATACTAGTACTAATAGATTCATTAAATCCCTCCCTTGGTCCTCTTACAACAGTTTCAGCTTGTGGCTCTGATATTGCCCTTGTTTGCCACCCCTTAGTATCAATAAGTAATGCTTTATCAATTCCATCAATAAGTAATAACGAATCCCCATATAATAAACCATTTAAAATTACTTCCATTTCATTGGTTTTACTTACATTATCCGTTGTTATAACTTCATCTTTAATATAATCCTCTATATTTTGAGATTTATATGTAAACTCTTTATTTATTATTTTATCTATTACGCTATCATTTATAACTTTATTGTTAGTCATAGCATCTATAAATATTAAACAAAATTTTACAGGACATTTTTTATTTCTCAATTCTCTATAAACTATAGTATCATCATTTTTAAATATTTCATTTTTAAATAAATTTATATTATCTTTAAGAGATTTTTTTAAATCATAATGTTGCACCTCTTCTCTTAATGTTGTAACAGTGTCTTTATCATGTATATTTTCCGAGGCTTTTGACACAAAATCACTTCCTTGTGCATTTATTCTTAATATTTATAGTATTTACAAAAACATTTACCATATTCATTAAAAATCCCCTAAATTCTATTCATATAGAATTTAGGGGATTATAATTATTCTGCAAATATTTTTAATTTATTATCTTCTGCATCTACAATAACATTACATCCAGAATAAATTTCGCCTAATATTATCTTTTTAGCTATTTCTGTTTCTAATATATTGCTTATATATCTTTTTAATGGTCTAGCTCCGTATATAGGGTCATATCCTTCCCTTGCAAGTATATCTTTTGCTAAATCTGTAACTTTAATAGATATATTTCGTTCTTTTAATCTATTTTTAACTCCTTCTAAGAATATATCTATTATTTTCTTAATTCCTGAACTTGTTAGTGGTTTAAATAATATAATATCATCTATTCTATTAAGAAATTCTGGCTTAAATCTTAATTTTAAAGCATTCATTACTTCTTCTCTTATGTTTTCCTCTATAGAATCTTCATTTTTATTTTCTAATAAATAACTACTTCCAAGGTTAGATGTCATTATTATTATAGTATTTTTAAAATCTACTGTTTTTCCTTTATTATCTGTAAGTCTTCCATCATCTAATATTTGAAGAAATATGTTAAATACATCATCATTTGCTTTTTCTATTTCATCAAATAATATTACTGAATAAGGATTTCTTCTTACAGCTTCAGTTAATTGACCTCCTTCTTCATATCCTATATATCCTGGAGGTGGTCCTATTAATCTTGAAACTGCATGTTTTTCCATATACTCTGACATATCTATTCTAATTATATTATCTTCACTATCAAATAAATTTCTTGCTAAAGTTTTTGCAAGTTCTGTTTTTCCTACTCCAGTTGGTCCTAAAAATATAAATGAACCTATAGGCCTTCTTTCATCCTTTAGTCCAGCTCTTGCTCTTATTACTGCATTTGAGACAGCAACTGTTGCTTCTTCTTGCCCTATTACTCTCTTTTTTAATTCATCTTCTAATCTTAAAAGTTTTTGTCTCTCTCCCTCTACTAATCTAGTTACAGGAATTCCAGTCCATTTAGATACAATTTCTGATATTTCACTTTCAGTAACTTCTTCTTTTAATAAAGCTCCTTCATAGTTTTTCTCCATATCTTTTTCTTTCTCTTGAACTTTTTGTTCTAATTCAGGAATTGTACCATATTTTAATTCTGCAACTCTATTCAAATCATAATCTCTTTCTGCTCTTTCTAAAGCCCCTCTAGCCTCATCAAGCTTTGTTTTTAAATCTCTTACTTCTAAAATATGTGCTTTTTCCTTCTCATATTTTGCAGTCATTTCATTGTTTTTTTCTTTAAGTTCTGCAAGTTCTTTTTCTAAAATTTCAAGTCTTTTCTTTGATTCGTCATCATTTTCCTTTGTTAATGCCTCTTTTTCAGTTTCAAGCATCAATTGTTTTCTTCTTATCACATCAAGTTCTGTTGGAAGAGAATCGATTTCACTTCTTATCATAGCACCAGCTTCATCAATTAAATCAATAGCCTTATCTGGCATATATCTATCTTGTATATATCTATGAGATAATTTAGCTGCTGCAACTATTGCAGAATCATGTATTCTTACTCCATGATGAATTTCAAACCTTTCTTTTAAACCTCTAAGTATTGAAATAGTATCCTCTACAGTTGGTTCATTTACAATAACAGTTTGAAATCTTCTTTCCAACGCTTTATCTTTTTCAATATATTGTCTATATTCATCAAAAGTAGTAGCACCAATACAATGAAGTTCTCCTCTTGCAAGTAATGGCTTTATTAAATTTCCTGCATCCATAGCTCCATCCGTTTTACCTGCTCCAACTATAGTATGAATCTCATCTATAAATAAAATTATTTTTCCCTCTGAACTTTGAACCTCTTTTAGTACAGCTTTTAATCTTTCTTCAAACTCTCCTCTATACTTAGCACCAGCAATTAAAGCTCCCATATCTAGTGAAAATATTATTTTCTCTTTTAGTCCTTCTGGTACATCTCCTCTTACAATTCTTTCAGCAAGTCCTTCAACTATAGCTGTTTTACCAACTCCAGGTTCACCAATTAAAACAGGATTATTTTTAGTTCTTCTAGAAAGAATTCTTATAGTTCTTCTTATTTCTTCATCTCTACCTATTACAGGATCTAGTTTATGCTTTTTAGCAAGTTCTACAAGGTTAGTTCCATATTTTGCAAGAGCATCATAAGTTCCTTCTGGATCTTGAGTATCTACTCTTTGATTTCCCCTAACATCTGATAAAACTTTCAAAAATTTATCTTTAGTAACATTATATTTATTTAAGATTCTTCCTACTAATCCTTTTTTATCTATATCCATTATAGCAATCATGACATGTTCTACACTTATATATGAATCTTTAAAATCTTTAGCGATTTCATCTGATTTAACTAGAACTTCATTGATTCTTCTAGTAGCTACTATTCCTGATGATTTTGCTCCTTCTCCCAAAACTTTTGGCATAGAATCTAATTCTAAATGCAAATCATTTTTAAGGGAGTTTATATTAACACCCATTTTTTCAAATATATTAGGAATTAGACCATCTTCTTGATTTACAAGTGCTGAAAATAAGTGAACTACATCAACTTGTTGATGATTATATTTTACAGCCTCACTATAGGCATCATTTAAACTTTGTTGTACTCTTATAGTCATTTTATCTACGTTCATATTTTTCACCTCTTGAAAATTTACTTTCATTTTAAATTCAATTAATTTTATTATTTGTTTATGTTTATATAATAATGCAAAGGTCAAAGAAAGTCAAAGTCTATTTAAAGATAATTTTCTTTTATTTTTTATGAAAAATAAAAATATAGACTTATCTATTCAAAATAAATCTATATTTTTAATAAATTCTATAATTAAGATACCGAATAATAATTTTTTAATATTACCGCTCTTATAGATTCATATTTAATTTCTGCTGGAAGTTGCTTTTTTATTTTACTGACTTTTTCATATCCTATTTTTTTACATATATTAATAATACGTTCTTCATCTTCCTTTGTATATAGTTCATCTAATGATAAATTAAATTTAATCTTTCCCTCTTGTTTTATATAATCGGTAATGTATCCTAGTATAGTAGAAATCCCCACCTCAAGTTCTGTTGAAATATCCTTTAATTTTCTACCTTCATTTAACATATCCATGGCTATCTCATTATTTTCTCTGCTCTCCCCATCTATTATAACTTTCCTTCTTTTTTTATCTATCCATTTTACATTAATGTTATTAATACTTACATATTTGTCTACTACGTCTAATATTTCTTTTCCATACTTTTCAATCTTTTTAGGTCCTATGCCTGAAACATCTTTTAAATTTTCTTCCTTCAAAGGATACCTTCCACTTATTTCTTTTAGTGTATTTTTAGATAATATCATTTGAGGAAGAACATTTTCAATTACTGCAAAGTCATTTCTTAATTTTAATAAATCTTGTAATAAAATCTCATCAGTAGTTACTTCTAAAGGAACATCTTTATTATCATTTTGTTCCTGTATATAATATACATTATTTACATTTATATTATTTTCATTAACATATTCTAAGATAACATCTACAAATTTCTCACCATATTTCTCATATTTAACTTCACCAACACCTGATACTTTTAACATTTTTTCCTTATTAATAGGATAAGTTAAACTCATTTCTCTTAAAGTACCATCTCCAAATATTACATACGGTGGAACCCCTTCATTACTTGCAAGTTCATATCTTAATTTTTTTAATATATTAAATAACTTGTTTATATGACTATCCTTATGTTTTGCTTTAAATACTTTAAATTTAACCCTTTCTTCTCCCTTTAAAACTTTAATAGACTTATTATTTAAATTTAAAACTGGATATGTACCTCCTATTAATCCTATATACCCATGTGAAACCAAAGTATTTATAAAATTTTTTAATTTATCTTGAGAATATTCTTTCATCAATCCATATGTAGATAAAGTATTAAATCCTAAATTTAAAACTTTCTTATTCTTAGAGCCTCTAAGTACATCTACAACCATTGTTATTCCAAAATTTCTTTTCATCTTATATATACAGGATAATACCTTCTGTGCATCTATTGTTTTATCTATTATTTCTCCTTCATTTAAACAATTACTACAATTATTACAGTTTTCATTAAATTCTTCTCCAAAATAATTTAATATATACTTTCTATAACAATCATTACTATAAACCAAATCTATAATTTCTTGAAGTTTTTCATATTGTTTTTGTTTTCTTTCAGGATTTTCTACGCTAACTTCTATTAAGTACTTTTGAATATGAACATCTCCTGGAGTAAATAATAATATACATTCACTTTTCTCTCCATCTCTTCCTGCTCTACCTATTTCTTGATAATAAGCTTCAATACTTTTAGGTATGCTATAATGAACCACATATCTTATATTAGGTTTATCTATTCCCATTCCAAAAGCATTAGTTGCAATCATAATATCTAACCTATCATGTATAAACTCTTCTTGATTATTTTCCCTTTCATTATCTGATAGTCCTGCATGATATCTTCCAACAGAGTATCCCTTATTTTTTAAAATTTCATATATATTATCTACTTCTTTTCTAGTAGATGCATAAATTATTCCTGATTGTTCTTTATTATTTTCTATATAATTTAAGAGATATTCTTTTTTACTTCCTGACTTTATTATGCTTATATTTAAATTTTCCCTATCAAATCCAGTTATAAATATTTTGGGATTTCTTAATTTAAGTAACCTTATGATATCTTCTCTAACTTCTTTAGAAGCTGTTGCCGTAAATGCAGTTATCCTAGGTCTATTTGTAAATTTGCTTATAAACTTAGGTATATTTTTATAACTTACTCTGAAATCATGTCCCCATTGTGAAACACAATGTGCCTCATCAATTGCTATCTGTGACACTTGTATATCTTTTATAGCATCATAAAACTCTAAGGATTCAAGCCTTTCTGGTGCCACATAAATTATTTTATATTTATTATTTTTTATTCCCTCTATAACTTCATTAAATTCATATAGATTTAATGAACTATTTACATACGCACAACTTATTCCCATTGTTTTTATACTATCAACCTGATCCTTCATAAGAGAAATCAATGGAGAAATTACAATAGTCATACCATTCATCATTAGTGCAGGTATTTGATAACAAATAGATTTTCCTCCACCAGTAGGCATTATAGCTAAAACATCTTTTCCATTTAAAATACTTTCTATGACTACTTCTTGTCCTTTTCTAAAACTTTTATATCCATAATATTTTTCCAAAATATCTACTGATGCTTTTTTCAAATTCCTTCACTCCTTAAAATTTTTGCATATTATAATTATATCTTATTAATTTATTATAAATCAAAAATCACTACATAGTTTAAACTATAGTAGTGATTAAAATAATTTCAAATATGCAAATAAAAGCCATACTCCTTTGTATGGCCTATAATATTATGAATTATTAGTTTGTATCATATTTTCTTGGCATATCTTTACCTAATTTTCTCGATTCTTTTGAATATCCTACTTCATCAGCAATTTCCATTTCCATTTTTTTTAGCTCTTTCTTGGTTTTAGGATTGGATTTTTTATTATCCTTACTATTCTTATTATTTTTATGTGACATAGTAACTCCTCCTCAAATTTAATACAATTTTCCTTTTTAGTATTTTCAAAAAAGAGTTATTTATTCTTCTGTAAAATAAGTAACTATGGATTAAAAATTAAGTTATAATGTTTATCTATAACTTCTTTTAAATCATTCATCCTAATAAATCTTCCCTCTCTTAGTACTTCATTACCTTCTACATAAAAAATTATTAATGGTAATGAAAAAACATAAAATTCTCCAGCTACTTCTTTAACTTCACTTGCATCAACTGTAGCTATTTGTAAATTTGAATAATTCTTTAAATTATGTTGTATCTTTGGAAGTAGCATATGACAAACACTACATTTTTCTAACTTAGATGAAAAATATAATAATGATAAAGTATTATTATTAATAAAATCCTTTATATCCTCTATAGATACTAATTTTTTCATAAATTAAAAACTCCTCTTATACAAAATCATTTATATTATATATTTTAACACCATAAAATAATGACAAAAGCTTCCTCCTAATACGAACAAATGAAAAATTTCATGGAATCCAAAGGTTTTTGATTTTATTTTAGGCCATTTAGTGGCATAAATAACTGCTCCTAATGTATAAAGAACTCCTCCTAAAAACATTAAAATAAGACCTTTTATATCCATTATCTTAGAAAGCGGTGATATTATAAATACTGCAATCCATCCCATTAATACATAAAATAATGTAGATACCCATCTAGGCAAATTAAACCAAACCATTTTAAATATAATTCCCATTAAAGCAAAAGACCAAATTCCTATAAACATTATCCATCTTAATTTTCCTTGTAATGAAATTAAACATACCGGTGTATACGTACCTGCTATTAATATATATATCATAGAATGATCTAATCTTCTAAGAAATTTTATAACTTTTTCTGAGGCTTTTACTAAATGATAAACAGTACTGGCAGTATATAAAAGTATAAGACTTACTCCAAACATAATTATAGCCAAATACTTTAGTTTAGTGGCATAAGGCATTAAAGATTGGTATTTTATTAGTAGTATTAATCCTATTATAGAAATAATAACTCCAAATAAATGAGTTAAACCACTTACAGGTTCTCTAAATTTATTCATTATGAATCATCTCCTAATTTAAATAATATATCTATTATTCTTAATGTATATATTATACTACATAGTTTTGAAAACTACTAGTAATGATATTTGTATTCAAATGAATTTTAATATGTATTTTGTTATTTTTACAAATTATATGTATATTTCTAAGTTATACTTATTATTTCTGATTTTTATTTTTTTATAGTTAATATTTAAAATAATGTTTATTTTCTTTATATAGTTTTATATACTATACATTGCAATATAAATATAGCTATGGTAATATTCTTTTAATACATATATAGAAGTGTTTTTAATGAACTTAAATACAGAAAACTTTAATTTTTTAATAAAAGAGTTACATTTAGACGAAGATTTAAAACTATCGGACATACCTGATTTAGATTTATATATGGATCAAGTCATTACTTTATTTGATGATAAACTTAAACATTTAAAGCGAAATGAAGATGATAAAATTTTAACTAAAACCATGATAAATAACTATACTAAAGCTAAAATTTTAATTCCACCTAATAAAAAGAAATATAGTAAGAATCACATTATTCTTCTTATTTTGATTTATTATTTAAAACAAACCTTATCAATAAATGATATAAGTTTATTATTTAATAATATAATAAAAGATTTATCAAGCAATGAAACTAGTAATTTAGATCTAAAAAAAATTTATAAAAGTTTTTTAAATATAAAAAAATCAGAGTCAATTATTATAAATGAAAATCTTCAAAATAAACTTAAATTAATTAAAAATGAAACAAAAGACTTTTCCAATAACAATATAGAAATTTCTCAAATGTTACTCCAAGTATTATGTGTAATAAATGAAGCTAACACTTATAAAAGAGTAGCTGAAAAAATGATAGATGAATTCTTTGCTAATTATTTAGATAAATAAGAATGAGTTCAACTAAGTTTTATTAGTTGAACTCATTCTTATTATACCCATCCTAATATTTTAAATACAAATGTATTTAAAATACATATAGCAAAAGCTATGCATGTTGGAATTATAGCTGCAAGTGCTGTCCATTTTGCACTACCAGTTTCTTTTTTAATTGTCCATAAAGTTGTAGCACATGGCCAATGTAATAATGTGAAAATCATAACATTTAATGCTGTGAGATATGTCCATCCATGACTTATTAAAATTTGTTTTAATGATTCTAAATTTTCAAAATCTATCATAGAACCCTGAGACAAATATGCCATTAATAAAATAGGAACTACTATTTCATTTGCTGGTATACCTAAAATAAACGCTAAAAGTATAAATCCATCAAGGCCCATAATCTTAGCTAATGGTTCTAAAAAATTAGCTATATGACATAGTATACTCATATTTCCTATAGTAATATTACTTAATATCCATATTACTACTCCTGCTGGTGCTGCAATAGCAACTGCTCTTCCAAGTACGAATATAGTTCTATCAATTATTGATGTATATAAAATCCTTCCTATTTGAGGTTTTCTATAAGGTGGTAATTCTAATGTAAAACTAGAAGGAACTCCTTTTAATAAAGTTTTAGAAAGTATATATGAAACAATTAAAGTAATTATAACTCCAAGTACAACCATTATAGTAATTGTAAGTGCGGGAATAGCACTTGATAATCTACTATTATTACCTACAACTAGAAATACTGAAGAAATGGCAAGCAATGTTGGAAATCTTCCATTACAAGGCATAAAATTATTAGTTAATATAGCTATTAATCTTTCTCTTGGTGATTCAATAATTCTACAGCCAATAATACCTGCCGCATTACATCCTATTCCCATGCACATTGTAAGACATTGTTTTCCATGAGCACATGCTCTCTTAAATAAATGATCTAAATTAAATGCAACCCTTGGTAAATATCCTAGGTCTTCGAGTAATGTAAATAAAGGGAAAAATATTGCCATAGGAGGTAACATAACTGATATTACCCATGCTAATGTTCTATAAAGTCCTAAAACTAATACTCCATATAACCATTTAGGAGCATTTATCATAGTAAACCAATTAGTAAGTTTATCTTCAAATTTAAAAAATGTTGTTGACAAAAACTCTGAAGGATAGTTAGCTCCAGTTAAAGTTATCCAAAAAAGTAATGCTAAAATAGCTAACATAATAGGAATACCAAATATTCTAGATGTTATATACTTATCAATTTTTCTATCTCTATTAAATTTATTTTCATCTATGTTCACACAGGTATGAGTTACATTCTCTACTTTTTTGTAAATCTCCTGAGTTATATAATCTCTTATGTCTTCCTTTGATATATTTTTTGTTAAACTTCTAACAATATCTAGTGTGTTTTCTCTTTCTTTTTCATCCAAATCCTTTAAAATACATTTTATTATTTTATTATCTCCATCAATAAGTCTTAGAGATAACCACCTTGAATTAATTTTTGGTATTTTTTCTTTAACTATATATTTAAGCTTATATACAACTTCTTCTATACTATCTTTATATATTACTTTATTAGGTGTTGGCAACATTTTGCCAGTGATAACTTTAAATATAGCATCCTTTAATTCTTGCATACCAATACCACTTCTTGCAGCAGTCATTACAATAGGTATACCTAATTCCTCTTGCAATCTTTTAGAATCTATTAATATATTCTTTTTCTTAGCCTCATCTATAAGATTTACACATAATATTACTTTATCCGTAAGTTCCATAACTTGATATACTAAATTTAAGTTTCTCTCAAGACATGTAGCATCTGCAACTACTACTGTAACATCTGGTTCTCCAAAACAAATAAAATCTCTTGCAATTTCTTCTTCAGAAGAAGTTGCAAATAACGAATATGTTCCTGGCAAATCCACTAAAATACAATCTGTATTCTTAAAACTAAACTCTCCTCTAGCGTTTACAACTGTTTTTCCAGGCCAATTTCCCGTATGTTGATGAAGACCAGTAAGTGCATTAAATACTGTACTTTTTCCTGTGTTTGGATTTCCTGCTAAAGCTACTATATATTCATCTTGCTTTTTTTCCACTTTATATACATCTCTTAAAGAATTTATTTGTGTTGACTTATAAGTAAGCCCCATAATACCCTCCTTATATTAATTATTAAAACTTTAAGCTAAAGAAACATTAATTAATGAAGCTTCTTCTCTCCTCAAAGCTATCATAGCTCCCCTTATATCATATATTGTAGGATCACCAGAAGGACCTCTTTGAATAACCTTTATAGTTGCTCCTCTAGTAAGTCCTAATGCAAGCATTCTTTCCCTTATAAGACCATTTGAATTTAATCCATTAACTTTTGCTAATTTTCCAACATTTATATCACTTAATTTTTTTAAATTATTCTTTATTTTTTCCATAAGAATTCCCCCCTATATGTTATATTATATTTTTCAATAAACTAATAAAATTAGCTTAGTCTAACTTTTTTAATTAATCATACATAATATACTATGATTTACTTCCAAATATTGTTACACTGTATTAATATATATTTTTTCACTGCATATAATTTAACAATTATACTTTAAAGCAGGTGATTCTTTGACAAGTGAAAACTTTTTTACATTTAGTGAATATATAAAAAAAGATATCAACATACTAACCCCTTCTATGGAAGATTATTTAGAAATGATTTATAGATTATCTAAATCTTCAGGTTTTACAAGAATAAACGATTTGGCTTCTGCATTAAATGTACAACCACCTTCAGCTACTAAAATGGTTCAAAAGTTATCTAAACTTAATCTTGTAAAATACGAAAAGTATGGAGCTATAACTTTAGAAAGTAAAGGAAGGCATATTGGTAAAAGTTTATTAGAAAGACATGAAATTATAGAAAGCTTCTTAAAACTAATAGGTGTCTGTAATGGTATACTAGAAGAAACAGAAAAAATTGAACACACAATAAATCCAGAAACTCTAAAATGTATAAGTAATCTTTTAAATTATTTCAATAAAAACTCCAAAGCTCTTGAGTCCTTTAAATACTTTTCAAAAATGAAAAAAGGCTGTTGACAAATTATGTTTATCAACAGCCTAAGGCAGCTTATTTAGCTGCCCATTTTGTTATATTAATATATTTTTTTATATTTTTCTATTAATTTAATTATTTTTTCCACACAATTATTTGCAGAACTTGAACTCATATTTTTAACATATTTTTCTCTTTCTTTAAATAATTCATCTATTTTATTAACTATAATATTTTCACTTAAGTTTTCTTCCTCTATAACCATACTATATCCACTTTTCTCAAAAGATTTTGCATTTAATATTTGATCTCCTCTACTAGCTTTTGCAGATAAAGGTATTAATAGATTAGGTTTTTTTAATGCTAATAATTCAAAAATAACATTTGCTCCAGCTCTAGATATAAATAAGTCCGATACTGCCATTAAATGTGATAATTCCTCTTTAACATACTCAAACTGCTTGTATCCTCCTTTGCCAATTAAGGTTTTATCTATATTTCCTTTACCACATATATGAATTATATTATATTTTTTAAGTAATTCCTCAATATTATTTCTTATATTTTCATTAATTACTTTAGAACCTAAACTTCCTCCTATTATCATAAGAACTGGTTTTTCTCTTTTATGAAAATTACATATATTATATCCTTTTGATTTACTTCCTTTAAAAAGTTCTTCTCTTATTGGTGTACCTGTAACTATTCCTTTATTTCCTTTCATACATTTTAATGTTTCAGGAAATGTTACACATACTTTGTTGCAAAATGGAGCTGCAAGCTTATTTGCAAGTCCCGGAGTCATATCTGATTCATGGGCAATAACCGGAATTCCATTTAAACGAGCACCAATAACAACCGGTACAGATACAAATCCACCTTTTGAAAATACTATATTAGGTTTTTCTTTTTTTATTATTTTTTTTGCTTCAAAAACTCCCTTTATTACTTTAAAAGGATCAGAAAAATTCTTTATATCAAAATATCTTCTTAATTTGCCACTAGAAATAATATGATACTTTATGTTTTCTCCTTCAATTATCTTTCTTTCTATCCCATTATTTGTTCCTATATACTGTATTTC
The DNA here is from genome assembly GCF_003614235.1 of Clostridium novyi. Next base: position 1,735,022 of record NZ_CP029458.1, on the reverse strand, counting down.
ATAACCTAATTCTTTTAATTTAGGTACAAGTGCAAGATTTGGAGTTACATGACCAGCTGAACCTCCTCCAGTCATAATTATCTTATATTTCTTCAAAATATCATCTCCCAACTATATTATGAATTTTCTTCTTTTAAAAGCCCTTTTAATTACTCACTAATTCTTTATTATACTATATATTTTATTAATATTAATTATATTTTTTAAAATAAAATATTACAATTAATAATTCTTTTGCTAAAACAAGTACAAACTTGAACTTGTACCTCTAAACTACTAATATATTATTTCTAAAAAAGGTTAAGATACTAGTGTAACAAAAATAAATCACTTAAAACAAGGAGGTCATTAAAATGGCAAGAAATAATAGAGCATTAGTACCAGAAGCAAGAGAAGGATTAAACAAATTTAAAATGGAAGCTGCAAATGCAGTTGGTGTTAATTTAAAACAAGGATACAATGGAGACTTAACTTCAAGACAGGCTGGATCAATTGGCGGACAAATGGTTAAAACTATGGTAGAACAATACGAAAAAAATAATCTATAATTTAAATTTATCCTAAGTATAATTCTAAAATAGATTAAACTGATATTTCAGATATTATTAAAAATGCAAAGCCCCTTCTAAATAATATATTTAGAAGAGGCTTTGTTATTAATTAATTTTTTTTAAACTATTTATTATTTTTCTTATATAAAATAATCCTGTAATACAGGATATAAAATCTGCTACAGGATATGCAAGCCACGCACCTATTGTACCAAGTTTATATACTAAAATTATAGCAGCTGGAATACATACTAATGTCTCTCTATATATACACAATATAAAAGAAGATTTAGCTTTTCCAAGAGCTTGACAACAGTATATTGATACATAATATATTCCTACACAAGGAAATATCATTATAACTATTCTAAACGCCTTAACGGCTTTTATAAGTAATTCTGTGTCTTTCAAGAATATTCCCATTAAATAAGATGGAAATAAAAACATACTTCCCCAAACAATTAAAGTAGTTATTGTTATAAATATTATAGTTTCCTTTATTACTAGTTTTAATCTTTGATAATTTTTAGCACCATAATTAAAAGCTACTATAGGTTGCATGGCTGAACTTATACCTATTACCGTTATAAATAAAAACATAGATAACTTTGTTATAGTTCCTATTATAACAATAGCATCATCTCCACCATTAACTGATAATAGATTATTAAATACTATAGAAAGTAACCCATCTGAAACTTCTACAATAAATGTAGAAAAGCCAACTGTTATTATACTTTTTATTATAGATAATTCAAATATAAACTTAAATTCTAGATTAATTTGTTGTTTTATTTTAATAAACTTTTTAAAAGTATAAATAAATGCTAATATTTGAGAAACTGTAGTTGCAATTGCTGCTCCTTTTACTCCCATAGAAAAATGAACCACTAAAATTAAATCTAATATCATATTTATAATGGCACCTAATGATGTTGCCTTTAAAGTTAGCTTAGTATCTCCTAAAGACATGATTATATATCCTATTACTAATGTTAAACACTGAAATATACCACCTAATAAAATTATAGATATATACTGATATGCATATATAAAGAGATTTTCACTAGCTCCCAATAAATTTTTTATTATATAATTCCTAAATATAAATATTATAATGCACAGTAAACTTAAAATTAAACTAGTTAAAATTAAAGAATTTAATATTACTTTTGTTACTTTATGAAATTTCTTTTTTCCTAAATTTCTGGAAACAGCAGTGGAAGTACCTACTGCCATCATAAGCCCTGTAGAACTTATAAGTTTTTGAATTGGTAGAGAGATTGTAAGCGCACCTATTCCTACTGATCCAATAGTAGATCCTACAAATATAGTATCAATCATATTATAAAGTTCCATTACCAATAAGGATAATATAGTAGGTACTCCAAATTTAATCAATAATTTTCCAATTTTCTGGTCAGAAAAAACTCTACTGTCAATTTCCATAATATACACCTCGTTTTATTTTTTATAAAAGATATATATTCAATTGTATCATATATTACTTGTTTATCTTAGGCTTCTTTAATATTTCCATAAAAACATTTTAATAAAATCTTTTCATAATTATATTTATTTTACCTTAAATCTTATATTATATATCTTTTAAAAATGGATAAGCTATTATTGAAAACACATAAGGAGGTTGATTTAAATGTCAAGAAATAGAGTTCTTGTTCCAGAAGCTAGAGAAGGATTAAATAAATTTAAAATGGAAGCTGCAAATGCAGTTGGTGTTCCTTTAAAAGAAGGCTACAATGGAGATTTAACAGCCAAACAATGTGGTTCCGTTGGAGGAGAAATGGTAAAAAAAATGATTAACTATTATGAACAAAATATGCTTTAATATAAAAATATATAAATACTTTAAATAGTTTATAAGTTAAGCGCATGATAATATTGTCATGCGCTTAATTTATTTAATATCAGAAAACTCAAGAACTAATTTATTTTTAATATCTGAATTTAAATCAAAAGAACCTTTGATTAAATTATTATTATTATTTTTTAAATTATCAAAAGTAATTGTAAATTCTGTTCCCTCATTAATTTTACTATTAACTTTTATATTTCCTTCCATTAATTCAACTAAATTTTTAACTAGCGCAAGGCCAAGACCTGTTCCTTGTACACAGTTAGTTGTATTATTTCTTATTTGTATAAATCTATTAAATATAGTTTTTAAATCTTCTTTTTCTATACCAATTCCCTGATCCTTAACTTTTATTTGAACCTTATTATTCTCTATAAGTGTAGTAACATAAATCTTTCTTCCTTTTGGGGTAAATTTTATAGCATTAGATAATAAATTTAATATAATTTTTTCATATTTATCTTTATCTAAGGCAACTAATTTTTCTTCTTTATTAGTGTCAAATATTAATTGTATTCCTCTACTCTTAGCATATATACTTACAGAACTAACTATATTTTCAGTTACTACAACTATATCAAAGTCTGAATATTGTAATTGAAGAAATCCTGCTTCTGCTTTAGAAATGTCTAATATATTATTTATTAATTTTAAAAGCCTTCTACAATTTTGATCTACTCTAAGCAATACTCTTTCTATATTTCTAGTTATCTCTTCCTTATATATATCCCTAGCTAATTGTACAGATGAATTAATTATAGTTAAAGGAGTTCTAAGTTCATGAGAAATCATGTTAAAAAACTCATCTTTCATTTTTGAAATATTTTGAAGTTCTTTATTATGTACTATTTCTTCTGTAATATCCGTAGCATGAATAAATATTTTATTTAACTTATTAATACTTTTTTCATTTACTTTTCCTGTAAACTTAATCTTATAATATCTCTCATTTCCATTCTTATCTTTAATAACATATGGAGCTAATACGTGTTCTTTTTTATGTATACCTTTGTTAAAAATATTATGAATAACATCTAATATAAAAGGTTCTGTAACACTATTATTAAAATTATTATTTAAAAACATCATATCTTTATACTTACTATTTGCTAGTTTATAATTTAAATTATCGTATTCTATTACAGCTATTGGCACATCTATTGTATTTACTACATCATTTATAAATTCTCTTTGTTCCTGAAGTTTTATTCCTTTACTCTTAATACTTGTAATGTCTTTTAAAGTTATTATTGTATTAACAACACAATTTTCATTAATTATAGAACTGGAATTTAATTCAATATATCTATTATTATTGTTATTATCCTTAAGTTTGATTATAAATTCTCTTATAGGTCTATTTTTATATTTAAAATCATAATATAATTGCAATAAATTCTTTCCCCTATATTCAAAATCATAGCAACCTAACTTATTAAAAAAACCCCTAACATCAAATTTTTTAACATCATCTCCGATTAAACACATAGATGCTTTGTTGCAGAAGTAAAATTTTCCAAATTCATCATAAACTATAATACCTTCTGATATATTATTTAATACATTTTTTAGATGTATAAAACAATCATTCTCTCTATTTCTAAGAGTTTGTAATATATCACATTTTGTTTTTAATTCTGAACACATACAAAGGAAGTTTTCATTACTATGTTTTAATTCATTTTGCATATTTACGTATTGAGATACTTCATAAACAAAAATCGTAATAATATCATTTTTAATATTAATCATAATATCAAAATATCTATTTATTAAAATTTCAACTTGTTTTAATTTTTTATTTATCCCAAAGTTTATACAGTTTTCTATAGTACCTTTTATTTGTCTAAAAATTTTCAAATCATCTATATCTCTTCCAATAAATTCAGAATCAACATCAAACATATTAACAAAATTATAATTTATATACTGAATATGTAAATGTTTCCCTTGAAAAATAATTACTCCAAAAGGTATGTCATCATAAAGTTGATACATTTATATATTCCTCCGCATTTAATAAAAAATTAACATATACAAATATATTCTACAAAAGTTATTATTTTCCCTTCTTTTATTGTATATTTTATAAATTTCTATAAATAATAAAAATTTTCACTTTATAATTCATCTATTTTTTATAAATGTTTTAAATAAAAAAGTAAGTCTTTCTTTTGAGAAGACTTACTTTTTGCAAATTATATTAATAATAATTAAATAATATTTATAATATTATTGTGAAAGTCTAAAATCTTTTATTCTAAGTTGTACTGTCTTATTTCCGTTAAATTCATTTATTATTGGATAAAATATTAAATCTAGTTTTAAATCAGAACAATTTACCAGAATTTTTTCAAATGCAATTTTAGATTTTATCATTTCTTTAAATTCATTTACCTTATTAAATGATATAGCTTCTATTTTTTCTTTATCATTTATAATGCATGTTAATTTAAGTGTATTTTGATTTTTACCAAGTACTCTCACTTGAGAAACTTTTACATTTTTCTCTGCAAACAATGGAGATGAATTCCCTTTTCCAAATGGTTCTAGAACCTCTATTTCAGATATTAATTCATCATTAACTATGTTTAAAGGAATTCTTTTATCTATTTTTATTTTAGGTATTATATCATTATCTGTAAGTTTACAATTTTCATTTAACCTTTGTCTTAACTCATTTATATTTTCTTCCTTTATAGATAATCCTGCTGCCATTGGATGTCCACCAAATTTATCTAATAAATCTTTACATTTTAATAATTCTTCAAATAAATTGTATTCTTCTATTGAACGACCTGAACCCTTAGGCATTTCCTTTCCTTTAGTTAATATTATAGTAGGTACATTAAACTTTTCTCTTATTTTACCCGCTACTATTCCTGCTATGCTCTCATGTATATCCTCTTTATATATTACTAAAACCTTATCTTCTTTAAAACTAGAATTTTCAACAACATCAATTATTTCTTCTACATTTCTCATTGTCATTTCTTGTCTTGTTTTGTTTAAATTATTTAATATATTTGCAAGCTCCTTAGCTCTTTCTTCATCATTTGTAATTAATAGTTCCACTGATAATGCTGCTGTATCTAATCTTCCTGTAGCATTAATGCAAGGACCTATCATAAATCCTATATTATAAGATTTTACTTCTTTATTATTTATACCAAGAACATCAATAAGCGATTTTAACCCCAAATTTGTAGTATTACTTATCATCTTTAAAGAGTTTTTTGCTATAATTCTGTTTTCTTCAACTAAATCTACTACATCACATATAGTACCTATTCCAGCAAGTTCAATAAATTTATAAGCTTCCTTATCCTCTATTCCTACATTTGTATATAAAGCTTGTATAAATTTAAAAGCAATACCTGCACCACATAACATTTTAAAAGGATATTCACAATCATTTCTTTTAGGATTTATAATTGCATCTGCATTAGGGAGTATATACTCTCTTTTACCATGTTCATCTTTAAATGGAAGTTCGTGATGATCTGTAATTATAACCTTCATTCCCAAGTCCTTAGCAAGTTTTACTTCCTCTACAGCACTTATACCATTATCACAAGTTAGTATAATATCAGTACCCTGTTCTTTTAAAATTTTTATTCTATTACTGCACATACCATATCCTTCTGCTTCTCTATCAGGTATATAATATTCAACATTTGCATGTAACTCTAAAAGTCCCTTATATAAAATAGCTGTACTTGTAACTCCATCAGCATCATAATCACCATAAACAACTATTTTTTTTCCTTCATCAATAGCATCTAATATTATATCTATTCCTTGTTGCATATCTTTCATTAAAAATGGACTATATAAATCTTCAAGTGATGCTCTTAAAAATTTTTTAGCTTCTTCTTCACTTTGAATATTTCTATTTGCCAATACTTTTGCTGTAATGTCACTTATGTTACATTTTTTAGCTAATAATTTAGTATCACATTTTGTAACTTTTAATCTCCATTGGCTAATCAATTTATCACCTTCTTCTAAATTATTATAGCATAATCATTATATATTTTGTGGTATAATCTTATTGGAGGTGCTATAATGGATACTTTATTATTTGGAATATCAGGATTACCCAATAGAAATAGCGATAAAAAGTTCACATACAAAACTGGAATTGAATATTTAAAAGAAATAGGTCTTGATGCAATGGAACTTCCTTTTGTAAGATCTGTAAACATTACAGATAAAAATAAAAATGAAGTATTAGATGCAAAATTAAAAAACAACTTCTATTTATCTGCACATGGTTCTTACTTTATAAACTTAAATGCAGATGAAGAAGAGAAAATAGAAAAATCTATTGAAAGAATAATAAAAGGAGCTGAGGGACTAAAGAAAGTTCAAGGAAAAAGCCTTATATTTCACCCTGGTTTTTATCTTAAAGATTCAAAGGAAGAAACTTTTGAAACTATAAAAGAAAATCTTTTAAAACTTCCAGATTTAGGGGTAGATTATAGACTTGAAACAACAGGAAAAGGAACTCAATTTGGTTCTTTAGAAGAAAATGTAGCTCTATGTAAGTCAGTTTCTACATGTAAATTATGTATAGATTTTTCGCATCTTCATGCAAGATATAATGGTTCTTTAAAAAATTATGATGACTTTGCTAGAATATTAGATTATGTAGGTAATGAACTAGGAGATGATGGATTAAATGACATGCATATTCATTTATCAGGAATTAACTATACTATAAAAGGTGAACGAAACCATCTTCCTTTTGAAGAAAGTGATTTTAATTATAAAGAATGTCTTAAAGCCTTTAGAGACTTTGATATCAAAGGTTGTATAATATGTGAAAGTCCTATACTTGAACAAGATGGATTATTATTAAAAAAATATTATGAAACTCTATAATTTAACAATAAAATATATAACATACAGGAGAGATATTAATGAGTAAAAAGACCTTTAAAGGAAGTGCTATGCTAAATCCAGTACCTTCAGTACTTATTACATCTAAAAATAACAAGGGAAAAGTAAATGTATTTACTGTTGGGTGGATTGGAGTTGCTTGTACCAAACCTCCAATGATAAGTGTAGCTATAAGACCAGAGCGACTATCTTATGAATATATAAAAGAAAATAATGAATTTGTTGTTAATCTTCCTTCAAGAAATTTAGTTAAAGCTGTAGACTTTTGTGGGGTTAAATCTGGTAATACTTTAGATAAAATAAAAGAACTTAATTTTACATTAAAAGAAAGTGATAATATATCTGTTCCCTACATAGATGAATGTCCTATAACCTTAGAATGTAAAGTTAAAAATGTTATACCCTTAGGATCACATGATTTATTTTTAGCTGAAATACTATCTGTTCATGTAGAAGAAGATTTGATTGATGAAAAGGGTAAAATTCATTATGAAAAAGCTGATTTAATCTGCTACTCTCACGGTGAATACTTTGGAATTTCTAAAAAAGCTTTAGGTAACTTTGGTTTTTCAGTAAAAAAGAAAAAAAATAAGAAAAGAAAATTTACTAAAAAAAAATAACATAAAAAAGAGCCAGTTTTTCACTGACTCTTTTTTTAAGCTTCCTCTATTGAAATTACTTTATAACCCCAATCTTCAACTTCTGTTTTCATTTTCCTATCATCTAAATCTTCCCCTTGAACAATAGCAAATTTTCCTTCTAAACTTACATTAACATCATTAATCCCTTTGATTTCCATAAGAGCATTTTTTACATGATTAACACAATGATTACAAGACATTCCTTCAATATTTAGCTTTTTTTTCATAATTCATCCTCCTGTATATATCAAGTGGTATATCCCACTTAATACTATATTTATATAAATTATTTTATATATCAATTTTAAATTTTTTAAGCCTTAAAGCATTTGTTAATACGGAAACAGAACTTAAACTCATAGCAGCAGCTGCTATCATGGGATTCAATTTAGGACCTCCAAATAAAGTAAGTATTCCAGCAGCAATTGGTATACCTAAAGTATTATATCCAAATGCCCAAAATAAATTTTCTTTTATGTTTTTAATAGTAACTTTACTTAGTTGTACTGCTGTTACAACGTCTAAAATATCATTTTTTATTAAAATTATATCTGCTGATTCCATAGCTATATCTGTTCCAGATCCAATTGCTATTCCTACATTAGATTGAACAAGTGCTGGTGCATCATTTATTCCATCACCAACCATTGCAACAATTTCTCCTTTTTCTTGTATTCTTTTTACATTATTAGCCTTATCCTGTGGCATAACTTCAGCTAAAACTTCATCTATACCCACTTGTTTTGCAATAGCCATTGCAGTTTTTTCATTATCACCTGTAATCATTATTGTTCTTATATCCATTTTTTGTAGTTTTTTTATTGCAATTTTACTATTTTTCTTTATAACATCTGCAACTGCAATTATTCCACTTATATTTCCATCTACAGAAACATACATAGGTGTTTTCCCTTCTGTTGAAAGCAATTGGAATTTTTCTTCTAATTTACCTATTGAAACTTTTCTTTCATTCATTAATCTTTTATTTCCTACAATTATAGTTTTATTATTAATTACTACCTCTATACCCTTACCGGTTATAGATTTAAAGGATTTAACATCTATTAATGATATTTCTTTCTCCTTTGCATATTTTACTATAGCTTCACCTAGTGGATGCTCAGAGGCTTTTTCTGCTGATGCAACCAATTGAATTAAATAATCTTCTTCAAATCCCTCACTTGTAATTACATTTGTAACTTCAGGCTTTCCTTCTGTTATAGTTCCTGTCTTATCAAATACTATTGTATTTATTTTATGTGCAGTTTCTAATGCTTCTCCACTTTTTATTAAAACTCCATTTTCAGCTCCTTTTCCTGAACTTACCATAATGGCTGTAGGAGTTGCAAGTCCTAATGCACAAGGACAAGCAATTACTAAAACTGAAATAAATATTGTAAGAGAGAATATTGTATTCTTTCCTGCTATGTACCAACTTATAGCTGAAATTATAGCAATAATTATAACTGTCGGTACAAAATATGATGATATAATATCTGCAAGTCTTGCAATAGGTGCTTTTGAACCTTGAGCTTTTTCAACTAAATCTATTATTTGTGATAAAGCTGTATCCTTTCCCACCTTCATTGCTTTAAATTTTAAATATCCATTTTTATTTATGGTTGCACCATATATTTTATCATTTATAGTTTTCTCAATTGGCATACTTTCTCCAGTTAACATAGATTCATCTATAGAAGAATTTCCTTCTATTACAACTCCATCTACTGGTATCTTATCACCAGGCTTTACTACAACTATATCTCCAATTTCTACTTCTTCTATTGGTATAGTTACCTCTTCTCCATTTTGAAGTATTAATGCCGTTTTAGATGCTAATCCCATTAATTTTTTTATTGCCTCAGATGTCCTCCCCTTTGACTTAGTTTCTAAATACTTTCCAAGCGAAATTAGTGTTATTATTGTTGCTGCTGATTCAAAATATAAATCCATAGTATACTCTGTATGTCCTGTAGCTATTTTAAAGGTAGCAAATAGTCCATAAATTATTGCAGCTCCACTTCCTATTGCAATTAAAGAATCCATATTAGGACTTCCTTTAAATAATGTTTTTAATCCAATTTTATAAAATTTTCTCCCATTATAAATACAGGGCAAAACTAATATAAATTGAATTAAAGCAAAATTCAAAGGATTTAACATAGGATCAATTGTTTTAGGTAAATGCATTCCAATCATATGTCCCATTGAAATTATTAAAAGTGGAATTGCAAATATGGCAGAATATAAAAAATTTCTCCACATAATTTCTATTTCTTTATCCTTTTTTTCTTTATTTAAATCTACAGAATCTTCTTTTTCCGTTGCCATATATCCAGCTTTTTTAATTGCATTAATTATTTCTTCTTTAGACACAACATTTTCATCATACTTCAAATATAATTTTTCCGAAGCAAAATTAACATTTGCGTCGATTACACCATTAGTTTTTTTAGAAACTTTTTCAATTGCTTTTGCACAGGCTGTACAAGTCATTCCTTGGATACTTAATGTCTTATCCATATTTTCTTGCCTCCTATCAATTAACTCTATTTCATTAACTTATTCAATACAGACATTATTTCATCAACTTTTTCCTCACCTTTATCATGTAAAAAAGCATCCTTTACGCAATGATTTAGATGTTGTTTCAATATCATAGAATTAGCTTTTCTTAATAAAGCTTCCGCTGCTATAATTTGATTTGATATATCTATGCAATATCTACTATCATCTATCATTTTTAAAATTCCATCAATTTGCCCTTTAGCTGTTTTTAAATATTGAATAGCTTTCTTTTTTTCTTCATTCATATTTCAACCCTCCCCCCTAGTGGGTGTGTATATTATAATTGTAATACATTCTCATTTACAAATCAATATCAAACTATAAAAAATAAGCACCTATATACAGTACTTATCTTTTATGTTCTATTGCGGTTTTAAAATTTGTATAGTAGGATTTTTAAGCACCTTACATACAGTATCAATAATTTTTTTCTCATCTATTAATATATCCTTCATAAATTCATCAAAAACATCATCTACAGAATTAAACATTATTTTATTTGTAGTAATTTTTTTACATACTTCAATTGATTTTTCTAGGGCTAACTCCTTTTTAAAATTTATACTTTTTACTATATCTTTAATATTATCTTCATTAAACATTCCCTCTATATTTTTTATACTATATATACTCTTATTTATTAATTCCATTGCTTTTTCAATTTTATCTACTGATGTACCTAATGTAATCACAAATAACTTAATACCTTTTTCATTTTTTATACTACTACTTATATCATAAGCCATACCATTTTTAGTTCTTATTTTATCAAACAATATGCTACTTGTTCCTTCCCCAAATTTAAAATTAAATATCTTTAAAGCTTTTATCTCTTCGTTACTTAAATTATGTATAGGAAAACAATATTGTATCTTAGCTCCATTTATATCATTTCTTATTTTACAAAACACTCCTGGTACATTTTTTTCATATATATCCTCACATTTAAAGTTATAGTTATTTTTCCATTCTCCAAAATTATCATCTACTATCTTTAAAACTTCTTGGAATTCCATCGAAGATACTACACTTATAACACAATTTTCAGGAGCATAGTGTTTATTATAGAATTTTTTTATATCACTTAATGTTATATTTTCTATACTTTTTTTATCACCTATTATTAGATCTTTAATTCTTCTTTTCTTAAACGCATTATAAAATAATTCATCCTCACATTCTTGATAAGCATCATCCTTCCATTCTTTAAGTTCTTCTAAAATTACATCAATTTCTTCTTTAAAACCTTCTTTAGGAAATGTAGGATTTATTAATATATCAGAATACAATTGAAAACCTTTGTTAAAGTCAGACGACAATGTTGTTCCATAATAAATTGCATAAGGGTAGTTTGTCATTGCATTATTAAACCCAAATATTTTATCTGACAGTTTATTTATTTCATCTTCATTTCTAGTTTTAGTACCTTTAAACACCATATGCTCTACAGCATGAGCAATCCCCCTATTATCTTTGTTTTCAACTAAAGCTCCTGCATTAAAACCAATACAAAATGAAGATATATTCCCTTGTCTTTTAACATAGTATAGTTGTATACCATTATTAAATATATGTTTTTTCATTATTTATCCCTCCAATTCTATTCAATTATAAATAAATTATTATAAATAAAAAAGATGAAACCAAGTAAAAATTTAATAATCTCTACTTAATTTCACCTTTTAATTAATATATTATTTAATTATTTATTTTGGAAGTTCTTTTCTTTTCTCTTTTCAAGGAAAGCACTCATTCCTTCAATTTGATCTTCTGTTGAGAAACATGCTCCAAATAATTCAGCTTCAAAATTTATAGCTGTATCTATATCTACTTGCATACCTCTATTTATTGCTTGTTTTGCTAATTTAACAGCTATTGGTGCGTTTTTTATAATGTCCTTAGCAAGTTTTGTAGCTACGTTCATTAACTCTTCTGGTTCCACTACTTTATTTACAAGACCTATTCTAAATGCTTCATCTGCATTTATTATATTTCCAGTATATATCATTTCTTTAGCCATTCCCATTCCAACTATTCTTGGAAGCCTTTGAGTTCCACCAAATCCAGGAGTAATTCCAAGACCCACTTCAGGTTGAGCAAATTTAGCTTTAGTTGAAGCTATTCTAATATCACAAGCCATGGAAATTTCACATCCGCCACCTAAAGCAAAACCATTAATAGCTGCTATAACTGGTTTTGATAATGATTCAATCTTTCTAAAAGTATTATTTCCTAATAATCCAAATTTTCTACCTTCCATTCCATTTTTATCTTTCATTTCTGAAATATCTGCTCCTGCTACAAATGATTTTTCTCCAGCACCAGTTAATATAACTACAAATATTTCATCATCATTTTCAATTTTGTTAAAGGCTACGCCTATTTCTTGTAGGGTTTCAGAGTTTAAAGCATTTAATGCTTTAGGCCTATTGATAGTTACGTATCCTATACCATTTTCTTTTTTTAGTAATAAGTTCTTAAATTCCATCTTTAATTCCCCCTTAATTTTTCACTTACTTACATTTACTTTAACTTACTTAAAACTTACTTATCACTTACCTAAAACTTACTTATTCTTATTTCGACTTACTTAAAACTTACTCAAAACTTATCTAAAACTTACCTTTGATTCTAATTTTATGTCATCATATAATTTGCATCAAGTAGGCACTTTTTAGTATTATAATATTTATTTATATATCTTGTATAATTTATATACTAAATCTTATGAGTATATTACTTATATTTTAATAATATAAAAAAAGCTGTTGGTATATTAAAATGTACCCTATAGGATAGACACTATAAAAAAAGTCTATCCCGTAGGGTACTTTTATGTATAATTAAATAAAGAATAATTGATATTAGGAGAACTGTAATGAGTAAAAAAATATTTACTGAAAATGAAATAGCCATATTATCTGAAAATAAATTTGTAAAAAAGGTTAGTTGTAAAGGAATTACATATACTGATGATTTTAAAAGATTATTTATTATGGAAAATGAAAATGGAAAATTCCCACGACAAATATTCGAAGAATGTGGATTTAATATAGATATTTTAGGTTTAAAGCGTGTTCAATCATGCGGCAAAAGATGGCGTGCAGCATTTAGAAAAAGTGGAGTGACTCAACTTCAGGATACTAGAAAATTCAATACTGGAAGACCTACCGAAAAAAATTTGTCTATTAAAGAAAAGTATGAAAAACTTCAGGCTAAAATAAAACTCTTAGAAGCGGAAAATGAACTGCTAAAAAAGTTAGAAATGTTGGAAAGGGGCGTGAAAAAGGAAAAATAAAATTGCTAACGCAACAAAAATATATCCTTATAAAATTAGTTATAGATAAATATAAACTTGAAAATTTGGTTAGTTACTTCTGTAAACTATCTAATATTTCACGTTCAGGGTATTATAATTACTTTTCTATAAAATCTCATACTAATCGTATATCACGCGAAGAGCGTGATTTAGAAAGCTATAATAATATATTAATTGCATACAACTTCAAAAAACGTAAAAAAGGTGCTAGACAAATTAAAATGACTTTAGAAAATCAGTTTAATATTAATTATAACCTAAAACGTATTAGAAGAATAATGAATAAATATGATATTATATGTCCGCATAGAAAAGCTAACCCTTATAGAAAAATGATGAAGGCTACCAAAGAACATTTTGTCTTTCCAAATTTATTAAATAGAAAATTTAAACAAAATGTACCTGGAAAGGTATTGCTAACTGATATAACATATCTATTTTATAAAAATGATCAAAGGGCTTATTTGTCAACCGTTTTAGATGGTTCAACCAATGAATTATTAACCTATAATCTTTCTAAAAGTCTAAAAATAGATATTGTGACTGAAACTATTGAAAAACTGGTTTCATCAAATAATTATTTAATATCGTCAGATTCATTTATTCATTCAGATCAAGGAGTACATTACACTAGTCCCATATTTCAGAAATTGCTTAAAAAATATAATATAAGACAATCTATGTCTAGACGAGGTAACTGCTGGGATAATGCTCCCCAGGAGTCATTCTTTGGACATCTTAAAGACGAAACAAATATTAAAAATTGCAATACATTTTCTGAACTCTTGAAAGAAATTGATGAATATATGGATTACTATAATAATTATAGAGGTCAATGGAATTTAAAAAAGATGACTCCTGTAAAATACAGAAATCATCTTCTTAGTACCTCCTAGTCTTTTTTTAAACTGTCCTTGACAAAGGGTACATTTTATATACCAACAGCTTTTTATTTCTAATTATTAGTTATAGCTTTTTATTTGTGCTATTAATTCTGGGATTATTTTGTTTAAGTCTCCTACTAATCCAAGATCAGCAACTTTCATGATTGGAGCATCTTCATCTTTATTTATAGCGATTATGTAATCACTGTCTTGCATTCCAGCTAAGTGTTGGATTGCACCTGAGATACCACAAGCAATGTATAATTTAGGTCTTACAGTTTTACCAGTTTGACCAATTTGTAATGCGTGATCAATCCAGCCATTATCTGTAGCTGCTCTTGATCCTGCTACTACACCATTTAAAGCATCAGCAAGTTCTTGTAGTTTTGCGAAGTTTTCTTTGTTTCCAACTCCTCTACCACCTGCTACGATAACTTCAGCTTCTCCGATATCAGCAACTTCTTTAGCTATTTTAACAACTTCTTTAACTGTTACTTTTAAGTCTTCAGCATCTAGTTGTACATTAACTTTTTCGATTTTAGATGCATCTACTCTAGATTCATCAGCTTCTAATTTATCGAAAACTCCTGGTCTTACAGTTGACATTTGTGGTCTGTTTTCTGTACACATGATTGTTGCCATTAAGTTTCCACCAAATGCTGGTCTTGTCATTAATAAGTGACCTGTTTCTTCTTCAGTGTCTAATGATGTACAATCTGCTGTTAAACCAGTGTGTAATCTTGCAGCAACTCTTGGACCTAAGTCTCTTCCTATGAAGCTAGCTCCTATGAATAATATTTCTGGTTTCTTTTCATTTACAAGATCACAAATAACTCTTGTATAAGCACCAGTTGTATAGTTTGCTAATCTTTCATCTTCAGCATAAAGAACTTTATCAGCTCCGTGTGCTAATAATTCATTTGCAACATTTTCAATTTTATTTCCAAGTAAAACTGCAGTTAATTCTACTCCTAGTTTATCTGCAATTTCTCTACCTTTTCCAAGTAATTCTAAAGCTACTTTTTGTAATTCTCCGTCTCTTTGTTCTGCGAATACCCAAACGCCTTTGAAATCTGCTATATTCATTACTTATCCCTCCTACTTATATATACTAAATGTAGTGTTTTTCTTTTAATTTTGAAGCTGCGTAAGCTGCTGCTTCTTTAACTGGCATATTAACTACTTCACCTTGTCCTTTAGCTTCTTTAGTCATTGATCTTTTAACTTTTGTTGGAGATCCTTTTAATCCTAATAAAGCTTTGTCAACATCTATATCATCAGCTGACCATACTTTAACTTCTCTTTCAAATAATCCAAATACATTTCTCATATCCATGTATCTTGGTTCATTTAATTCTTTAATTGCAGTTAGAAGGCATGGAGTTTGAACTTCTAATACTTCATATCCGTTTTCAAGTGCTCTTCTTACTGTTAATTTATCTCCTTCAACATCTACTTTTTCTACATAAGTGATTTGAGGAAGTTGTAAATGTTCAGCTATTTCAGGTCCAACTTGTGCAGTATCTCCATCGATAGCTTGTCTTCCTGCAAAAATTATATCATAATCTAATTTCTTTAATGCTCCTGCTAATGCATGAGATGTTGCAAGTGTATCTGCTCCTGCAAATGCTCTGTCAGATATTAATATAGCATCATCAGCTCCCATAGCCATAGCTTCTCTTAAAGCAGCTTCTGCTTGTGGAGGTCCCATGCTTATTACTGTAACAGTAGCTCCCTTTTCATCTTTTATTCTTAATGCTTCTTCTAAAGCATTTTTATCTTCTGGGTTTATGATTGATGGAACTCCTTCTCTTATAAGTGTTCCTGTAACTGGATCTATTTTAACTTGGTTTGTATCTGGAACTTGCTTTAAGCAAACAACTATTTTCATTGTCTATTCCTCCTTAAATTAATTATTATCTGAATATTGATCCTGAAATAACCATTCTTTGAACTTCGTTAGTTCCTTCGTAGATTTGAGTGATTTTAGCGTCTCTCATCATTCTTTCTACTGGGTAATCTTTGATGTATCCATATCCACCGAATAATTGAACAGCTTCAGTAGTAACATACATAGCAGTATCTGTACAAGATAACTTAGCTCTTGCAGCTGAAACTGAGTAAGGTCTACCATTGTTTTTATCCATAGCAGCTTGGTATAATAAGTATCTAGATTGTTCTATTCTTACATCCATATCTGCCATTCTCCAAGCGATTCCTTGGAATTTGTATAATTGTTTTCCGAATTGTTTTCTTTCTTTCATGTATTCTCTAGCTGCATCAAATGCACCTTCAGCTAATCCAAGACCTTGAGCTGCAACACCAATTCTTCCTCCATCAAGAGTCTTCATAGCTATTCCAAATCCTTTTCCTTCTTTTCCAAGTAGGTTTTCAGCTGGAACTACGCAATCTTCAAGTATGATTTCACCAACTTGTGCTCCTCTGATACCCATTTTATCTTCAATTTTACCAATTGAGATTCCTGGGAAATCTTTTTCAACTATAAATGCTGATATTCCTTTAGTTCCTTTAGATCTATCAGTTATAGCAAATATAACAAATGTTTCAGCAAGTGGGCTGTTTGTTATAAAGCATTTTTGTCCATTTAATATATAGTTATCTCCATCTCTTACAGCTACAGTTTGAGCACCTGATGCGTCAGTACCTGCATTTGGTTCAGTTAATCCGAAAGAACCAATTTTCTTTCCTGAGCATAAGTCTGGAAGATATTTTTTCTTTTGTTCTTCTGTACCATTTTGATAAATAGCTCCACAACATAAAGAAGTGTTAACTGAGTATGAAATTCCAAGAGTACCACAAGCTTTAGAAATTTCTTCTACTGCTAAAATGTAAGATAGGTAATCTCCACCTGTTCCACCGTATTCTTTAGGGTAAGGTAAACCAATTATACCGTATTTACCTAGCTTTTTGTAAACTTCCATTGGGAACACACCTGTTGCATCTGTTTCAGCAGCTATAGGTTTGATTTCGTTTTCTACAAATTCTTTTACCATTTGTTTTACATATTGTTGCTCTCTAGTTAAATTAAAA
Organism: Clostridium novyi; assembly: GCF_003614235.1. Next base: position 1,717,227 of record NZ_CP029458.1, on the reverse strand, counting down.
TCCATTTTATATTACCTCCTACATAATATTTTTCACAACTGGCATTTTAAATACGTCTAGCGGAGTTTCTCCCTCAATAAATATAAATGTCCATGTGTATTAATGTTTTCGAGTAAAAACATCTTTATTTGACAATTTTGATTTTATTCTATTATATCAATAATATCAAGTACACACTTTTTTGTATTATAGTATAAATATGTATCTACAGTATCAGTAATAGCCCTTAGTATGTTTTAACATACTAAGGGCTATTACTTATTTTATGGACTTTATATAATCATCTAACTCTAAATTTATTAACTTTTTACCTTTTCCCGCTCTATTCTGATTTTTTATATTTTTCAAAATAATTTCACTTTCTATTCTATCTTTACACTCTACATTCAACTTACTCTTAAATTCTCCACATATATTTATAATATCTTTTTCTTCTTTTTTATCTATAAACTGAGCAAATATTACCTCATCATTATCTCTTAAGCTTATACCAGTAACACCTGACGCTATCTTTCCCATATAGCTAATACTATTTGCTTCAAATCTTATTCCCATTGCATTTTTAGTTATAAGAATAATATCCTTTTTATCATCATTATTAAATAATAAAACATTTATTATTTTATCTTGTTCCTTTTTTAACTTATATCCTTTTATACACGGATTTTCTGCATTAAATTCTTGTAAATTAGTTCTTTTTACATATCCACTCTTAGTGAAGAAATAAACACTGGTTGAATCACTAAATTCTGAAATTGAATATATATTTACTATGTTTTCTTCCTTTTCTTTAAAATCATCTATAAGATCATTTAATTTTATTCCTTTTGAATCAATATTTTGTATCATATAAGCGGGTATATAATAAACATTACCTTTTTCCCCAAAAATAATTAATCTACTTAAAGAATTTGCATAACATCCATAAAAATTCTTATGATTTATTCTATTTGATATTTTTATATTTCCATTCTTATTTATATTAACAACAAAATTTTTCATATCAAATTTATCTATATATTTAATAGATTTAACTTCATCATTATCAGATATATTAAATATCTGTGTTCCCATAATATTTCTTTCACTATCTTCAATTCTAGGTATATCTACAGTAAATGATAATCCATTTTTAGTAATAACACTTATATATTTTTCTATATGCTCTGTATTCACTAATTTAATATCTATAAGTTTTTCATTATCTTTTAATTTTAACGCTAATAATTTAGAGTAATTAGTCTTAAACTTATCTAATGATGATTTTTTTATTACTCCTCTATTTGTAAAGAACATAAAACTTTTGCTAGGAAGTAATTCTGAAGTTATATATATATCTATAATTTTTTCTTTCTCTATGTCTAACGCTTTAATTAGTGTATCTAATCTTTCTCCTTTTTCCTTCCATTTCATTTCTGGAATATTAGATATTCTAATTTGATATAGATTTCCTTCATCCGTAAAAATCATCATATTATCTTTAGTGTTACCATTTAACAAATATGTATTAAAATCTCCCTCTCTGTATTCTATATCTTCTACCTTAGGATTTATTCTTCTATAATATTTATCTGCTACTCGCTTTATATAACCTTCATTGGATAACGTAATTACTATATCTTCATCTAGTATAAGTTCCTCTATATCAATTTTAGCCTGTTCATCATCATGTACTATTTCGGTTCTTCTAGGATCACCATACTTTTCTTTTACTTCCTCAAGTTCTTTTTTCACTACTTTAAAAAGTTCTTTTTCACTACTTAATATTTTTTCTAAAGCCTTTATTTCTTTTTCTAAGTTTTTATATTCTTTTTCAAAAACTTTTATTTCAAGACCTGTTAATTTATACAACATAAGTTCAACTATTGCTTGTGCTTGTTCCATTGAAAATCCAAATTTATTAACTAAATTTTGTTCAGAATCTTTTTTTGATTTTGATGATCTTATAGTATCTAATATTTTATCCATTATATCTATAGCCTTTATAAATCCTTCTACTATATGAAATCTTTTTTTAGCTATTTCTAATTCTTTTTCACTTCTTCTTATAACTACTTCCTTTTGATGCTCTACATAATATTTAAGTATAGCTTTAAGTCCTAAAGTTTCAGGTTTACCATCTGCTATAGCTACCATATTAAAACTTATATTGCATTGAAGTTCTGTTTTTTTGAATAAATATTTTAATACTCTTTCAACTACTTCTAAACTAGCAGATTTTTTAAACTCTATAACTGCTCTTATACCGTTTCTATCTGACTCATCTCTTATATCTGTTATATTTTCTAAGGCTTTGCTATGTTTCTTATCTGCCGTCATCTCAGATATTGTTTGTAATATCTTAGATTTATTTTTTCTATAGGGAAATTCTTTTATTATTATTCCATATCTATCATTTTCTAATTTTTCTATACTTGTCTTAGCTCTTAATGTTACTCTTCCTTCACCTTTTTCATAAGCCGAAAGTAGAGCCTGTTCTCCTATTATTATGCCTCCTGTTGGAAGATCTGGACCTTTTATATAGTTCATAAGCTCTTTTGTTGAAATATCATTATTATCTATATAAGCTACCGTAGCATCTATACTTTCTCTAAGATTATGTGGTGGAATATTTGTAGCAAGTCCTACAGCTATACCAAAAGCACCATTTACAAGTAAGTTTGGAAATCTAGCTGGAAGAACTTTAGGTTCTAATTCTGTATCTGAATAATTACTAACCATATCTACTACATCTTTATCTATATCTCTTAACATTTCTAAAGCAGGATTAGTTAGCCTAGCCTCTGTATAACGCATAGCAGCTGCATTGTCTCCATCTATACTTCCCCAGTTTCCATGACCGTCTATAAGAGGTATTCTTGTAGTAAAATCCTGAGCTAAAATTACCATAGCATCATATACCGAAGTATCTCCATGGGGATGGTATTTTCCTAAAATATCTCCAACAATTCTGGCTGATTTATAATATGGCTTATCCGGTGTTGCTTTTAATTTATATGCTCCATATAATATTCTTCTATGTACTGGTTTTAATCCATCTCTTACATCTGGAAGGGCTCTTTCCTTTGCAACCTCCACAGCATAAGGAAGATAGTTTTCAGGCATAACTTCTGATATAGAAGTTTTTATTATATTATTATCCTTTGGAATATTCATATATTTTTTAGACATACTAATTTCAATCCTTTCTACAGTCTACTATGTTTAAAAGCTAATTAAAATTCCGCATATTTATACATATAATTTCTTCTTGGCTCTACTACATCTCCCATTAAAAGCGAAATCATCTTTTCAGCTTTAGCAGCATCTTCAATGGTTATTTGTTGAAGAGTTCTAGTTTCAGGATTTAAAGTTGTATCCCATAGCTGATCCGGATTCATTTCTCCAAGTCCTTTATATCTTTGTATTAATGCTCCCTTTCCAATTTCTCTCTTTGCTACTTCTAATTCATCATCACTATATGCATATCTTTTTACTTCTCCATTTTTACTATTTTTATATACTTTATATAATGGAGGAAGTGCTATATATAAATGTCCATTAGTAATTAAAGATTTCATATATCTATAAATATAAGTTATCCATAATGTTCTTATATGATATCCATCAACATCTGCATCGCTTAAAATGATTATTTTATTATATTTTAAATCATCTTCATTGTAATTTTCTAAAACACCCGTTCCTATTGCAGTATTAAACAATTTGAGTTCCTCACTTGCTAAAACATTTTCAAGTCTTTGCTTTTCTGTATTCATTATTTTTCCTTTAGAAGGCATTATAGTTTGAAATCTTCTATCCCTTGCTTGTTTTGCACTTCCACCAGCTGAATCTCCCTCAACTACAATAAATTCACATACATCAGGTTTTTTTAATGTACATATAGATACTTTTCCTGCAAGAGGTGCCGCACCTTTTCCAATCTTCTTTTTTTCAGCATCATTTATTTTCTTTATTTTATCTCTTCTAGCTGCTGCTGATACTGCATTGTTAATTATTTGAGTAGCTATTTCTTTATTATCTTCAATCCATTCTCCTATTTTAGTATAAGCAAGTTCGTTCATAACCGTATATGCTTCATTATTACCTAGCTTTGTTTTTGTTTGACCTTCAAATATAGGATTACTTATTTTAACTCTTAATATTGCTGTCATTCCTTCTCTTAAGTCGTCTCCCTCAAAACCCCTATCCTTTTCTTTTACAATATTTAGCTTTCTAGCCCATTCTTTAAAAGCTCTAGTCATACCAGTCTTAAATCCTGTTTCATGAGTCCCTGACTCAGTAGTAGGTATATTATTTACATAACTAGCTATATTTTCTGTACTTGAATCAGTAAATTGTATACATACTTCACTATAAACTTTTATTGAATTTACTTCTCTTTCTCCTTCAAATATTAATGGTTCTTTATGAATAGGTGTTTTGCTTTCATTTAAATATTCTATAAAATCTAAGAGACCTCTTTCTGAATGATATTCTTTTTCTATGATGTCTTCTTTTCTTTCATCTTTAATTACTAATGTTATACCTTTATTTTGAAATGCTAATTCTTGTAACCTTTCATCTATTACCTCAAATTTGAAATCAGTAGTACTAAAAACTTCTTTATCTGGTTTAAATGTAATTTTAGTTCCTGTATTATTTGTATCTCCAATTATTTCAAGAGGAGTAATAGGTGTACCTGGCATTTTCTTATTAAGTGATTTATCTTCTGCATATTCAAATCTTTGCTTATATATATGCCCTTTTTGGTAAACTTCTACTTCAACCCACTCTGATAATGCATTTACAACAGCAGCTCCAACTCCATGCAATCCCCCAGAAGTTTTATAATTTTTATTATTAAATTTACCACCAGTATGTAATTCCGTAAAGACCATTTCAACACCTGACTTCTTCTTTATCGGGTGTATTCCAGTTGGTATTCCTCTACCATTATCTATTATTGTTACACTTTTATCTTTATTTAATATTAAAGTAACTTTATCTCCATATCCATTAGCTATTTCATCAATGGAGTTATCTAATATTTCCCATATACAATGATGCAATCCTTTTGTCCCAGTAGACCCAATATACATACCAGGTCTGACTCTTACTGGCTCCAATTTTTCTAAAGATGTCAGATCTGTAACATCATATGAATTTTTATTCTTATTTTCTACTAAACTCATAATAATCCTCCATTTTGAAATTTAACATTTAAAATAAAACTCTACTTTAAAATCACAAAACATATGTTCTTATATTTAATCATATTATATTTTACATATTTTCATATTTTATAACAAGTTTATTTTTAAAAACTAGTAAAACTTATATCTTAAATATAACTCAATAAATAAAGGTATACATATTAGTATACCTTTTAAAATAAACAATGATTTAAATACTTAAATCATCTTTTGTCGGTTTCATTAATGCTGTAGCAATTCTAATAATACATACTAATGATTCTTCATCAATGTCTGTATTAAAGTCTAAATTTCCTATTCCTTCTTTGGCTAAAGATAATGCTTTTTCTTCTTTTTCTAAATTATCTTCATTTTTAAAATTTTCTTCTACAAAACTAACACAATCATATACCACTCTTAATATTTTCTTAATATTTTCTGTAGTTGCTTCTTCATTATCTAAAAATCTTAACAATGTATATGTTATTCCATAATAATCATCTTTTACGTTTTCTTCATTATCCTTAATTAGATATATAAAATATGCTATTCCAATAATCAATAATACAATTAATATATATTGAAAAACAATGATTCCCATTGTATATTTCCCCTTTCATAGACCCTTGTCTAATATTCATATTATGATAGTTTCTATAAAAATGGGACATGTATTAATCATTAAAATATATCAATTCATTATATAGTTTTAAATGTTTTATAGGATTTAGTTCCTGGTCATCTTTTATATATGATATAAAATCTGGATATAATTCTACTGCCTTATATAGATCCTTTATTGACTCTTGAAATTTATTTAAATGTATATAATAACAAGCTCTATTATAATATAAAAATCCTTCATCAGGATTATGTTTAATTCCATTTGTTATAATTTTTACTGCTTCCTCATATTTATTCTTGCTTACATGCAATACAGCTAAATTAAGATAACTATATGGATAATTTTTGTTTTCTTTTATTGATAAATTATAATATTTTATAGCTTCTTCTATTTTTCCTATTTTATTCATAACAACAGCTTTATTAAACAGTGCTAAATAATTATATGGATCTATGCTTATACTTTTATCAAAAAATTCAATTGCTAGTTCATTTTTATTAAGCTCCTCATATATAGAACCTAAATTTAAATTAGCCCAGAAATCTTTTTTATCCATATTTAATACTTCTTTATAACACTTTATAGCTTCTTCCTTTTTCCCTACAGCATCATACGCTCCAGCCAAAAAGAAATAGGCCCTATTATATTTAGGATTTATTGTTATAGCTTTTTTATAATATTCTATAGCAATTTCATATTCTTCTTTATTATCATATATAATTGCCAATCCATAATATGCTCTCTCATCATTAGGATTTATATTTAATATTTCTTTATACTTCTTTATAGCACTTATATATTCACCTATTTCATCATATATCAATGCCATATCCAAAAGCAGTTCCACATCTTTTTTACCTTGATCCAAGTTATAAGCTTTATTATAAAATTTTAATGCTTCATCTATGAAACGTTTTCTATAAAAACTTTTTCCAATAACTTTATAATTATCTACCTTACATGTATTTTTACTCATATACTCATTCCTCACAAAATAAAGCTTTTTAACTAAGGAATGCACAATAAAAATAATTGTGCATTCCTATAAATGTATAATATATGAATTTATTCAGCTATATCAAGAGCAATTTCCATCATTTTTGTAAATGTAGTTTCTCTTTCTTTCGCAGTAGTTTCTTCACCAGTTATAAGACTATCACTAACAGTTAATATTGTAAGCGTGTTAACTCCATATTTTGCTCCTAAAGTATATAGTCCACTGGTTTCCATTTCAATTCCTAGTACACCATATTTAGACCAAAGATTTATTTCATTTTTATCATCATTATAAAATAAATCACTACTTAATATATTTCCTACTTTTACACTTAATCCTTTATTTAAAGCAGTATCATATGCCTTTTTTAGCAAATCAAAACTGGCTATTGGTGCAAAATCCATTCCATTAAAACGCATTTTATTGGTACCTGAGTTAGTACATGCTCCCATAGCTAATATAATATCTCTTATCTTAAGATCTTTATTTATAGAACCACATGTTCCTACTCTAATTAAATTTTTAACTCCATAACTTTCTATTAATTCATTGGCATATATGGACATAGATGGTATTCCCATTCCTGATCCTTGAACTGACACTCTTTTTCCTTTATATGTACCTGTAAATCCATACATACCACGTACTTTATTATAACAAACTACATCTTCTAAAAAATTTTCTGCTATAAATTTTGCTCTTAATGGATCCCCAGGCATTAAAACTGTTTTTGCTATTTCATTTTCTTTAGCTTCTATATGTACACTCATATAAATACCTCCAACTATATATTGTAAGAATATTTTAACATTTTATGTCCTTATTCACAAGAATATTATTCTTTATAATTTATAAAATTATTTATACACAAAATTTAAAAGAGAGGTATATACCTCTCTTTGTATAAATAAAAATTATTATTAAATTTAAATTCCAAAATACCGCTGCTCCGATTTTGACACCTATCTCTCCGATAGGTGGGTGTCCTCAAAGATGCTTCTATGATCATGCTATAAACATATTATAGACTTATAGTACAATTTCACATCATAATATTGAACTCCCGTTTAAGTTCTGTAGGTTCAAAATAAGAGCTCCACGAATACTCCAGAAATATTAACTTATTTTTAAAACTTTATCTACGATTATTATATCAAATAATCTATAAAATGCAACATATAAAGTAAATAATTTTTTTAATTTTATAAAAGTAAATAAGATTTTATCAACTCATTAATAAGTTAATTATACTTGAAATTTTGTAACAATGATAATAATAAAATAAAAACATTATTCTTTGTTCTAATAACTAAATTAAATTTATTCTAACATTTAATTTTGCTTCTAGCTGATAATCTACTTGCCCAAAATTCTGAATCAAAGTATAAAATTTTAGTTGGATCTTTTTCAAGTTCTTCTATAAGTGAAGAATTATTCACAATATCACTAGCTTTATCTTTTGCATAATTATATTTTTCTATTAAAGAATTTATTACATAATTTTTCATTTGCTCTTTTTCTTGTGAAGATAATATCATTCAATATCCACCTCTTGTTAATTTTTTATCATTCTTAATTATATTATATGTTTTTTATAATTTTATAACAATGTACCATTTGTGTTCTTAATATATAAAAACAATATATTACTTCCATTTTATAACCTTTACATTTATTTTTTCTTATAATTAAAATTATTTTTCCCTAAATAAAAAAAATAATTCCCTAAATTATTTTTTCAGGAAATTATTTAATATATTAATTATTTTAACCTTGTTCTAGAGTAAAAATATCTTATGTTAATATTTTAAGTTTCTAGTATAACATTTTAAATTCAATAATCTATTTATATAAATATCCTCTAGTCATTGGTAATTTATTATTTAAACCTTTTGTAACTAAAAATTGATGTATATCTATTACCCCATAATGAAATGATGCAGCACAAGAATTTAAATACAATCTCCACATTCTAATAAATCGTTCATCTTTTATCTTTTTTACTTCTTCTAAATTCTCTTCAAAATTTTTAGCCCAACATTCTAAAGTTTTACTATAATGAAGTCTTAAACTTTCTACATCTACTAAATGTAAATTGTTCTCAGCCATATTATATACTAACTCTCTTATTGATGGAATATATCCTCCTGGAAATATATATCGTTTAATCCATTCATTAGCCTCTCCTTCAATTTGAGCTGTTATGCAATGTAATAAACTAACTCCTTCATCTTCTAATAATTCACTAACATCTTCTATAAATTCAGGTATATTTTTTCTTCCTACATGTTCTATCATTCCAACACTTACTATTCTATTAAATTTCTTATGTTCCTTTATTAATTCTCTATAATCCATTAGTTTAACTTCTACTAAATTCTCTAGATTATTTTCTTTTATTCTTTCATTAACCTTTTCTACTTGTTCCTCACTTAAAGTTATTCCTGTAGCTTTAACACCATATTCTTTAGCTGCATCTATTATAAGCTCTCCCCATCCACATCCTATATCAAGAAGTTTATCTCCTTTATTTAGATTCAACTTTTTTAAAATATAACTTACTTTATGTCTTTGAGCATCATCTAAAGAATCACTATTATCTTTAAAATAAGCACATGAATAACTCATAGTTTTATCTAACCATAAACTATAAAAATCATTACCTAAATCATAATGATACTGTATATCTTTTTTATTTTGTTTAATTGAATGTTTAGTTACATTATATAATTTTGAAAATATAGAAGCTTTATGTAAAAAACTCTCTTTATTTTTATATATAGCTTCAATTATTTCTTGAATGTTTCCTTGAAAATCAATTATATTATCCATATAAGCTTCCCCTAATGTTAAAAATGGATCTTTAATAATTTCTTTTTCAGATATATGTTTATTTATTAATATTTTAAATTTACTTTCACCTTCACCAAACTTCTCTACAGTTCCATCCCAATATTGAACTTCGCAAGTTTCTGAAAATAAATTTTTTAGAAATTTATTTAAAAAGAATTTACTCATACATCATTTCTCCTTATTACTTACTTAAAATATACTTTCATGTATATTCTTCTCATAAATCATATTTTTATACATAATTTAGAAATCCCTATTAGTAAAATAATTATTTCTTAAATAATCTATTTCATCTGTTATAAATATAATGTTTTCTTAATAGTAGGTAGCTAATATAAAAATAATTCTCTGGATAAAATTTATCCAGAGAATTATTTTTATATTATATACACTTAAAAATTTGAATTTTTATATATAGATTTTTTATATTTTTTATTATAATAATTTTATCAGTATTATGCTTTTGCTAATGTTTCTCCTAACTCTTTGCACTTTTGTAATCCTTCATCATCAGGAGTATTATTTATTATTAAGCAATCCTCTATTATGTTAGCTCCATATCCTATCATTCTTTCTTCCCATTCTTCCATCCATTCTCCATTCCCCCAGCCATAAGAACCAAATAACACAAGTTTTTTATCTTTAACTACTGATGAAATGGACTCTACAAATGGTTCCATTTCTGTTTCTTCTAATTGTTCTGCTCCCATTGATGGACAACCAAGAGCAATAGCATCAGCTTTTTCTATATCTTCAACCTTGGCCTCACTTACATTCATTAATCTAACATTTACATCATTAATCTTTGCTCCTTCTGCTAAAGCATTGGCCATTGATTCTGTATTTCCAGTTCCACTCCAATAAACAACAACTAATTCTTTCATATTAATCCCCCTTATTGATATTGATTATCATTTTCATATTTATTATATTACCAATTGTTTTTTTTGTCAATAACTTATTGTATTAGTCATAATATTCTAATTATTTTTTACATACAAAAAAGATACATGCTTTAACATATATCTTCTAAACTATTAATAATTTAATTTATCTATATATTTATCTATACATTCAACTAGATGTCCTATCTCTGGTTTACTAAGTTGTTCATCTGCTCCAACTTCATATCCTTTATGTTTTAACTCATCAGTAATCAAAGAAGAGAATATGACAACAGGTAATTTATGTAATATAGGATGTTCTTTAATCTTTCTTGTTAATGTATGACCATCCATTTGTGGCATTTCTATATCAGTAATTAATAGATGAACATCGTCTATAAACTTCTCCTTTTTACTTTCAGATAAATCATATAAATAATTTAAAGTCTGTTTTCCGTCATTAAAAACTCTTAAATTTTTAAAACCAGCTTTAGTTAATGTATCTTTTAATAACTTTCTTATTAAAGCTGAATCATCTGCTAATATAAGTTTAATATTTGATCTATCTTTATATTCTATGTTAATAACCTTTTCTTCACTAATACCTGCCCCTGGATTTATATCTGTAACTATTTTTTCAAAGTCTAGTAATAAAATTATTTTTTTATTTATAAGAATATTTCCTATTATTAATGAACTTGTTGACATATCATCTGGTTTTACTATACTTTCCCACTTAATACGATGAACTGCAACAATATCATCTATACTAAATGCTACTTTCATTTGATTAAATTCACATATTATTACCTTACTTTTGTTTTTAGAACTCCTTTCACCATCTAAAATATACTTTAAATCTATTAATGTTATTATTTCATTTCTGCACAAAATCAATCCAGAAATTGCAGGATGTTCATTTGGAAGTTCTGTAAGATTGTCTACTTCAACTACTTCTTTTACCTTTATAATATTAATTGCATAATGCTTATTATTTATAACAAATTCTAATATTTCCAGTTCCCCTGTTCCTGACTTTAGCAATATTCCATTATCCAAAACATTCACTCCTTATAAAAACACTTTATAATTTTTATTAAACCTTTAACTTTTATACTATTATTCCGTATTTTTTGATACAAAAGTACATTTTATATTATAATTACATAATACATACTTATTTACCATTTTTCAACCTAACAAAAAACTAAAACCCATAACTAATATATGGTGGCGATTTACCATTTGCCTTGCCTGACAAATAGAGTTGGCAAATCCTATTCTATATACAATATTATCTAATCTTCATTCTAGTAGTTTAAGTAAAACTTTACCTGTAACCTCTTTAGATTTTAATACATGTAAATAATTAAAAGACACTCTAAATTTTAGGGTGTCTTTTATAATAACTTATAACGAAAATTTATCTATACTTTGTTTAAGTTTTTCCGATAAAGTATTTAATTCTTCTATTAGTTCTTTAGTATAATCCATCTTTTCCTTTACTTCTGCTGTAGATGCATAAACTTCTTCTGAGGAACCAGATATCTCCTCCGTAAGTGAAAGTACTGAATTCATTGACATACTTACTACATCTTTTTCCTTATAAACTCCTTCTATTTTACTTACATTTCTACCTATCTTTTCAGGCATACTTTGCATAAAACGAATTACCTTTGATAAAATTTTTCTAGTTTCATTTATAGTGCCTATTTGACTTTGAGCTACATTACTAGACTTTTCTATACTATTTGACGAAATACTAATAGCATTTGTAAGTTCTTCTATTAAAATATTTATTTTATTTACAGCATTTGAAGTTTCTCCAGATAGTTTTTTTATTTCATCAGCTACTACAGAAAATCCTTTTCCTGCTTCACCTGCTCTTGCAGATTCTATAGAAGCATTTAATGCCAATAAATTTATTTGATTTGAAATTTGTTCTATTGTTTCAACTATACCTATTATATTATTAGATTTTTGTAGTAAAGATTGTATGTTTTGTGTAGTTTCATTAGAAACTATTATATTTTCCTCACTTTTTGTTTCTAATCCTGTTAATATATTTATTATATTTTCAATTAACTTATTTGCACTTGATGCTTCATTATTTATATTTATACTATTTTCTCTAATAGAATCTATATTATCAGCTAAAAATTGCATACTATTAAAACTATTTTGCATTTCTTTACTAGAATCACTTATAGAAGAAGTTATCTCTTCCATGGCTTGTTTAATATTATTAGAATTTTCAAGTGTTACATTAGTAGATGAATTTATAATTGATGCTTTTTCTTCTAAGGTATCAGATATTAGTTTTATATCAAGAATCATTGATTTTATTTTTTCTACCATATTATTAAATACTTCACCAATGTATCCTATTTCATCATTGTTATTTATATTTATCTTAACATCTATATCTCCTTTTGACACCTTCTCCATAGATTCTACTATATCTCCTAACGGATTTATTTTTTTATTCATTAAGTATGCTATTAGTATTATAGATATAATACTAATCAATAAAGCAGTAATAATTATATATCTTAATATTTTATATATAGGTTTATAAAAATCCTCATGATAACACCCTATATTTATATACCAATCCCAAGGTTGAAAATATCCTACTGCATTAACCTTTGGTTTTTCTACATTATCTTCAGGATTTTTCCATCCAAAATGTATTATACCGTCATTTTTAGGATTTTTGCCTTCATCAATTATAAGCTTAACAACATTATTTCCATCTGTATCATTGATATTTGATATATTTTCTCCTTCTTTAAATGGATGCATTCTTTCTAAACCATTACTATCTATTGCATACATATATGCATTTACTTTTAGATCTATTTTATTATTAATTCCTCTTGTTTTTCCATCTTGTTCTTTAGGATTTAACATTTCCTGTCTAAAAATTTCTTGTGCTACTTCCCGTGTTAACCCTCCCTTTTGAACCTCGCCTTCTAAACTATTCATTATAATAAGTCCTAATTGAATTCTATCTTTTAATTCTTTTTCCCCTAAATCATATAAAGCATTCTTAGCAATTTTGAAAGACACACTTGCAATTATAATAATAGATATAATTATAAGATAAAAGAATCTTAAATAAGATTTAAAAAAACTTTTCTTTAGTTTATTATTTTGTTTACTCTGTCTTGTAATCATAAAATCCCCCTTATGCAGTTTTAATAATGAGATTAATAAATACAAAAATTAAACAATTAATTTAATTACTCGGTTTAATTCTCTTATTATTAACTGCTTAACTGCGTATTACATAAATATAAGATTTATTTTTCCATATGTTTATTTTATATACAATATTATCTACTTTTGTTTAATTATATTATTGTTGTATATATATTTCAAGGGAAAAATAAATATTTATATAATATTATGTTAAATTATCCATAAGGGTATATGATATTTATTTTATAGTAGATACGATTTTAATTCCATTTAATTTCATATTATATAATCCTATTAAATTCATTAAATCTCCATTATGATAGTCTGTATCAAATGTATCTACAGAATCTGTCGGAATAAATATGTTAATTTTTTTATTATTTTTATTAAAATGACTTTTTAAGCTTAGTACAAATTGCATAATACATATATCAGTACAATTACCAATAACAATAAAATTATTTATATTATTATTTCTTTTCATCCATTCTATAAATTTTTCTTCCATATATCCATTAGTAGAATTTTTATCTATAATATGTATACTCTTAAAGACTTTTAATTCATCAATAAGCTGACTTTCAAATGTTCCTTTTAGACAATGAACTGGGTAATTTTGAAATTCTATAGAATCAATGGTATGGGCATCTGAAAAAGCTATTATGCTAAATCCATTATTGTCACATATTTTAGTTGTATTAACTACCCTAGGTATAATATCTTTTATACGAGGACTCATCAAATTTCCTTGTTTTGCAAATCCATTAATCATATCTACTATTATTAAAGCTGTTTCATTGCTCTTAAATTCTTTAGTATCTAATTCCTTAATATTTTTCATATCACTTATAATTTTTTCTAAACTATTTATGCAACCTTTAAAATTATTTATTTTCATTTAAATCATCTCCGTTCTATGTTTTATACTAATATTATAACTATTTAAAAATAAATGATTAAATATTAAATTATATTTAAATAATAATCCACCAGCTTAGCTGGTGGTATTTCTATCGTCCTATAAGGACACCCTTACCTGCGTTGCGCCTTAAGGCGCTTATAAAAGCCCGCCAGCCGCATCTTTTGTTACTTGCTACCCTTAAAAGGGTCCATATACTCTTTTAAGCTTATTTGATCTGATATCATATCTTCTTTTTGTTGATTTTTTATATATTCCGTAATTGCTTTTTTATTTCTTCCTACTGTATCTACATAATATCCTTTGCACCAAAAATGTCTATTTCCATATCTATATCTTAAATTTGCAAACTTTTCAAATATCATTAAACTACTTTTCCCTTTTAAAAACCCTACAAAACTAGATATACTCATTTTAGGTGGTATCGATACTAACATATGTATATGATCTACACATGCATTGGCTTCTATTATTTCTACACCTTTCCACTCACATAATTGCCTTAATATTTTTCCTATCTCTATTTTCCTATCTCCATATATTTCTCTTCTTCTAAACTTAGGTGCAAACACTATATGATATTTACAATTCCATTTTGTATGTGATAAACTATTACTATCCATTCGGATGACCTCCTTTTGTTCTTTAGATTGGCTGACGAAACCTTTTCTATTGTATCAAAAGGAGGTCTTTTTTGTCATACTCATCGCTAAAAGCTTTTCTGAACACACCTGCATAGCAGGTGGTTTTCTTTATACAACTAAAAGTGTAGAGTAAAATATCTTACTCTACACTTAATGTAATTAATGTTCTTTTAAAAAATCAATAACCTTTTTTTCATATTCTTTTTTATATAGAGAATAACTTTTTATATGTTTTGCTTTACTTGTATACCATATTGTTGCATTTTTTTTATCTTTTATAGCATTATAAATTTTTTCACTATTGCTACAAGGAATTGCCTCATCATCTTTACTATGAATTAAAAAAATCTTTTTATTATTTAATTTTTCTACTGCTTTAATTGCATTAACTTCATCTATATCAAAGTGTCTTATTTTAGGTAATGTATATAATATAGTTTTAGTAAAGAAAAAATTAGGTAAATGTGACCAATAAGATAAATTTTCTTCTAAATAATCTTTTAAGTTACCAAATGGACTATCAGCAATTACAGCTTGTACATCCTTTGATTCTGAAGCTGCAAGTATTGATGTTACTGCTCCCATAGACCATCCTACTAAGTTAATATTTTTAGAATGCTTCTTATTTTTCACAAAATTAATTGCTCCTAAAAGATCATATTTTTCCATTCCACCAATAGTTACATATTTGCCTTCTGATTCACCACATGCTCTAAAATCAAATGTTAATATATTATATCCTTCATTAGCTAATTTTTTTGCAAAATCCATAACTGAAATTTTATAAAGTCCTCTGTTATTGCCATATCCATGTGAAAATATTATAGTTTTTTCAGTATTTTTGATGCTTTTATTGTTTTGTGCTGGAATCCACCATCCTTTTAATGTAACTCCATCAAGTTTACTTTTGAAAGAAATATCTTCATAAATTAGTCCCAAATCTTTTGGATTACTTTTTAAAGCTTCTCTTTTGGGAGAAGTTAAATTCATCCCAATATATATTGATATTCCTATAGAAATTATAAAAATTATAATAAAAAAGGATATGATGATTTTAATCAATCCTTTTTTATATAACTTTTTGTGATATTTTGTTTTAATTATTTCCATAATAACTATACTCCTTAAATTTTATTATAATAATTTATATAAATTTATGTTTTTATTATAATATCACTAAAGGAAATACACAAACTTTAAAATTAGTTACTTTTAGTAATAAAATCTTATTGACTTTTATAAAAATAATTTTTACTTGCATATCTTTTTGATAAATTCATTATATAAATTAGGTAAAATAATCATACCTAAAATAGCTACACTACACACTCCTATTACAGGAAATACATATCCTAAATCTAAAAATCTAATTACAAATATTTTTCTTGTAAATGGTATTATAAAAGCCATTATAAATAATATTATCATTGAAAAAACTACAGCAATTCTATATAAGTTTAACGGTCTTGAAACCTTAAGTAATACAAATAAACTTAATATACCAAATATAATCAAAGCTAAAGTTCTACATTGTTCTAATGAAAGTCCTTGATTATATCCAAATAAAAACATTACTATAGTACTAATGCCTATTAATATTCCATTAGGTATGGAAAATCGCAAAACTCTATTTAAAAAATCACCTTTTATAATATCTTTATTAGGTGATAGTGCTAAAAAGAATGATGGTATACCTATAGATATTGACCCAACTAATGTTAATTGTATTGGTATAATTGGAAACGGTCTTAAAAGTACTGCAAATATAATAGACAAAATCATAAAATAAACTGTCTTTGATATAAATAATTCTGAAACTTTCTCTAAATTATTTATAAGTCTTCTTCCTTCTAAAACAACATAAGGCAATGCCTGAAAATCTGATTTCATTAAAACCAATTGTGCAACTGCTTTTGTTGCATCAGAACCATTTGCCATTGCTATACCACAATCAGCTTCTTTCAAAGCTAAAACGTCATTTACTCCATCACCTGTCATAGCTACTGTGTGTTTATTCTTTCTTAAAGCCTTTATTATACTCTTCTTTTGATGTGGTGAAACTCTTCCAAAAATATATGTATCTTCTACTACCTTAGAAAGTTCTTCTTCATCCTCTGGAAGATTTCTAGCATCTATATATTTATTAGCATTTTTAATTCCTACTCTTTTAGCTATAGAAGATACAGTTACAGGATTATCTCCAGAAATTATTTTAAGAGTTACATTTTCATTGTTAAAATAACTAATTGTTCTAATAGCATTATCTCTTATAATATCTTCCATAAATACTAAAGCAACTTTCTCTATCTCTCCATCTAGCTTTTCATCTAAATTCTTACCTTTAAAATTGGCTAAAAGAAGAACCCTTTTTCCATCTTCAGCAGCCTTTTCTACTTCTAATGATATATCTTTATATTTTTCCTTTAGTATCATTTCTGGTGCTCCTAATATCCACATACCTTTATCCTTAAATTCTACAGCAGACCACTTTCTTTTAGATGAAAATGGTATCTTGCCTTTAACCTCTAAATTAGGATTACAATTATATTTTTCTATAAGAGCCTTTTGTGTTTGATTATTACTCTTGAAACTATATGCTATAGCTGAAAGTATTAGTTCAACTTCTCTTTTGCTCTTTCTTCCAACAACATTAACACCACTTAATTTAAGATCTCCTTTTGTGATAGTTCCCGTTTTATCTAAACATAATACATCAACTCTTGCTAATACTTCTGTTGCAGGTAATTCCTGAATTAAAGTATCCCATTTAGATAATCTGATTATAGCTACTACAAAAGTAGCACTAGTCAAAAGTACAAGTCCCTCTGGTACCATGCCAACTATTCCTGAAACGGAACCAATTAGAGCATCTTGCCAACTTTTTTTCACATAAAACAATTGAGTAGATATTAGTAAAATTCCTATGGGTAAAACTAGCCCTATTATTACTTTAAATATTTTATTTATAGATATCTGTAACTTAGAATTTATAAGTTTAAATTTTCTAGCTTCATCAGCAAGCTTAGCTGCATATGTATCTTTTCCTACACCCACAACTTTAGTATAAGCACTTCCAGAACCTACAAAACTCCCTGATAATAGCATATCACCTGCTTTTTTTAGTATGGCATCTGCTTCACCCGTAATTAACGATTCATCTACTTCTATCTCATCCTTATCTATCATTATACAGTCTACTAAAATTTGTTCACCACTTTTTAATAATATAATGTCATCTAAAACTACTTGTTCTACATCTATATTTTTAATCTTACCCTCCCTTAAAACATTAACACTTTTTCTATTTACAACAGATAATCTTTCTAATATTGTTTTTGCACGTATCTCTTGAAATATTCCAATAAGTGTGTTTACAATTATTACTCCTGCAAATATAGCATTCTTAGGAGAACCAGCTATTAAAACTGCTATAGCTAAAATAGCATTTAATAAATTATAGCTAGTAAATAAGTTTGCTCTCAATATTTGTTTAAATGTACGTGAAGGTACTTTAGGAATATTATTAACTTTACCTTCACTTACTCTCTGTACTACTTCATCATTTGTAAGTCCTCTAATTCCTTTTAACTCGTTCTCCACATTATTTGTCATACGTTTCACCACCTATAACTTATATTATATATTAATATGTTAAAATAAAAATTACAATTTCTTAATATTAACTTAAATTAAACAATTACACTATTAAAGTCCTTCTTTAACTTATCTAGAAATACATTTATTGATTTAGAAATAATAGTATTTTTAGGGAGTATATATGTAAATGATCTAATATACTCTTCTTTAGTATCTACAATTATTACTTCTTTATTTTTCAAAGCTATATTTGCAATATGTTCAGATATCAAAGTAACACCTAAATTATTTTTTACCGCTTCCTTAACAGCATAATTACTTCCAAATACAATAAAATTTTTAGGAATAATATTATTGCTATTTAAAAAGATATTCAAATATTCCCTACTGCCTGATCCCTCTTCTCTTGTAATCCAAGTTTGATTTTCGTAATTGTCTTTTGTAAATTTTTCATGAGCTAATGGATGATTATATGGAACTGCTAATACAAGCTTATCATTATAAAATTTTTCATAACGAAACTTATCACTTGGTATAATTCCCTCAATCAATCCTAAATCTACCTCTAAAGACTCTACCTTTTTGCAAATGCTAGCTGTATTTTCAATGGTCACTTGTATTTTAAGTTCTGGATATTCTTTAGAAATACGCCCTAAAAATGCTGGCAAAAAATATTCTCCAATAGTAAAACTTGCCCCTATGTTCAATTCTCCTTTTATTGATTTTGTGTAATTTAATAACTCACATTTAGTATCTTCAAGTAACTTTATTATTTGTTTTCCTCTTTCATAAAGTAATTTTCCTGATTGAGTTATTACTATATTCTTCTGCTTTATGGATCTTTGTATTAAAGTTACCCCAAAGTACTCTTCTAAATGCTTAATATGTAAACTAACACTTGGCTGTGATAATTTAATAGTCTCAGCGGCTTTAGTAAAGTTTTTATGTTCTACTACTGCTATAAATGTTTTTATCTCTTCTAACATTAATTACTCTCCTTTTACCATTAAATATATTAATAATAATTATTAAATATATATATTTTACTTATAATTATAAACTATTTATACTTAAAACTACGAATAAAATCTACATGAGAGGATGAGACTATGAAACTAAAATCTAATAATTTATTAAATATTTTACCTGGACTTATTGTATGTATTATAATTGCTTATATGGGAAAATATCTAGGAAAATTTGTACCAACTATTGGAGGAGCAACCCTTGCAATAGTCATTGGCATGTTATTTGGAAACACTTTAGGTAATAAAAGCATATATTCTAAAGGCTCTAAATTTGCTGAAAGTAATCTTTTATCTTATTCTATAGTTTTACTTGGAGGAACTTTAAGTGTTAAAACACTTATGGAACTTGGTATATCTGGAGTCAGTTTTATAATGATTCAAATGTCAATAACCATTATAGCTGCATTAATAATAGGTAAAAAACTTAGTTTTTCTGATAATTTTAGATACTTAATGGCAAGTGGTAATGCTGTATGCGGATCATCTGCAATAGGTGCAACAGCTCCGGTTATAGATGCTAGTGATGACGATAAGGTAATTAGTATTACTATTGTTAATCTTACAGGTACCATTTTAATGATTTTATTACCATTTATAGCGAAAATATTTTTTAATTCGGAAACTGTAACAACTTCTGCACTTATAGGTGGAACCCTTCAATCTGTAGGACAAGTAGTTGCAAGTGGTAGTATGGTAAATGAACATGTAAAAGATTTATCTACTATATTTAAAATTGTACGTATAATTTTCCTAGTATTTGTAGTAATAATTTTAGGAAACTTAAAAAAGAAGTCTTTATGTAATTTAAAAAATAGTTCTACAAAATCAAAAATTAAAATTCCTTGGTATGTTATTGGATTCTTTATTATGTGTGCTTTATTTAGCCTAGGAGCTATTACTCCCTCTATATCTAAAATACTTAAAACCATAAGTAATAATTTTGAAATAATTGCCCTTGCAGGTATTGGTATGCGTGTAAAATTTAAAGAACTTATAAGACAAGGTATTAAAGCATCTATATATGGAATAAGTATAGCAGTAGTTCAAATATTTTCAGCCCTTACACTTATATCTTTATTGTTAAAATAATTAATATAAATTCTAAAAACATTAATAATTATTTAATTTTAAAAGTAAAAACATCTACTACTAAACTAAGTAATTTTACTTTTAACTAAAATACACAAAAAGCTTTACATGTAAATGTAACTACATCTACATATAAAGCTTTTTCTCTACATATCCTGAACCATGTTATGAATCCATCTATTAGAATAAAATCTTTTTAATAGTATTATTACTTTTGTAATCTCCTCTACAGAAGTCATAAATACTACTAAATAAACAGGTAGTTTAAGCACAAATGCTGCAAATGCCGCTAATGGAATTCCTATAAACCATAAAGTTATAGCTTGAAGTATTGATCCATAAGTTGCATCTCCACCACCTCTTAATATTCCAACTATTAATACATTGTTACATACTTTAACCACTAAAACAAGGGAATAAATATATAAAATATATAATGAATCTAACCTTACTGCATCTGATATATTAAACACTGATAATATAGGTTTTGCTACAATAGCTAGTATAATAGATAACATTATAGAAATTATAAAAGTTAATCTAGATATTCTTTTAGCATAAATTCTTCCTTGTTCTTCCCTACTTGCACCAATTTCATTTCCTATAACTACTACAGATGCATTAGCAAGTCCAAATGTAATTATCATAAATACATTCATAATAGTTGTACAAATCTGTATAGATGCCGCCGCTCCTGTACCTATTCTTCCATAAATTGCTGCATAAGTTACATTTCCAAGTGCCCAGCAAGCTTCGTTCATAACTATAGGTAATGTAACTTTATAAACTAAACTTAACATCGCTTTAGGTACATTAGTTAATTCGCTTAATCTAGCATTTAAAATTTTATTTTTTGAATACACAAATATTATAATAATTAAACTTTCTACCATTCTTGCTATAACAGTAGCTATTGCAGCTCCTTTAACTCCCATAGCTGGGAATCCTAATTTACCAAATATAAATATATAATTAAGAATTCCATTTGTAATTAATCCTACAAAACTAGCTATCATAGGTACCACTGTATTTTGAATTCCTCTAAGTGCTGCTGCATAATTAAATGTTATAGATGTAAATATATAACTAAAGATTACTATGCTTAAATATTCGCTACCTGTTTTTATAACTCTAGGATCAGTATTAAATAAGGATATTATTTTAGTTGGTATAAAAGCTCCCATTATCATAAATATAATTCCCATTATTATTCCTGCTTTAAGTCCCATTCCTAAAATTTTTTTTATATTCTGCTTGTCTTTTTTTCCCCAAAGCTGAGCTATAAAAACCCCACATCCCTCGCTTATTCCTAATATAAGAAGACTATATAAAAAATAATACTGATTTGCTATTCCTACTGATGCAAGTTCAACTTCTCCTACTTTTCCAATCATAAGGGTATCTAACATATTCAAAGATGATGCTATAAGATTTTGTATAACAATAGGAAGCGTTATGAAAAAAAGTTTTTTATAAAATGCTTTATCTTTTATAATATCCTCCTTAAACCACATACTCTAATACAACTCCTTTCTTTTAAACAAAAAAAATAAAACCCAACTTGAGTTTTTTTACTAAAGTGGATTTCAACACTTCCATAATAAATAAATTATTATGCATATTATATAAATTTTCACAAAACAGATTATATTAAAAATATCTATCATTGTCAATAAGTATATAGAATATAATTTTATTACTATAATTATATCTTATATGCTTATTACAATTAATTACATTTGTTATTTTTAGACACTCTTCCTTTAGTATCAATCTTCTTATTTGAATTTAAAAAATGCTATTATAGATAAACTATAATAGCGTTTTTAAATTTAGTATTTTATTAACTATCTATCCATTAACTACCTCTCCTCCATTTACGTGTATTACTTGACCAGATACATATGATGCTTCTTGTGATGCTAAATAAATATATGCTCCTATAAGTTCTACAGGCTGTCCTAGTCTTTTCATAGTAGTGTCACATCCAAATTTCATTACTCTTTGTTGATCAAATGACGAAGGAATAAATGGTGTCCATATAGGACCAGGTGCAACTGCATTAACTCTTATTCCTTTATTAGATAATGAAAGTGAAAGTGACCTAGTAAAAGAAACTATAGCTCCCTTAGTAGATGAATAATCTATTAAAACTTCATTACCTTTATATGCTGTTATAGAAGTAGTATTTATTATGCTAGAACCTTGTTTTAAGTATGGAAGTGTAGCCTTTGTAAGATAAAACATACTAAATATATTGGTAGCAAATGTTTTTTCTAACTGATTTTTCGATATATCTTCTATACTATTTTGTGGATATTGAACTGCTGCATTATTAATTAATATGTCGATTTGATAAAATTCGTTTATTACTTGTTCTACTGCATGAATACAAAAATTTTCGTCTGTTATATCCCCTGGAATTAGCAAGCATTTTCTTCCCGTAGATTCTATAATATTCTTAGTTTCTTTAGCATCATCGTGTTCATCAAAATAAATAATAGCTATATTAGCTCCTTCCTTTGCAAAAGCTATAGATACAGCTCTTCCAATTCCACTATCTCCACCAGTTATTAATACAACTTTATTTTCAAACTTATTTGAAGCTTTATAATTTGGATTATCAAAAATTGGACGTGGATTCATTATATTTTCTATACCAGGATGCTTATTTTGAGTTTGTGCTGGTACAGACTTTGGAAAACTATTTATAAATTCTAATTCTTTATTCATAATAATCACCCTTCTAACTTTATTTTAATAAAGTTAGTATAAGTATTTAAATAAAAAAAATACTTTGAATTTAGTTGTTTTAAAATTCTTTAATGGAGGTATATAAAAATTAATTAAGTACACAAAAAGATCATCTTGTATCTTCAAGATGATCTTTTTAAACTGTTTATAAAGATAATTTATAAATAGCCACTTACCAACCGCCAGAACTTCCACCTCCTCCACTATCACCTCCTCCAAATCCTCCAAAATCATTACCACTAGAACCTCCTCCGAAGCCTCCACCATTTCCTCCTCCAAAATAGGAATTGTATAGTAGAAGTTTTAATATAAATCTTATTACTCTTGCTTTATTAAAAATTATATCTATTAAAATTAGCCCTAATAAACTTAAAGGAATAAAATTTCTTTTTTCTTCATTTCCAGTGTACTTAAAGTTCAAAGTTTCGTTTTTTTCCAAAGTTACTCCATATTCTTTGGCTATAATATCTACAAAAACAGAATATGCTTTTTTTAGTCCTTGATTATAATTGCCTTTTTTAAATTCTTCAACAGCAATATTATTCATAATTCTATTACTTAAAGTATCTGGTATTGCTCCTTCTAATTTTCTTCCAACTTCTACAGACCATTTTTTATCTTTTATAGACACTAATACTAAAAGTCCATTATTCTTTTCTTTCTGACCGATTCCCCATTTTCTAAAAAGTTTATTTCCATAATCCCTTATATCATAATCTTCTATAGAATTTACTATTACAATAATACATTGAGCTCCCGTTTTAGTCTCTAATTCATTTCCAACAGAAACTAAATATTCTTTCGTATTAGAATCTAATATACCTGCATAGTCATTTACATACTTTAAATTTGTGGCAACTGGAAATTTGATTTCTGCATTTGCACTTTTAAAAGGAATAATACAAGATAACATAATCATTAATAAGGGGAACAATAAGCTTATTAGCCTTCTTTTATATTTTCTCATTTATTCACCCACTTATCTTATATTTGATTATTTACTAAAATCAACTTTAGGTACTTCTTTTGCACCTTCTGATGCTTTATAATATTCTTTTGGTTGAAATCTAAACACACTTGAAATTATTGAATTTGGAAATCTTTTTATAGTTGTATTATAAATTCCTACCATCTTATTATAATCTTGTCTTGCTATATTAATTCTATTTTCTGTACTTTCTAATGCTACAGTTAAATCCTTAAAGTTTTCATTGGATTTTAAATCTGGATAATTTTCAACAACTAAAAGCAATCTTGATAATGATGATGAAAGTTCTGCATCTGCATTTGCCCTTTCATTAATAGTCTTTGCTCCTCCAAGTTTTGCTCTTGCATTAGCTATATCTTTAAATATATCTTTTTCTTGTGTTGCATATCCTTTTACGGTATTTACAAGATTAGGTATTAAATCATTTCTTCTTTGCAAATTTGTTTCTATATTAGATTGAGAATTTAAAACCGCCTGTTCTAAAGTTACTATTTTGTTGTACCCTCCTATAATCGCAAAAACTAACACTAATATTACCCCAATTATTACTATGCTAATTTTTAATCCTTTTTTCATTTTTGATCCCCTCCTTATAAAATTTTCAAAACTTATCTTACTTATATTATCTTATTTTCTTTAGCTATATTATACATAGAATTACTGTATCATATTACAATATCATACACATTTTAAGATTAACTTTTTACGAATACACTGATTTTTATTATAAAAAATAGAAGTCAATATTATTAGCTTCTATTTTTATAAATATTATTTTGTATTATCACTATGTGTAGTCACATCTTTATTAGATGTTGATTTGGCATTTTTATCTTTATTATCATCCGATGAAAAAAGATTTGAAAAAAATTCTACTATTGAATCCCATAGTTTATTAAAAAAACCTCTAGCTTCATCACTTGTTATTGTTCCTTTTAACTTTTCAGTAACATCATTTAATTGATCTTTCAATTGTTTAAAGTTTAAATCTAATCCATTAATTTTATTCATTAATGATGTTATTTTTTGAACATCCTCTTCGCTTAAATTTTTATCAGAATTTTTATTAAAACTATTAGTAATATTTAAAACTATATTTTTTATTTCTTCTTCATTTTTAGGTTTTTCTTTAATAACATCTTTCTTGACTTGATTTACTAAACTTGCAGCTTCATCTTTTCCTATTTTTTCACCTAAGTCCCCTGTAACGACTATCTCTTCATTAGCAGCTTTCTTCTTCTTCTCATCAATTTTCTTTCCAGCCTTACTACTTTCAAACCCCTTTAATATTCCTGTAAGTGCTGCTGTACCAGATACATTAAAAGGTGCCGATGTTTTAACTACAGCATTTTCTATTCCAGCAGTAATCAATGCATTTCTTATCATACTTTCAGTAACCCAATACATATTATGTGTTGATATTTTAAGACCACCTTCATCACTAGGTTCTACATAAGAACAAGATATAGCCTTTGTTCCTATTTGCTTTTTAGATGCAACATCTTTTAAATAATTATTTTCTTCTTGATTTGTTACGTCTATTACATTAGCTTCATTTTTATTGACAGCAAAATATTTAAGCATGTCTTCTTTTTGCTTATTATTTAAATCTGCTCCTAAAGTTACAACCTTAAAAGCATCTGCATAAGCCTTTTTAACTTGTATCGATGTAATTATAGATACAGTAAATAATAAAACTAATATTTTACTTATACTTTTTTTAAATCTCATACTTTTAATCTCCTTTATCCTTTATATCTAATAAATTATATTGTTTTGGATTACTTAATTAATATATTATATCACATGTACTAATATAAAAAGTTTAAAAAAAGCTACCATTTTTTATAAAAGCATCTAAGAAAATATATTAGACGCTTCTATTATTAAACTTATAATTTTTATCTATTTTATTTAAATTAATCATTCATCTTGTTAATCAAATATGCCACATTTTCTGAAAATCTTTTAACTGTTTTCATTCCTTCTTCATCTTTTAATGCATCTCCAGGCTCTTTACCAAATACTATATTCCAATATGTTGATCCTGGGACTATCATATCATTTATCATATAGAACATCATCATTTCTTCAATTGTAGATGTAAGTCCCCCACGTCTTGCAATTGCTATTGGACCTCCAACCATTCTTGATAAAAAGTTCCCTTGTTTCATTGATGCCATTGCTATTCTTTGAAGGGCAGTCATAGCTTCAGCTCTAGCTGTTCCCCAATAAACTGGAGCTGCAATAATAAATCCTTGTGCTTCTTTAACCTTATCTATAATTTTATCAAATCCATCATTATATCCATCTTCAAAGTTCATGCAATCCTTAAGATTCATACCTGCAATAGATACAACTTCAGCTTCAACTCCATTTGCTTCAATAACCTTTGCACACTCTCTAAGAACTTGAACACTATTTCCTTCTTCCTTTGGACTCCCACTTAAAAGAATTACCTTTTTCATTTTAACGCCTCCTAAATTCAATATAGACTGATTTTAGCATATTCACAAAATTATTTCAAAAATATTACTATGATAGAATTAATCAGATTTATTGGCATAAAAACTTTCTTTAACTTTAAAATATTAATGTAATTAGCTAATAAACAATGTGATTGTTAAAATATCTAATAATAACATTAACATTGTTTATTTTTCATGACTTAATATATCTACTAATATTTTCTAATAAAATTACATTCTAATTATATCATTTTCTATAAACAAAGGGCTACCAATATTTTTTATCAGTAGCCCTCCTTATTATATCATAGAATTAATCTTCATTACTTAAATCTATATCCTGTAATTTTATAATTCTTGTTTTATTCTTAATTTTATATCCAAAGTATAAAGCAATAAATATTGGAATTCCTACATACGCAGCAATTATTCCCACCCAATCTATTCCTTCTGGCTTTATGTAAGCAAATCCTTGACCTATAATAACTATAATACACATAATTAATGCTATTATAGGTCCTATTGGATATAATTTAGCTTTATACTTTAGTTTATTCATATTAAGTCCTTGTGCATTATATGCTTTTCTAAATCTGTAATGACATATTGCAATTCCTATCCAAGCTATAAATCCTGCTAAACCAGATGCTGCAACTAACCAAACATACACAGTACTTTGTGCAAAAACTCCTGTTAAAAAACAAATAGATGCAATAAGTGTAGTTAATAAAACTGCATTTATTGGAACTCCTTTAGAATTTGTTTTTCCAAATATCCTAGGTGCCATTCCTTCTCTGGCCATAGCATATAGCATTCTACTTGAGGCATACATTCCTGAATTTCCAGCTGATAATATAGATGTAAGTATTACTGCATTCATTACTGAAGCTGCAGCTACTATACCAGCTTTTTCAAATACAACTGTAAACGCACTTTTATCTACTCCAAGCTGTGCCACTGGAATTACTGCACCAATTACTACAATTGTTCCTAAATAAAATATTAATATTCTCCAGAATATTGTATTTATTGCTTTTGGAATACTTTTTTCTGGATTTTCACTTTCAGCTGCTGCAACTCCTACAAGTTCTGTACCTTGAAAAGCGAAGCCAGCCATTAAAAAAATCATAAATATAGATTTTAATCCCCCTACAAATGGACCTCCATTTGATGTAAAGTTTTTAAATCCAATTTTATCTCCACCAATTACCCCTGCTATAGTTGCAAGTCCAACTAATAAAAATATAATAACTGTTACTACCTTTATACTTGCAAACCAATACTCAGATTCTCCAAATGCTTTTGATGATAAAACATTAAGTCCTACTATTATAGCTAAAAATAGTATACTCCAAATTAATGGCTTTACATTTGGAAACCAGTATCTCATAACAAGCCCCCCAGCTACCATTTCCGCTGCAATAGTTATAGCCCAGTTATACCAATAGTTCCATCCTAGTGCAAATCCTAGTGCTGGATCAATAAACTTATTTGCATATGCACTAAAAGAACCTGAAATTGGCATGTAAGTTGCCATTTCTCCTAAACTTGTTATTAAGAAATATACCATTATACCAATTAATCCATAAGCAGTTAGTGCTCCGCCTGCACCTGCTTGATGTATAGTATCTCCCATAGCTAAAAATATTCCTGTGCCTATAGATCCACCCATAGCAATCATATTTAAATGCCTAGATTTTAACCCTCTCTGTAATTCTCCACATTCTTTATTGTTACTCAATTTAATTCCTCCTTATTGGAATTTTGTTAAGATCCTTTTAACAATTTCAGTTTTTATATCCAATAAGTAACTAACCAAGATAATTACACGTAAAAAATCAAAAGTGCCATGAGAACATACTCATGGCACAAATAGTATTAACAAAATTAATAAAATTTATTCCTTAAATAATAGCTCTCCACAAATTTTATTTGTGACAGTCTTGTACATATTATATACAAGCCCAGCAAATAGCATTAAAGTGTTAGCTATAAGCTTCGGCGAAATTTCCTTTCTTATTACTTCATAGCACTTAACTCCATAATATTACTCTTAAATTCCGCTCCTCTATCTTAGTTATTTACTTTTTTAATACTATTATATTATGCAATAAAACTTATGTGTAAGTCAATGTTTTTTATTACAAAATAATACTTTTTTCTTAGTCTATATTTATATATCTTCTAGGTATTTTAATTTTAATTTCTTTTTCTATAATATCTAATGTTCTTTTATCTTTTGGATCTATAAACAAACAAGTTTCTCCCTTTTCACCAGCTCTTCCGGTTCTTCCGATACGATGAATATAGCTTTCAGTATTTTCAGGAATATCATAACTATATACATGTGTAACTCCACTTATATCAAGTCCTCTTGCCGCTACATCTGTAGCTATTAAATACTGAATATCCATATTTTTAAACTCTTTCATTACTCTTTCACGTTTTGATTGCGTTAAATCTCCATGTATCTTTTTACAATTATAACCTCTTTGGTGAAGTGCAGCTTCAAGATTATCAACCCTTCTTTTAGTTCTACAAAATATAATAGCCATAAATGCATTGTCTTCATCTAAAACTTTACACAATGCATCCTGTTTTCTTCTATCTGTGGTTTCAACCACTGCTTGCTTAATATTTTTTAATGTAACTTCTTCATTTTGTATAGATACAACATTAGGTTCTTTCATATATCTATAAGCTAATTTCTTAACTTGAGAATTCATAGTAGCTGAAAAACAAAGTATTTGCGTTTTCTTAGATATGTGTTTCATAATTTCTTCTACTTCATTTTTGAATCCCATATAAAGCATTTGATCTGCTTCATCTAATACTATAGTTTTTAATTTTTCTATATTAATAGTATTTCTTTTAATATGATCTAAAAGTCTACCAGGAGTTGCAATAATTAAATGAATATTTCCTTTTAACTTTTTTAATTGAGAAGATATATCTTTGCCCCCATATGCAGCCAATATATTTAAATCCTTAGCCTTTTTTAACTTATTTGCTTCTTCTGTTATTTGTATTGCAAGTTCTCTAGTTGGAGTCACTATGAGTCCTTGAATTTTATTTATATTAGGTGACATATTTTCAAACATAGGTAATAAAAATGCAAATGTTTTTCCTGTACCTGTTTGTGCCTCTGCTATAACATCATTTCCATTTTTAATTAAATCCATACTTTTTTCTTGAATTGGTGTTGGTACTGTTATTCCTTGGGATTTTAAAACTTTTATTGTATCTTCACTAATTCCTAGTTCTTTAAAATTCATAATTTAAATTTACCTCTCACTTTTAAAATATATTTTTATTTACTATAAATCAATTAATAATACCATAAACCTAATATAATATATATGATATGCTTAAATTTATTTTTAATATAATTGCTATTATATATGTATAATATGTATAACTATTTTATTATTTTTTTAATACTATAAAAAAAACACTTGCATTTTTTCTAATATAGTATATAATGAAATAGATAAGTCACCTTGATTCAGAAGTAAATTATTTATTATTAATGTTTTTGAGATTATATAAAACTAAGAATATCTTAATTATATATAAATTTCGAAATTTTTATTAAATATTTATTTTTACAAAGAATTAAAGGAAATAAAAATTTCGGAGGTACGAACTATGACAGGTACAGTTAAATGGTTTAATGCAGAAAAAGGATTTGGATTCATAACTACAGAAGAAGGAAATGACGTATTTGCTCACTTCTCTCAAATCAACAGAGAAGGATTCAAAACTTTAGATGAAGGTCAAAACGTTTCTTTTGACGTTGTTGAAGGAGCTAAAGGTCCTCAAGCTGAAAACATCACTATTCTATAATTTATTTTATTAGAATTTAAAAACCTGAAATTAATTTCAGGTTTTTTATTTTATATTTATTTAAATTTATAAGCATCATTTTTTAAAGAAATTAATTCTTTACTATTATTCTTACTCATTTCTTCAACTTCAGAGATATTTTCATTCATATCTCCAATGCTTTTAACTATCCTATTAGTCTCATTAGTTATATTATTTGTAGAATTTGAAATTGAATTCATAGCACTAATTATTTCTAACATGCTTTCAGAAATATTATTACTTAAGTTATTTATTTCTAGTATTATATTTTCTATACTTTTTCCATCTTCTTTATACTGATTACTTATATCTACTAAATTATCATAATCACGCACAACTTTATTTTCCATAATATTAATTATATCTTTCGAAACATTTCCCAGTAATTGAACACTATTAAAAACTTTACTTACTGTTCCTTGTATAAACTCTACAGACTCAGATGATTTTTCTGCAAGTTTTCTTATTTCTTCTGCAACAACAGCAAAACCTTTTCCTGCCTCTCCTGCTCTTGAAGCTTCTATTGCAGCATTTAATGCTAACAGATTTGTATTTTTAGATATATTTAAGATAGTTTCTGCCATAACAGATATCTTTTTAACAGACTCGCCTTCATTTAAAGCATCTTCTAATTTTAATTTAATCCCTTTATATAAATCAACTATATCTTTTTTAGCATCTATACTTTCTTGTCTAACAATATCTGCTTTTTCATTTATATTCTTTATTATATTAATTCCATTATTCATTTTTTCTTTTACAATTACAAGCTCATCTTTTATAACATCAGAACTTGTTGTAACCTCTTCTACGAAGGTTAGATTTTCTTCCATGTCACTATTAATCTTTTCTGAAGCTAATACTATGGAATCTATTTGCATAACTATCTTTTCTATTAAGTTTCTAGCTTTATTATTGTTTTCTACATTTGTAATACACTTGTCTTTTACACTATCTATTACTTTTTTAATAGATTTTTTTGCAAAATTAAGTTTTTCTATAGTTTGCCCGATTTCATCATTTCTTTTAATGTCTATATTATATGACAAATTGTAGTTGGCAAGTTCACTAGTATATTTAGTTATATGTTTTAAAGCATTAGTTATATTTTTTGCTATTAAAATAGATACTAATATTCCTATTAATATTCCTATTATAGATAGTACTATAAGTATTCTTCTAAGAGTTCTACAACTCAATAACACTTCATCTAATGATTGTTGTATTCCTATGTACCAATCAACATTATTTACTGGTGAAAAAGCTATTATCTTCTTCTTATTATTAAACTTAAATTCTTCAACTCCAATTTCTCCTTTAATCATTTTCTTTTCTACACTAGCTATTTCCTTATATTTATTATCTTTCTCAGCTTTTTTTATGAAATTTTCTTTGTTTAATATATAATTAAGATTTTTATTAGCTACTATATTACCATCTTTATCTATAGCAAATACACTTCCATTTTCATAAATATTACAACGTTGAATAAGTTCATTTATTTGAGCTATATCTAAATTAGCTAGTAATAGACCTTGTACATTATGACTGTCATCAAATATAGGTGTAGCTATTGAAAACATAACTCTTCCTTGTTTATTTGTTATTGGATTTGATACCGATGATTTTCCTTTAAAAGCTTTTCTTATATAATCTATAATTATATCTTTATTTTTTAAATCTATTGAATAAGTTGTACCATCATGAAAATGAATTACACCTTCTTTATCAACTAAAACCAAGTCTATATATTTTAATCTATTTGACTCCTCTTTTAGTATTTTTGATGTTTTTACATAATCCATACCTTTTATATCATAACGCTCTGCAATTGCTTCCATGGCCTTTATATCTTTACCTAAAGTAGCACTTACTAGATTTGATGTTTGTCTTGCAGCTTGACTTAATTCTATTTCCTTATTATTAACTATTTGTTTTGAAGATAAACAATATGATATGCCTACCATTGATATACATATAATAGTTACTAAACACAATAGATTACTAGTTATTTTGAAAAATAATCCTTTTGTAAATTTAATCATTGCAACATCCCCCAAAAATTTATTCTATTTATATTATATATTTTTATTCAACTTTTTTCTACATTTTATATTTTTTGTTATATTTTTCTGATATTTTTTTCATAGACTAGTAATTTATTAAATTTTATTTGTATTTATTGCAGTTATTTAAATATAATAGTTATCAAATATCTTAATGTACTATAATTTAAAATACCTTATGGTCTATTGGAATAATTATCACATATAGGAAATTGATTCATTGTGTTTTTTATATGATTGGTATAAAATATAAATTTGTTATAGAAATTATTAAAATTTAAGGAGTTATTTTATGGCCTATAATATTATAGATTTAATAGATAGATCAATTAACACATCAGAAAAAATATTATTATTATATGAAAATGCAATAAAAGATGAAAATCAATTTGATTCTTTTTGTGTTTTAGTTAGTATATTCGTAAAATATAGATATAAAAAAATTACATATTACAATTCATTAAAGGAAACACTTAAAAGTAATCAACTAAGAGATATAGATTTTTCTACATATGATAAAATTTCTTCTTTAATATATGAATTTAATAATAACCTATCTTCTAACTGGAATAGTAATATAAAAACATTTATTCAATGGATAATAAATACCAATAAAGATGGTAGAGCTCTTTTGATAGATATACGTGGTAGACTTATTGAACGATTCCCAAAAAAGTTTGAATTAGAATATGATATTTTAACTAATTTAATACACATGGAAGAAAAATATATATTAGATTTAGAAAATACTTATAAAGATTTGTATGATGATTAGTAATAGTAATTATTTGTTAACATATTAATAATATATAATTCTATGATTTTAAACTAAAGGGAATTAAGTAGCATCTTATAACCTTTATATTCAAAAATCATTATAAACAAAAATACCTATAGATTAAAAATTCTTTTTTATATTTCTAATCTATAGGTATAATTTTATTATATTTACTTATTAACTGCTTTTTCATTAAAATATAATATATAGTTTTTATTAGTTATGCAATAAAAACTTAATACTTATTTATCAAATACTCCACCTTGCTTATAACTTTTTATACCCTTTCTACTTCCACCAATACACTTAGCCGGTCTTCCTTTTGACATTTGCTGTGAACTTTTTTTCTTTTTTTCCTCTATGATTTTTTTCATTAGTTCTATATTATTCGACATTAAGTTATCTCCTTACATTATATTTTCAATTAATTTTATACAAAAATTATTTTAGCATATTTTTCTACAGTAAAACTACTACCAATTTATGTTTTAATTCCTATTAAACTATTTTTAATTTAACAATTCCTTTATATATAAGTATAGCTATTATTCCCCCCACAGTATCTATCAGAACATCAGTGATTCTTCCACTTCTACCAGGAACAAATAACTGATGAATTTCATCGCTACAAGCATATAAAAATGTTGTTATAATTGATATTATATACTTTTTATTATTTTTAACCTCATTTTTTAAAGAAAAAACAATTAACATACACAACACAAAATATTCTGTAAAATGTCCTATTTTTCTAATAATGAAATTTGTCATTTTACCAAACATCCCATTTACATCTATTCCTAAAACCGTAATAAAGTTAATTACTAATCCACTTTTACCATTTGAAACTTCAGCAGGGTCTTTAGAAAAATTAAAAATAACTATCATCCAAATGATAACTAAGGAATATTTCAATATTTTTTTATAATTTTTATTTTTCATATTTATCTTCAATAAGATATATCATAAATTATCTTACTAAAATTCAGCTCCTTCCATTATCCCTATACATAATAATTTATTCTAACACATTTTATCAAAAAATGAAAAGCACCTAACTCATTACTGAGTTAGGCGTCTTATAATTATTCTATTCTTTATATAAAGTTACATCAAAGATCTTATCTATTGGAACATCTATTCCTGTTTCTCCCGCAGCTGGTGCTACTTTAACTATATTAACCCCACCTTGGTTCATTAATTTTTCTAATTTTTCAGTACCTTTTTTAAATTCAGTAGGATCTACTTTATAGTTGTCTACTAATTGATATCTTAAAATCACTTTATCCTTATCACAAGCTGTATATGCAATGTTTGTAGTACTTTCAAAAGATGATTTTATTTCTTTACTATTTTTGAAATTCTTTGATACAGTAAAGTTTAAATCATTAGTTAATTTACTTGAAAAACTTGCTGAAAGAAATTTGAAATCCCCTGAAGCACTTCCGCCAACTTCAGTTATAAGTTTTAATCCTAAAGCTTGTCCCATATCAAATTCCTCATTTTTTGTTATACCCACAGTATAGCTTTTATTTAAAGTATGGCTAGATCCAGCTGGAAGATCTATAGTATCTATAAGTTTCCAACAAGTTGTTCTTTGAACTGAATTATCATGGTAAAGGAAAGAAACTTTAAATAATGTATCTCCTCTGTAAAAATCTTTATCTAGTATTTCTTTTTTAACTATGTTTGTTATTTTACTATCTTTAAAGTTATTTCTATTTATAACAAACCCATTATTTAATATAATAGAAAAATCTCCTTCTTTTAATGATAGGCTATTTTCTATCATAAATCCTATTGCTCTTTTTAAAGCTAATTCACCATAATTATATTTTCCCATTTTAGATTTTGTTGCGTCTAATTTTATATCTACATATAACCAAGGATTTACTGTAGATGTTTCTTTTTGAATATCTATTTGAGATTTTATCTTTCCATCAACAACAGCTATACTTTGTGTTGGAATTGTAATATCTCTATCATAAGCTTTAGCTGATGATACAGGCCCTAATAATAATGCAGTTAATACTAGTAAAGCTAATTTCTTTTTCATAAGAACATCTCCTTTTAATTATGTATTTATTTAATTTTGTTTTAATTTGTTAATAGTTTGTTCATATTATAATTATACCAACTAACCTTAATTTTGCAAACGTTTTTTTATGTTTTTCATAAAATATTTTTAATTTAATTAAAATTTTATCTAATAATTATATGTTATTGAATTATTTTCTACGTTTTATACCACAATTTTCTATAATAGATTACTCTCTTTATAAATAACCTGTAAAAAATCAGCATTAATTTAATTTTTAATATTTATTTATTAAAAATTAATAAGAAACAGTTAGATAAGAAATAGATACCTATTTCTTATCTAACTTTAATGATTATATTTTTTTACTTGTTCTAAATCCTGAATAGCACAAGTTTGTATCATATTAATAGCGTTAAATAGATTAGATTTTATAAATATCTTACTAGAAAATTCTAATAATTTATCAAAACTATTTATTAATATTTTCAACTTATTATTAAAGTCAATTG
Organism: Clostridium novyi; assembly: GCF_003614235.1. Next base: position 1,680,742 of record NZ_CP029458.1, on the reverse strand, counting down.
TGTCTTCAGCTAATTCTCTTACAATCTTATATTCACTTTCTATAAATTCTTCTAATTCATTTTTGGTTAAGTCAACTTCTATTTCATTACTAAATATTTTGTCACATTTATCTTTATAAATTTCAAATTCTTTAAATAAATCATATTGATGTTCATAATATAGTATAGATATCCCATTTATATGTGCTAAAATAAATTCTACTAATTTAGTTTTAACTCCTTGAATATTTACATAATTTTTTTGAACTCTAGTTAAATGTAACTGTTCAAATCCAAACATTTTAGATACAGCCATTAATGTTGCTATATGATAGTTTAAACTACATGATATTTTATACATTTTTTCTCTTAAATCTAAATAAACCAAACTCTTATTTCCTGTTGTAGATAAACGTAAATATTCTAACTCTTGACTAATAGTTTTAGCCACATAATCCATAACCTCCATCCCCCTAAACACAGATTTATTACTTTGTTTTATATCTATATTCTAATATTATTATACCAATTTTTGTATTAATAACCAATTATTTTAGGGGCATATTTTTATATTATTTTTATTAACTACTTTTTATTACATAAAATTTTAAAACGCACTTTTATAAAGTGCGTTTTAAATATATTGTTAGTAGTTTAATTTAGTTATTAATAATCATTTAATCGCTATTACATGAGCTATTCTTATTATCTTTTGCTTAAACTTATATCCTTTTTTTATAACATCTACAATTTCATATTTTTTCCTTTTACAATCAGTTATAGTTCCTACACATTTATGCAATTTGGGATTGAATATTGTTCCAATTGTAGGTATTTCCTCAAATTCAATTTGTAACAAATCATCTTTTATTATTTTTATAACACTATTAATATTATTAGCTAACTCATTATTATTAGATTTAATAGCAAATATATACACATTATCTATATGATCTAATATATTTAAAATTTTCTCAGTAAACATCTCCTCTTCTGTTAATTTATCCTTTAATTGATTTTTTAGTTCTAAAATTTTACTATTCTTTTCTCTAATTTCCTCATTTATCATTTCCATTGATACAGAATTTTTTTTACTTGCTTTATCAATATTGTTTATTTTTTTTTGAATCCCATCTAATATATCATTTAAATCATTCATAGGTATTTCATATGTATTTATAGATTTTGGCTTAAATGATTTTAACTCTTCTTTTATAGAAAGCATCTTATATCTCTCCTATCCTTTTATAATAAAATAATATGTCACTTTTTATTTTATAATATAACATTGTTACCTTGTATATGTATTTAAAGATTATATATCCTATATACAAAAATACAGTACATAAAGCACTGTATTTTTATATATATTATTCTAAAGTAAAATTTTTCTTTCTTTTGATCCTTCTTTAAATTTAATTTTACCTTTATTTATACATTGTATTGGACATACATTAGAACATAAATGACAACCCACACATTTTTCTTCATTAAGTACTGGTAATCTATTTTCTAAATCCCATTCAATAGCTTGATGTCCTCCATCATAACATGATATATAACATCTTCCGCATCCTACACATTTATCCATATTGAACTCAGGATATACAATGTAATCTCTATCTAATTCTTCTGCTGGTATTATATTTTTTAATGCTAATCCCACCATATCTTCTAATTTTTCAAATCCTTTTTCTTTCATATAATAAGATAGTCCGCTTATCATATCTTCTACTATCCTATATCCATATTGCATTACTGATGTAGTAACTTGTAAATTACTTGATCCAAGTAATATAAATTCTACAGCATCTTCCCAAGTTTCTATACCTCCAATTCCACTTAAAGGAATTTCTTTTAGCTTTTTATTTGTTTTTAATTCATATATAAATCTTAAAGCTATTGGTTTTACAGCTTTTCCTGAATATCCTGAAACTGATGATTTACCATTTATTACAGGCAATCCAACCATATTATCAAGATCTATTCCAGATATACATTTTATTGTATTTATTGTGGCAATTCCAGTTGCTCCTCCTTCTATAGATGCAATAGCTGGTATTGTCATATTACCTATATTAGGAGTCATTTTAGCCAATATAGGTAGATTCGTTCCTTTTCTTACTGCTTGACAATATTTTTTTACAAGTTCAGGATTTTGTCCAACATCTGAACCCATATCATGGCTTGTCATTTGAGGACATGAAAAATTACATTCTATAATATCTGCTCCAATTTCAGTAACTAACTTAGCAAGTTTTGTCCATTCTGATTCATTTTGTCCCATTATAGAAGCTACCAATACTTTGCTAGGATAATTTTCTTTTAATCTTCTCATAGACTCTAAATTTTCTTCTAATGAATGTTCAGCAATTTGCTCCATATTCTTGAAACCTAAAAATGGAGTACATTCCTTTTTTAAATTATCAAAACGAGGTGATACCTCTTTTGGAGAAAAGAAACCTATCGTTTTAAATACAATTCCCCCCCATCCAGTTTCTAATGCTTTAGCACACATTTCATAACAGTTTCCAACTGGTGATGATGATAAGAAAAATGGATTTTCGCATTTTACTCCACAGAACTCTATTGAAAGATCCATAGCTTTCATTATCTAGCACCTTCTTTCTCTAAATAATTTTCTATGGCCTTTGCAGCCTCTGTTCCTTGCTTAACAGCATAAACTACTGTTTTATCTCCATTTATCATATCTCCAGATGCAAATATTCCTTCTATACTAGTTTTATAGTTTAAATTTTTTATATCTCCATTTTCACTAATATCTATATTTACTATAGTTTTTATATCATTTACTTCTTGTCCAATAGCAAATATAATTGTATCTGCTGGGAGTTCTAACTGTGAATCATCAAACATTCCTTCAGCCTTAAATCTTGTAACCTTTCCATCTTGTCCTATTATTTCATATGGTTTAAATCCCGTAAATACAGGTATATTATACTTTTGAGTATATGTTAATTCTTCCTTATCTGCAGGCATTTTTTCTAGAGTTCTTCTATAAACTATTTTTACATCTTCAGAACCTAATAATTTTGCAGTTATAGCACAATCTATAGCAACATCTCCACCACCAATAACTATTACTTTCTTTCCTAGTTTAACTTCATCTTTATTAATTTTTACTTGTGATAAAAATTCAGTTCCTTTAAGAACTCCTTTAAGATTAATTCCTTTTATATTAGGTATTTTGGCATTTTGCATTCCAATAGCTAATAAAAATGCTTTAAAACCTTGTCTTTTAAGTTCATCTAAAGTAATATCTTTTCCTATTTTACAATTATTTTTAAATTCTACCCCTAAATTCTTTATATATTCTATTTCATTATTTACAACAATTTCAGGTAATCTATTTGAAGGTATTCCATAAGTAAGCCATCCTCCAAATTTATCTTTTGCTTCAAATATGGTAACCTTATATCCTTTCTTCGCTAGTTCAGCTCCTGCTGCAAGACCACTAGGTCCAGATCCTATAACTGCTATTTTTTCTTTATCACATTTAATTGGTTCTAGCACTTTCATTTTTATGTTGAATTCATAATCAGTTAAGTATGTTTGAAGTTTACCTATTTGTATTGGTTTATCAATTCCACATCTACTGCAAGCCCCCTCGCAATATTTACTAGTAGGACATACTCTAGAACATATTCCTCCAAGCACATTATTTTCTCTTATAGTTTCAACTGCACCTTTTAGATTTCTAAAACGTAAAGAGCGAATAAATTTTGCTGGATTAGTATCTGCTGGACATGCTTTAGAGCATGGTGCGTCATAACACAATAAACATCTTGCCGCTTCTTCAATTGCCATAAGAGGTGTAATCGTTTCCCTTTCCAAACTAAAACATTCTTTAACATTATTCAAAATACTTCCTCCCTTACACTAAATTCAAAACTTACATTCATTATTAATTATATTAAAGATTAATTGCATTATTAGTTTATCAAAAAAACAACTATTTTCTATCTAATGGAAATAGCTGTTTTACTAAAATTTAATAATATAAAACCATATTTTGTAATATACCATAATTGTTATTATTTTGAAATTTTCCAGTAATATTCTATCATATTTATACCCTACTTACAAGGCTAATATATTTATTAAATTATTAATTAAACTTTAAACTTTTTAACATTCTATCTTCTGCAATATAAGTATCCTTAAAAATATCTTTAGCAAAGTGAATAAATTCTTTTGGATTATCCATAGCTGTACTAAAATGAGTTAATATAAGTTCTTTTACCTTTCCATCTTTTGCTAGCATAGCTGCTTGTGAAAAAGTCATATGCTTATTCTTAACAGCTTTATCAATATCTTTATCATTACCATAAGTTCCTTCACATACTAGCAAATCACTATTTTTTATAAAAGAAACTAGTTCATTAATAGGTGTTGTGTCTGTTACAAATGAAATTTTTATTCCCTCTCTTTCTTCTCCCAACACCATTTCAGAGTTATAAAGTATGTCTTTATAAACTATATCATTGCCTTTTTGAAGAACATTCCACAAGTTCTTAGGTATATTTTGACTTATAGCCTTATCTCTATCAAATCTCGGTCTTCGTTTTATATTAAAATTATAAGCTATACATGGACTTGAATGATTAACCTCAAGAGTATTTATACATATTTCTCCTTTATTATGTAATACAAGATTATTATTCTCTATGGAAAAAAACATTTTTTCATTAGGACTTTCAATTATTTTTAGCTTATATGGAAGATAAGGAGTAATTACTGTAAGCCCCTTTACTATCTTGTTTATCCCAACTGGTCCTATTATAGTTACTGGTTCTATTCTTCCACTATTCCCCATAGTGGCTAAAATACCAGGAAGCCCAAGTACATGATCTCCATGCCCATGTGTTATACATATAATATCTATATTTTTAAAGCCAGTTCTGGCAATTTTCATAGAAACCTGAGTACCTTCTCCACAATCAACAAGAATTTTATGACCTTTATAATTTAAAAGAAGTGATGACAAATTTCTTTCAGGTGTTGGCATTCCTCCACCTGTTCCTATAAAAACTAAATCTATCATAATTTTATGTCCCCTTTATATTTAATATTTATATATAAAATACTTATAAATTATTTTCTCTTATAGTTTGCTTAAATATATAACTTCTTATTATTTATTAAATTTAATTAAATATATTTTAAAATTCCATTGTATTAATATACATCTATAATTTATTTAAAATATAATTGTTTTTTTTGATACAATTATAGAATTTTGTGTTATAATATATGTATAATTATTAAGAATATTTTTTGTAATAGATTGTTAAATTTTTAATTAACCTGCATTTATAATATGCTAAAATATTTATACGGGAGTGGTTTAACTATGAAAAAGTCTATTTTGTTAAAAATTTTCGGAATATTTTCAACTCTATTCATAGTATTTTATACTTGTAGTACACTCACTAGTGATGCAAGTACTAGTTGCTATACATTTAACGCCTGCTCTCCTAAACAAATAACTTACGATAACTTTTTAAAAATTAAGATTGGGTCAAATTATACTGATATTGTTAATATTTTAGGTTCGGAAAGTTGTAAAAGCACCAAAGTAATAAACGGATTAAAAAATGATATTTATCTTTGGAAAGTTAATGGTACAGAAAAAAGTATCTTTATTACGTTTAGGAATGGAATCGTTATCACAAAAGAACAATATAAATTAAACGAAAATACTAACAATTTTTCTAATGAAAATATAAGGAAACTAAAGTCTGGTATGACTTATAGTGATGTTGTATCTATATTAGGTAAAGGATTGCTTTTATCTGAAAGTAAAAATATAAAAGTATATAGTTTCTGTAATTCTCAACATTGTATAATCTGTACTTTTAATAATGATAAATTAAATATGTTTATTCAAAAATAAATAAGTTTTACAAAAGTCTCTAAATAAATTTATATATGGACTTTTGTAAAACTTATTTTTATATATTATATAAAACTCTTGTAGACTTATTTGTTTTTTTGTAACTATATACATATTATTTGAATATATTAAATTAGCAAGAATTTTCTTGACTATTCTCTCTAGGTGATGTATATGATTTCAAATATTAATAAAACCCAAGAAACTAAAATATTACAGCTTGAAAATAAATCTATTAATAACTTTTCAAACAATTATGAAAATATTCCATGTTCAAATATATTAACTTCATCATTAAATAATTGTAATTCTTCCTCTGAAGACTTATATGCTGATAATAACAGTAATTCTGAATCCATTACTTTCTATAATAAAGGAGCATATGTTGCATTCTTATCTTGGGGTTATTATCTTAATAATAAATATTACAGTTTTGAAAGTCCTTATATACCAGTTCTTCAATCTTTTAAAATAGATATACCATCTGAAGCTACTGGTATTAATCTACTTGCCCTTGTTTCTATTGATTTTTCAGAATTTGATATTATTTGTCGTAAAGAATATGCAACACCTTGTACAAAATGTTTTTCTTTATGGGGAACACTATTCTATTATGGATGTTCTGAAATTCCTTGTCCTTCTAATATGGTAGGAGGCTCTCCAATTCCTCCTGGAAACAATACTTCTGGTTGTAAATAGTATACTAAAATTAACAAATATGAACTTAATAAAAATATAAAAACAAGTCTATTGGTGTAATCCACTAGACTTGTTTTTATATTATGATACATTTTAACTTTTACAATATTTTTAAAAATTAAAAATTATTCACAATTCAAAATATTTATCCATAATATAAATGAGATAAATTTTTCGGAGGAATTATATGAATGGTAATTACGTAACCTTATTAAATGGATTAACTCTTCTTATTAAACCAACTCATAGAATAGGTCAATCTCTTTACTGTTATCATTGGTTTAATAATTCATGGGTTCCACTAGAACTAAATATGAATACAATCTCAGATATGCGTTATGTAAAGTTTGATGAACCTACAAATCCTTATAGTGATTATTTTAATGATAACATAACCAATGATTTTACATCCTTACCTAATACTAATGAGTCTTATGTTACTGGTGGTAAAGAAATATTTACAAGTATTAACACATACACTGATAAAAGTAGATCAGATACCGTTATATCTCCTGTTTTCCCAGAAATACAACCTAATTGGTTCTATGAAGGATTCCCATCAAAATTAAAAGTTGGCGGTACAAAAAGTGATTTAATTAAATTTATTCCTATAAATTTTTACGCAACTAGAAATGGCAATGAAACATTTACATTACCTAAATTACCTGACCGTTTAGGATATTTAAATTCAGATAATGACTTTGTAGAAACCCTTGTATGGAAAGGTCCATTTAAAAAAGGAAGCTTATTATTTACAGTTTTATTAAGTAAAAATGACTCTTATTGTCAAGGTTGTAAGCTTAAAAACTCAAGTTATTGGAATTTAATAACACAATGTAATGATATTAGTGCTAAATCTAAAGCTAAAAAATCCTTAACACTTACTAGTGGAATCAAAAAAAATGAATGCTATTCTATGGCATTATCTATTGGTTCATATATTTCCACAAATTCAAACATAAATAATACTTCTAAAATATATAGTAAACTTTCTTGTGAATTATCTAAAGCATTTAATTCTAATGTATCTATTTTAGAAGAAACAACAACTACTAGTTCTATTGAATTTAAACCTCAATCTAAGTCTCAAAAAATAGCTACTTATCAATTTGTTGAAAGCTTTAAAATAGATACAGATGACTTATTACAAGAAAAAATTAAATTTTTTAATAATAGTGATATAAATTTTGTTTCTAATTTCACTGAATCAAAATTTCAAGAAAAAGTATTTGACTATAATACACATTATTTTGCTAAAGTTTTTGTATTAAACCCTAGATAACAAATATTAATAAAACTAAAAGTTTAAATAAGTATATTATATTTTTTAATTATGCTAAACCTATTTGCTATAGTTATTAATTTTCAAACCTATAGCAAAGTATAAACAAAATGAATTTTAGGGAGGATTTATATGAATGCTAATTATATAACTTTATTTAACGGATTAACACTCCTTATTAAACCATCTCATAAATTGGGTAAATCACTCTACTGTTATCATTGGTTTAACAATTCATGGGTTCCTATAAAATTAGATATTAATACAATTGCAGATATGCGCTATGTAAAACTTCATGAGCCTACAATGTCTGTTTACAATGATTCTGTGGAAGAAATGTTTAATGCTAAATTAAGAGAAGGTCTTTCGACTATTCCTAATACTTATAGTCAAGCCAAATCTGGTGGAAGTGAACTTTTAACAAATACTCAATCTGGTATAAAAACAATGCCTGTTATGTCAACAGGTACAAAACCATCCTATGGTACAGTTATATCTCCAGTTTTTCCAAAAGTAGATTCTAACTGGTTTTATACAGGATTTCCTGGGAAATTAACTGTGGGTGGAGCAAATGGAAATTTAATTCAGTATATTCCTATATTCTTCTATGCTACACGAGATGGTAATGAAAAATTCACTTTACCTACAGTACCTGGACGTATTGGATACCTTGATACAAATAATTCATTCCAGGATACTATTGTATGGGATGGTCCATTTAAAAAAGGTCAACTTTTATTCACCTTATTATTAGATAAAAATGATCCTTCATGTAAAGATAGTAAAGTAAATGATACAAGTTACTGGAATCTACTTACAGAATTTAGCAATATCGATCCTGGTTCAGGTGCTTCTAAATCTATATCAATCACTAGTGGTATTACCCAAAGTCAAGGTTTTACTATGGGATTATCAGTAGGTGCAAAAGTTGGAGTAGAATTTGGTTTAGAAGGTATAGGTAAAATCTCTACTGAACTTTCTACACAATTATCAACCTCATTTAGTGTTGGTGTATCTATATCTCAACAAATATCAACTACTGATACCGTTGAATTTAAACCTCAACCAAAAACTCAAAGAATATCTACTTATCAATTTATAGAACAATATAAGATAGAAGCAGCTCAACCTTTAAAAACTAAAATTAATTCCCTTAATGATAAAAATAAAAGTTATGTTGCTAATTTCGCACAAGGTAAATTTGAACCCAATCCATTTGACTATGGAAGTCGTTATTTTGCAAAAGCTTTCGTATTAGAACCATAACTTATAAATAAAATATAACTTTGTATTACTTTATTGATGGTATAAACTAAATGATATTATTTTTAGATTATACCATTAATTTACAAAAACATTTTTTATATAATTACACTTCTAAATTTCAATATATCTTAACTTTATTAATTTATTACATTTTAATCTAAATCAGATTTTTTACTACAATTTTTTGCTTCTATCATTCTAAAAAACATAGTTCCGTACTTATCTAAAAACTCTTCTACATCTTCAGCATTATATTCTACACAGAATTCTTTATTCTTTATATATGAAAAATATTGATTAATATATTTAACAAGTTTTTCATTTGCTATTGTATAAAACAAAGGTGTACAACCTGGAGTACATTTTAAATTTTTCTTAAAAAATACCTTTTTACTATTTACATAAGCAGAAATTTTGAAAAAATTCAAGTTATAATTAAAACGTTCATCATCTAAAACAACAATCTTAATATTATTATTTTTTTTCATAGACTCTACTATGCTACGCGCATGTTCTTTTCTTTGTTGAGTAGATAATTTATATCTAATGTATGTATAAAATATTTCCCCATCTTCAATATACTTCATAAGTGTAGATTTTAATATAATAAAATTAATTTTACTTTTTTCAAATCTTTCTTCCCATGTAATTTGTAATTTTTTAATTAAAAATGAGGTATCATCACCAAATCCTTGATCATAAGCTGTATCAATAATATCAGAAATTACATCAGAAGGTAACAAAAACTCAAATCCATTAGTAGAAAGAAATTGAAATTCATTATTAGAATAAAAATCGGTTCTATAACCTCCTAGCTCCATTCCAGAGGTTTCTGCAGATCTAATTAAAATATCTCCCATTCTAAATTTAGATATAGTTTTATCATAGATTGAATTTACCATTTCTTTATCTGTTATAACAGTTGCTACTTCTATCAATCCATCAGAATCCATTGAGCATGTAATAACAAACTTATCCCTAATAGCAATTATATTTAACTTATCCATATTTTTATTATCAAAAAAATCAAATTCTACATTCCATCTTTTATTTAAAATAACATAAATTCTCCATAAATAAAAATTGGGATCTTTTTCGAATTCATCCATATTAAATCCTATTTTAGCATTAACTCTTATACCATCAAATTTAAATTCTTCCATTATATCAAGATTAATTTTAGAAGTTGATTTACAGATATCCATTGTAGATAATAACTCTATATCTGATGTAGAATTTTCAATAGTACTACAAATTAACTCTTTAATAAAATTAGTAACTTGATTTTTACCAACAATAATTTGACTTTCTTCTTGTTTCTTCTCTGTTTTATCACATAAATCATCTTCTGATTTTCTATATGCACTATCTAATAAATCATATATTTCTTCTTGTAATATATCACTTATTATTAAATCATTTAAATTTACAGGTTCTTGAATTTCAAAAATCTTATAAAAATCTTTAACTTTATCTTGTTTCATTATTTCACCTGCAAAAATTATAGATGCTTTTTCATTGATGCTATTAATATTTTTTAAAGTTGGTATTTTAATATTGTTGCACCACTTACTTATATAAGATATATCATATCCAACAGCTTTAGATAAGACCATAAATTTAGTGTCTGTAAAACTTAATAATTTTTTTAATGTATAACCATAATTTTTTGTTGTTTTCATAAAACACCTCCAAATTTTGGGCGGAAAACACTTTTACTTTACAAATAAATTCAATTATAGGTTGCAATATGTAAAATTAATCTCATATTTATTAAATTAAGTTTGAAATTTGTAACATAATTTTAGTATATTTATATAATCATTATCTTAAATATATATAATATCTATTATTTTTCCGCATAAAATTTTAATAAAATTCACCAATAATATATCATCTGTTATATAACAACCAACTATCTTAGGAAATTTTTAGATTTTCTTATTTATAATTCATGAATTTAAATCTGATCATTTATAGATTAGACATTTATTTAATGCTTTTTATAATATAACAACTTTCCTTACATTATAACAATTATATTTTATTAATTCAATCTTCGGTAAGAGAAGTTTGTAAAAATTTTATAGTGTTAATTTATATTTTTATTTATTACTTAAGTTTATCGTATATTTCTATATATTTAAATAAAAAAATAAAAATCCTTCAAAGCTATAAGCTTTGATAGGATTTTTACTTTTTTAATATGAATAATAATGTATAATTTAAAGTTTGAAGATTATAACATTTCTCCGAAACTTTGTACTCTTGTTTTGATTTGTTCAAAAGAAGTAGACTCTTGATCTATTTCAATGTATAAGCTCTTTATTCCAGCTTCTTCGAATTGAGCATAATATATTGGATAATCAAATTCTTCTGGATCACAGAATTTCATCATACATACAACAACTGCATCTGCATTGTATTTTTTAACCATGTCCATAAGCATTTGGCCTCTTGGTTTTTTAGGATCAGTTGCAAGAGCACATCCGTCAAATTCTTGCCACCATTTAGCAAGTCTATATAATGGATCTGTTCCTTCTGGAACGTCAATTCTAAATTGTCTTGATTCTTGTGCTAAATCATCTGCAACAACAGCGAATCCATTTTCATTAAAGATATCTAATACTTCGTTTGGTTCAGCCATTATACCAGTTAAGATAACTCTCTTACCTTTAAATTCTTCAGCAGGTTGAGCTTTAACTTCTTTGATTAATTCTTTAACCATTGCAGTATGTTTAGATTTTTCCATGAAGAATCTTGCTTTTATAACAGCATGACGTTTTACAGCATCTATAACATTTGGATATTCAGCTGCAAGGTCTGAGAATTCACGCATAACTCTACGATTTTCATTATATACTTCAATACTGTTATTTATAGCTTCATCTGTAATTTTAACATTAAGTATTTTTTCTAATTTTTCACGAACTAATTTGAATTCTTCTACTAAGAATTTGTTAGCTGCTTCTAATTTTCTGTTTTGAGGATGTGTAAATACAATTACAGGTGATGTTCCCTTCCATTTTTGGCTAAGACATTTTAATGTGTCACATGGAACTGAGAAAAGCACTGCTGCTAAATCATCATATACACCTTCAAGTTGCATTTCCATTACTGATTGCATAATTGAACATGCAAATGGAGGTAAGTAAGTACGAGCTTTAGAAATGCTCTTTTGTCCTCCCCAAATTCCTACTGGTAAAAATCCTGCAGCATGTATTAACTCTTCTGGAGCATATACAGGCATAACACCTACTGCACCTTTACCAGTTTCTTTTTTGAAATCTTCCATAGCTTTTTTTGGATTGCTTGCAATTGCTGATAATTCATTTATAATAGTTTCAACTCTGCTCATTATTTTCCCTCCTCACTTTGTTCCATCATTTCTGCTAAAGCTTGTACACGAGTATCAAACTGAGCAGGTGCGAAGTTACGTGGATCAGTTTGGTCTCCATCGAAGCTTACATATGGTAATCCGTTTTGTTCTTGTAATTTTTCAGCTGTTTCTACATTTAAGAAACTCATAAGCTTACAGCTTCTGTTTAAGTGATAAGCAACACCATCACATTTTCCAGCTTCAATTATATCACTAAGAACTTTAACCTTATTATCTAAGCAAGTATTGATATAAATTCTAGTATATGCTTCAGCCATTGAGCTCATATCTCCTGGTGTATAAGTAAGGTTCCAAAGACCTGGATATGCAGAACCTGTCATTATTGTTCCAAGTGATTTTAAAGACTTAAATGTATGTCCAAGATATGGCCATACTGCTATACCTTCCCAAGTTATACGTTTCTTTTCAGCACCTTTGAAAGCATAGATTCCGTTCTTTAAGTTCTCTTCAAGTTCATCAGCAAATTTCTTGAATGTGATTTCAGCATAATCTCTACTTCTAGCACAAACAATAAGAGCCATGAAGTTGAAAAGATCGAAACAGTTTAATGGAGATGGCTTGTGTGATGATAAAGCTGCAAGTCTATTCCATTGAGCAACTGAACGTTGAGTTTGTTTTTGTACTTCTAAGAATTTATCGTAATCGAATTTTCTTCCGCATACTTTTTCTAATGTAGCTATAGCATCTTTAAATTGTTCTGCTATATAATCTTTTGCGTATTGTGGAATTGGCATTGTGTGGTTAAATGGAACGTCAATTACAATACATGGAATATTTAATTCCGCTGCTAAGTTTTCATACCACTTTAATAGTGTGTTACAAATATTGTTACATGTAATTATAAGGTCTGGTAGTGGTATATCAACTGCTGGTGAATTAGCTAATACTTCTGGAGTTTTTCCTGTTAAAGCTTTTTGTTTTAAAAGTTCCATATATCCAAGGTTAACTCTTGCATAAGAACAGATATCTGATGAATATCCTTTTCTATCTGCAACTTCTAACATATCTAATGAACCTTTTCTAGCACCGATTCCTGCTGCGTGTGTTTCTGGGTAAACCATAGCTATATCCATAGCTACACAGAATTCTGGTGGAGCAACAGATGCTGACCAGCAAACAAGTTTTCCTTCTTTTTTTGCTTGTCTTGCTTCTTCATCTAGTTTTTGCTGATAGTACCCTAATAATTCTTTAGCACTCATATTTTGTATATCAGTCATATTTTATCCCTCTTTCTTTTATTTATTAGCTTTTATTGCTTCTTCATAAGCAAATAATGCTGCACCAATTGCACCTGTAACTTGTGGAGTTGGCGCTACTATTACTGGTTTCTTAAGTTCTCTTTCTATTGCTCTTACAACACCTTTGTTTTGAGCAACTCCGCCACACATTACAATATCTTCTTCAAGACCACATCTGTAAGCAAGGCCACATGCCTTACTTGCAACTGATTGATGAACACCAGCTATAATGTTTTCTTTTTCAACTCCTTTTGAAAGTTGAGATATTACTTCAGATTCTGCAAAAACTGTACAAGTACTACTTACAGTTGCAATTTCTGTTGCGCGGCTATCATATTCTTCCATTTCACCTAAATTAACTTCAAGTACTCGTGACATTACATCAAGGAAACGGCCTGTTCCAGCGGCACATTTATCATTCATAAAGAACTGTTTAACCCCACCCTTGCTATCAAGTTTGATTGCTTTAGCATCTTGACCACCAATATCGATGATTGTTCTTGCTGTAGGTACTAAAAAGAATATTCCTTTAGCATGACAGCTTATTTCACTGATTTGTTTGTCTGCTTCTTCTACAGCAAATCTTCCGTAACCTGTAGCAACAATTTTATCCATATCTTCCATTTTAAGGCCTGATTTTGAAAGTGCTTGTTCTAGTGCACGTTTAGGTCCAGTTGAACCAGTTCCAATCTGAATGACTTCTGCAGCAACAATATCACTTCCGTTTTCAAGGATTACAACCTTAGAAGATGCGGAACCAATATCTATTCCCATTGTAAACATAGCTTAATCTCCTTTTGCAAATGATTTTTTTCTTAAGTATTATTGCCAATGAATATTTATGATTAGCAAGTACTTTAAATTAATATAACATATTATCTATTATTAGCAAAAACTTTTTTTTTAATTATCTTTGTATTGGTGCAACAGTTTCTACGAATTCAACAAGTATTCCTTCACCATATTTAGGTCTTAAGAAATTAACTATGATGTCGCTTGTTCCTGGTACAGCTTTTCCTTCAAGCATTTTCATACCTTTGCTTTCATATTCTTTACGAACAGCTTCAACATCTTCAACTTCGAAAGCGATGTGAGCAATTCCACCTTTTCCATCATTGAATTCAGTAAGAACTCCTTCTTTAGGAATGATTAATTCTAATGGACTTTCGTTTTCATTGTATTTTGTGAATATTAAATCAGCATGGTATGCTTCAACAAATCCTTGGTAATCTACTTCTAATCCAAATTTTTCAAGGAATCTGTGTGCAGCTTCTAATGTAGGAAGTATAATTCCAACGTGGTGTAATCTCATAGGTTTCATAATTTATTTCCTCCTAAAAATGTAAAATTTTATATTATTATATTATTATATATTATATCTAAATTTATTTTTAAATTATTAAACTATTTTTGATCTTTTAAATTCATTTTTTCATCTCTAAAAATTCTTGTATCCATAATTTTAACATCGTCCATCTTAGGAACGAAATCCATTAAATCAAGAACTTGAGTTTGAAGATCAATTCCTGGGGCAATTTCTATTAAATGTACTCCATCTTCTTTTAATTCAAATACGGCTCTTTCTGTTATATATCTAACAGTTTGTCCAGTTCTATTTGCATATCTTCCACTAAATGTAACTTGTTCTACATTCTTAAGGAATTTTTTGCTTTTTCCTTCTTGAAGTATTACTAGTTTTCCATCTTCAACTTTTGTTTTTAGTCCACCTGCAGTAAATGTTCCACAGAAGAATACTTTTTTAGAATTTTGTGTAATGTTTATAAATCCACCACATCCTGCTATTCTAGGACCAAATTTACTAACATTTATATTACCACTTTCATCACATTGAGCAAGTCCTAAGAATGCTAAGTCAAGACCGCCACCATCATAGAAATCAAATTGGTAAGGTTGATCAATTAGACAATCTGGATTCATGCTTGATCCAAATCTTGTTCCTCCTTGAGGAATTCCACCGATTGGACCTGACTCAACTGTTAATGTCATGTAATCTCCAATTCCTTCTTCATTAGCAACTTGAGCAACATATTCAGGTGCTCCTATACCTAGGTTTACAACTGTATCTTCTTCAAGTTCCATAGCAGCTCTTCTACCAATAATTTTTTTAGCACTTAGTGGGATAGGTTTCATATTATCAATAGGTACTCTTAGTTCACCAGATACTCCTGGTTCATATTCTTGTCCAAAACTTTGTTCATGATCTTGTGGCTCAGCTACTACAACAGCATCAACATAGATTCCAGGTATTTTTACAAGTCTAGGATCTAAAGTACCACCTTTAACAACTTTTTCAACTTGGACAACAACTTTACCACCACTGTTTTTAACAGCTTGTGCTGTAGATGTACCTTCAAGAGGAGTTATTTCTTTTTCAAATGTTATGTTACCATACTCATCTGCATAAGTACCTCTAATGAATGCTACATTTATAGGAAATGCTTTATAAAAAAGCTTTTCTTCATTGTTTATTTTTATTACTTCTACTAAATCTTCTTTTGTGATATCGTTAACTTTACCGCCACCATTTCTTGGATCTACAAAAGTATCTAATCCAACGTGAGTAATTGTACCAGGTCTATGACCAGCAATATCTCTAAATAAGTTTAGTAAAACTCCCTGTGGTAAATTGTATCCTTCAATTTCATTATCGATACACATTTGACCCATCTTTGGAGCAGTATTTAAGTGACCTGCTATTATTCTTTTAACTAACCCTTTGTGAGCATAGTGATCAGCACCACTACCATCTCTGTTACCTTGAGATGAAGCATACATAAGAGTTATATTCTTAGGAGAACCAGTTTCTAAAAATCTCTTTTCCATAGCTTTATTAAGTGCTTCTGGACAACTACTACTAACAAATCCACTTGTAGTTAGCGTATCACCATCATTAACTATCTTAACAGCTTCATCTGCTGTAAGTACTTTAACTTTTTTCATGCTCTTCCCCCCTATAACTACAGTCCTATAACCATAGTTAAATACAGTTTAATATTTCTTACAGTCTCTAAATTTAATTTGAAAATCTGCGCAAATTTTGAATATAATTTAAAAACGATTATTTATAAGTTTTATTAATATAGGCACAGTCTTCAAATCTAGATTAATTGTGTTTGTGATTTAACAAACTAGATTTGTTGCTAAATTCGCACAATTTAATCGTAAACCTTATGATTGTGCTTCTGAATATAATTTTAATACAAATTGAATGAAATTTAAATGAAATCGTATTGACTGTTATTGGAGAATCTAATTCAACTCTACTTTATATATTCAACTTGATTCATTTTCGTTCAAATTTCAACAAACCATGATAAATAGTAGCTTTTTTTGCATATCTAAATTTAAAAATATATTATCATAAATTATTTTATGTAAAAGTAAGTAGCTAAAAGTCAAAAAAATAACAAACCTTTACTTAAAAATGCATTTTAAACTCTAACCTCATTCATCATTTTTACTTTCATAAGATAATACTATATGTTTTTTATCTATAAACTTTAGGATTTTATTTTTCAATCATAACAACAGATAAACATCTATTGTCATGATTGAAAAATTCTTTCTAAATAAAAAATATAAAATATATATAAGTTTTGTTAATTTCTATACATTATTAATTTCTTTAGTAACAATCCTTACTCCTAATCTTTCCAAAACAGGCACTATAGAATTATGAATAGAAATACTATTTCCACTTCCTACAACAAGTCCTACCGCATAATTTTCAGGAGTAACAAGTAAGCTTCCCGAATCCCCTATTTCAGACATATTGGTTGTAATTATTTGATTTTTAAGCATTATTTCTCCTGAATGATAATTTAATTTAATAGATGCATTTATATTGATTATTACTCCTCCAGTTAATTCTGTAGTTCTGCCTACTTTCATAACTAATTCACCTACTCGGGGATCAGTTACACCTTTAGGGATACCCATAATAGCAATATTAGATGACACCTTTGACTTGTCTAAAACTTTAGCAATAGCACAATCTACATAATTTGATGCATCTTTTCTAAAGTCTATAGGAATATATTTTGAAAGAATACCAACCTCATCTGCTTTTGTACCACCATCTGCTACACCCGGTTGTAATATTTTACTATTTAGTGGAACTTTATTTTCATTTGCAAGAATATGATTATTACCTAACATATATAAGTGATGTTCATCACTTACTAAACATCCTAATGAACCTGTAATTCTAGAAGTTTCTGGACCAATACTATATCCACCAATTGCAGGACGAATTTTTTTATCAAAACTCTGAATAGTAATTCTTCCGCTTTCTACTACATCTGTTGCAATTCCAGAATATACTTTAGGTATTATATCACTAACATTTAATTCATGTTCTTGTATTTTTTTTGATACAAACACTGTAATACATTTTTGACAACTATAAAAACCTTTAGATAGCTTATATCCAAGTGCTACTCCTACCACATTAGCTTTAGCAAAAAAATAATCACATTCATTTTCGCAAATATAAGCAATCTTATTATTTATAAAGCAGTTATTACAGCATTCATCCCTATTATTACACCTATTTTTCATAACATCACCAACATATAAATTAATTTTACATCAACATACTAAATTACAATATTAATTCTGAAGTATTATTTTAATTTTAAAATATAATAAAAAATACATCTTACTATATTATATGTATATAAATCAGTATAACGTTAAATATTTTCTGAATCTTGTGAAACTTATAGTTTTTACGATAAACATGTAAAAATAAGTAACTATATGTTTATGGATAAAATATAATGAATTAGCAAGATTAATCTTGACTACTTTGGTTAGGTGATTATATATGATTACAAATGATAAAGATCTTATTATAAGATATAATCTTCAATCCTTAAATGCACCTGCTGGATTCGTAACAATTATTAATAATGGAGGATATGTTGCTTTTTTCACCTTAAGTTTTGAATTTGAACTCAAAATTCATGAGAATCGTAGTCCAAATATTTCATATGGGAAATTTTTTAAACTTTTATATCCATCTACTGCACGCAATTTAAAACTTTCTTCATATTGTTATAACGCTATAGGAGATACTAAACTAATTTCAAAAATATCTTCATATATGCCTTTTAATAGATGCTTTTCTTTAGGTGGAACAATATTTAATCCAACTTTTAGTGAAGCACAATGTCCTGTTGATAATTCTATCCCCCCTGAAATTTCACCTCAAACTAGTTGTAGTTGTTGCTATTGTTGCTTTCTTTAATATCTATAAATTTTAGTACTTTATATGTTTTAAGCCATATTTCTTTTTTAAAGAAATATGGCTTAAATTCCAACTTCCTTCATTATATCTATTACATATATAAATATTATAGTTTATATATAAAAATATACTTATTAGTAACTATATACTTATTACTAAAATATAATAAACTAACAAAAGTAATCTTGACTATTTTATTTAGGTGATTATATATGTTTATATGCGAAAATCAATTTATTAATAAATATACAAATGCTCCCTCTAACTTTATAACTATGACTAATGCAGGAGCATATGTTGCCTTTTTTACTATAGAATTTTATGTTGGCTATCAATTTTATATTCATAAGAGTCCAAAGCTTCCTTATGGAAAATCCTTTAAAATTATATATGGATCAAACCCACGCCAAATAAGAATAACTGCATATTGTTATACTGGTTTAGGTAATACTAAAATTATTTGCAGAAAAACTTCATATGATGCTATTACTGCATGTTTTTCTCTAGGAGGAACTGTTTTTAATCCAACTTGTACTGAAATTCCTTGTCCTCCCAATAATTGTATATTTCCTGAAATTCCGCTTCAAACTTCTTGTTGTTGTTGCTGTTACCCTAAAATGAATAAATAACTATATATTTAAATAGCCGTAATTCTGTTAGGTATGAAGTACGGCTATTTTTATTTTTCTCAATACATATCTATAAAATTTTAATCTTGTTAATATACAACTTAAGTTTTTATTGTAATTGTTCATTTGAAACTATTGAAACCATATTAGTTATTTCATTAATTGCATTCTTAATTATATATTTTATATCTTTTTCAGTATTCAAAACCATAGAATTCATTACAGTATCAAATATACATCCAACAGGCACTCCACCCACAACGTATTGATTATTATTTGTTCTATTTAAAAGCACTTCTTGTGATGCAATTTGGAATGGTGCTCCCCCAGTTAAATCCGCAAAGATTACCAATTCATTATTGTTTTTAACATATTCATGAACTATATTTTTATACTTTTCATGAGTTAATTCATCATTTAAATTTAATGCATCTATATTTTTATCTACTCCCGTTAAAAGCTTTATAGTTGACTTAATTCCTGTTGCATATTCTCCATGTCCTACAATTAAAATCTTCATATCTTCATCCCCTTAATTTTTATTTTACTATTCCTAATACAGAAAATATAATACCTAATAATATTGTTAATCCTACTACTTTATAAGTAGTCCATTTACGTTTCTTTATTAAGTAGAAAATAAATATAGTAAATAACGCCGGTAACATTTTAGGAGCTATCTTATCTAGCATATTTTGAATTTCTATTATTTTCTTTCCACCATCTGGCATTAATCCTACATATTTAATAGGGGTTGATATCTTGACAAATGATACTGCTAAACCAGATATTACAGTCACACCTATCATACTTGCAATTTTAGATATTTGACCCATTTTATCACTTAATGTTTCAATAACACTAGTACCTAATTTATATCCCCATAATCCTGTTATTAATTTTATTGCTAATAATATTCCATTCATTGCTAAGAAAAATAATATTGGTCCTGCCATTAATCCTTCCTGAGCTAATGATGCTGCTATTGTAGAAAATAAAGGTGCTAAACAAAATTGTGATAATGAATCTCCAATTCCCGCTAAAGGTCCCATTAAAGCCATCTTTATTGATCTTATCTCATCATTTTGCCTATCTGATTCAAGCATAACTAAATGCATACTAGTTATAAATGGTAAAAAATGAGGATTTGAATTAAAGAATTCTACATTTTCTTTTAATGTGTCCTTAAGTCCCTCTTCATCATTTTTATATATTTTCTTAAGAGCAGGATACAATATATTAGCATATCCTAGTCCCTGATAATTTCCATAGTTAAATCCATTTTGTAAAAAGAATGCTCTTAAAGATGTTTTTACATAATCACTTTTCTTTAAAACTTTTTTAGATTCCATCTTCAAATTCAACCTCCTCTTCATGATTTACACTATAGTTTCCTGACTTATTTTTAGTTCTGTAATATTCTAATAAAGCAAACATCGTTCCTATAAATGCAACTCCTATTACAGGCAACTTTAAGTATGCAATACTTATATATCCTAATATTACAAATGGTATTAATTCTTCCTTAGACATAACTGTAAGTATCATAGCAAATCCTACAGCTGGTAACATTTGACCTGCTACTGATAATCCTGTAATTAACCATGTTGGTATTAATTGAATTACAGATTTTAAACCTTCCGCACTATATGATCCTGCGAATCCAATTATAAAACCTACTATTATAAATACAACTATTGTTAGATTTGCTGCTAATCTAAACTTTGTAAATTTTTTCTCGTCCAAAGCTTTTGTAGCAATTCCACTTAATGCTGTGGCAAAAGTATATGTGGCAGTTATTAAGAATTGAAAAGCTACAGCAAAGGGAAATGATAATGCCAAAGCTGTTCCTGGATCCATTCCTTGTCCCTTCATTGTTATAGCCATTATAGTACCAACAATTCCTGGTCCCATTGGATTTGGCGGAACTGTTCCTCCTGCACCTACTCCAAATCCCATAAATGCTAGTTCTCCAACTGCTCCCATGGCTAATGCTGTTGGTATATCTCCAAGAATTATACCAATACCAAATGCCAATATTATACAACGATTTGTATAAACACCTAGTAACATACCTGCCAAACAAAATGAAGTCCATAATCCTATCAATACGCATTGAAAAATCGAGATTTCCATGGCTAAACCTCCTAAAATATTTTTTAATACAATATTTATATTTAAATTCAATTAATCTAAATATTTAGTTATGTCTACTTGTACACTTCCATCATTACCTGTTGGAGTAGTTTTAGTGTTGAATTTAATTCTATATTTATCATATAATTTCTTTAAAGCTTCTTTATCTTCTCTTCCTAAATAAATAGAACGTGTAATTTGTTCTTTTCCTTCTTTGTTGTGTATATTTCCTATATTTATTTCTTTTATAGGTACTCCTCCCGCTACTAACTTAAGAGCATCTTCAGGTGATTTACATACAATAAATATTTTTTGTCTTGGAGAAGCCCTATTAATTATGTCACAAGTATGTTGTATAGAAAAAAATCTCATTGCTATAGATTTAGGTACCACCGTCTTCATTAATGTTTGTTGAATTTTATTCTCACTTACTTCATCATTAGCAACTATAACTGTATTTACTCCTAAAAATTTTAGCCACATTTGTCCTTGACCATGAATTAATCTTTCATCAATTCTTAACATTTCTATATTTGCTATACTCATAATTTCACTCTCCCCTACCAATATAAATTCCAATCCTTATAAAATCTCATCAATGCTTCTAAGTAATAATAATCTCCCCATATATTGCCTTCATCCACTCCTTTATTTGAATGCCAAGAATAAACTCCATGTAATAGTATTGGCTGTCCTTCATGACATTCTTTATTTGTATAATTTTCAATTAAAGACCTTAAAATTGTATGCATTGCATATTTGTAAACTATCTTATCTTCATCTACTTCTGGAAGATACTTATTCATTTCATGCATACCACATACTGCAATAGTTGCTGCTGAAGAATCCTTTACATGTCCATTTCCATCATTGAATATTAAATCCCAATAACAAACATTATCTTTTGGTAATCTATTTAAAAAATAATTTGTCATTCCTTTATATAAATTAAACACATTAGTATTCTTGGTATTTCTATAATTAAGAGCTATTCCATATATACCCCACGCCTGACCTCTTGCCCATGACGAATCATCACTATAACCCTGTCTAGTTACTCCTTTAATGGGTTCTCCACTTAATGGGTCCATATAAAAAGTATGAAATGCCGATCCATCATCTCTTATTACATTTTCACATGATGTCATAAAATGCTTTTCAGCTATAGTTCTATATTTTTTATCTCCTGTTTCCTCTGTAGCCCAATATAATAACGGAATATTTAACATACAATCTATTATAAATCTATAATGTTCTTTTTTTCCAAGTTCTCCCCACGCCTGAATAAATTCACCTTTTTCTTGAAATCTCGATATAAGTTTATCAGCAGCTTTAATTGATGCTTCTCTAGCAATATAAGAACCTGTTAATTTATACGCACTAACACAAGATAGAGAATATAAAAATCCTAAATCATGATGATCTAACTGAATATTATTATCTACTCTATTTTTAAATGATAAAACATTTTTATTTGCAAGTTCTTTATATTTGTCCTCGCCAGTATATTCATAAGCTAACCATAACAATCCCGTCCAAAATCCATCTGTCCACTCTACATTTTCAATAATAGGATACTTATTATTTTTTGCCGCTGAATATGGAAACTTATCTTTGAAATAATTCATATTTACATCAATCTGAACAATTGCTTTTTCTATAGCATTTTTTACTTCTTGTTTTGTTAACAGATTATTGTCAATAAATTCTTTTTTCTTTTTTATTGGTTCCTCATTAATATTCTTAATACTAATCATCCCCTTAAATTAATTAGTTATATTAAATATTTAACTACGTAATTTTATGTGTTAATATATAAAATAAATTTTACTAAACAGTAATCATTTGAATTAACTTAATTAAAATATCATAAATTTCAACAATACTTTTAAACGTTTTCATGTTTCTCATTATGTATGGTTCATATTGTTAAATATATTTATTTAATAGTTTTGTCTATTGTATATATTATTTAAATTTACTAAGTAAATCGATTTACTACACAATCTAATTAATTATATAAATAATTATTTAAGATAATACACTTATAAATTACTTAACGTAATTAAATATTTTTTTATTAATGTTTTGAAACTATTATATGCTTCTTTTAAATAATTATAACATATATGTATTTTTTTTCAACATTTATTTTTTACTATTATCTCCATTTAATTTATTCATATTTTTCAATACATACATTAATATCATAATACTATATAATATTAAAAACTTAATTTTTATATATAAAATTACTATGTATATCTTAATAAATACAAGTATATTATAAGAATATATTCAATATATCAAATCATTTATAAAAATACCCTTCTTTAATTCTACTCTAAATACATTAAAACGAGGTGAAGTAACAAATGAATAAACCAAACAAAGTTATTGATGTTTTAATCATAGGTTCAGGACCTGCTGGATTAACAGCAGGAATATATGCATCTAGACTTAAATTTTCAACTTTAATTTTAGAAGATGAGATAATAGGTGGGCAAATAAGAAATGCTTACAAAATTGAAAATTATCCTGGATTTATAAATATAAGTGGTATTGATCTTATAAAAAATATTCAAGAACAAGCTATTGCTTCTGGATGTATAATAGATGAATTTGATAAAATTCTTTCTGTTAAACTTACTAATGATAAAAAAATAATAGAAACTCAGTCTTATATATATAATGCTAAAACTGTTATTATAGCCTCTGGTGCTAAAAGAAGACAACTGCCTATTCCTGAAGAAAATAACTTCCATGGAAAAGGGATTCATTACTGTGAACTTTGTGATGGACATATGTATGAAGGTAAACATATCGCTATTATTGGTGGTGGAAATTCAGCTTTACTTGCAGTAAAATTTTTATCAATGTATGCTGAAAAAATTACTATTATTCAACAATTTGACTATTTCCAAGCTGAAAAGAAAATTCAAGAAGAAACTTTTAATAACCCTAAAGTAAATATCATTTGGAATAGTGAAGTGAAGCATGCTATTGGTGATAATAAGATTTCAAAAATAGTAATAGAAAATATTCAAACCAACACTACTAGTGAATTATCCGTAGATGGTATTTTCGTATATATTGGATTTATTCCAAGTACAGAATTATACAAAGATTATATAGCTCTTGATGAATTTGGTAACATATTAGCAGACGAAACAACTAAAACTAATGTAGAAGGTGTTTTTGCTGCTGGTGATGTACGTTCTAAATTATTTAGACAACTTACTACTGCTACTGCCGATGGAACCGTAGCTGCACTTATGGCAGAAAAATTTATAAATAAAATAAATAAGGAGTGAATACCTATGATAAAAGTTTATTCTGTACCTAATTGCCCCTGGTGCGAAAAAGTAAAAAAATATCTTAACTCTAAAAAAGTTGATTATGAATATATAAATATTAAAGATGATCTTCAAGCACGTGAAGAACTTATTGAACTAACAAATCAAACCTCAGTACCAGTAATAGATATTGACGGTAACATAGTTATAGGATTTGAAAAAGACAAATTAGACCAATTTCTTAATTTTTAATATATTTAAACCTAAAATATATAACAATGTAAAGCACACCCTTAAAAATATTTTAATACGTGCTTTACATTTTTCTACAAAACATATTTAGGTTTATATTTTACATTTAATAAACCAGTTTCATTGTCTTCTGT
The DNA here is from genome assembly GCF_003614235.1 of Clostridium novyi. Next base: position 1,655,242 of record NZ_CP029458.1, on the reverse strand, counting down.
AACATCAGCTTCAACATCGTATAATTTCTTAATAATATCCTTTGTTAAAACTTCCTTTGGTGTACCATATTTAAATATTTTTCCTGATTTCATTGCATATATTTTATCACAATACATAGCCGCTATATTTAAATCGTGAATAGCTGAGATAACTGTTTTATTAAGACCTTTTACAATACTCATAAGTTGAAGTTGATATTTAATATCTAAATGATTAGTTGGTTCATCAAGAATAAGTACCCGAGTCTTTTGAGCAAGTGTTCTAGCTAAAATTACCCTTTGTTTTTCTCCCCCTGATAAACTCAAAAAACTTCTCTCACAACACTCTTGCATTCCTACCTTTTTAAGTGATTCTATAGCTATTTCATAGTCATATGTATTTTCTCTTTCTATAAAACTTTTATGAGGTGCTCTTCCCATTAAAACCATATCCAATACTGTAAAATCAAAATTATAATTATTAAATTGGGACATAACAGCGAAGTTGCGTGCTACTTCTTTTATTGAAAATTTTTTTATATCTCTATCATCTACTAGTATAGTTCCCTTAGTTGGCTTTAAATTTCTATATATGCATTTTAAAAGTGTACTTTTTCCACTTCCATTTGGTCCTATTATCCCAACAAATTCTTTTTTATTTACTTCAATATTAACACCTTTTAATATATGATTATTGCCTAAGCAAACTTCTAAATCTAAGGCTTTTAATTTCATTACTAATCACCTCCAAATTCATAAGATTTAACAATAGTAGTGTTTTTATTCCTTATCTTCTATAAATTCAAATACTTCCTCTACTGATTTTCCAAAAACTTTAGCAATATCCATACCTAATTTTAAAGAGGGATTATATCTTTCATTTTCTAGATGCACTATAGTTTCCCTTCTTACACCTACTAATTTTGCAAGATCATCTTGTTTCATATTTAATTCTTTTCTAAGTTCACGAATTCTTGTCTTTAATTTCACCATACTTATCACCAACCTTTTCATAAAAAACAAATAAAATAAACTCCATAAGGTTAATTACTCCTAATACAAATGGTAATAATAGATTCAAATCTATCATCCATTTATCTTTTTTAATAATAAATATACCTAAAAACGTGCAAAAGAAAATTACAGAAATTAATTTATCATATATAACTAACCTAGCTTTATTATTATTGTGAACTGACATTTCATCTTCTTTTTCTGTTTTCATGAAGATAGGTATACAACCTATAAATAAATAAGTAAGTAAAACACCATATATTATTTTACTATTATTTACTTGAAACTTCATAAACCGTAAAGCTGCCGTACTAAGCCACATGGATCCATAAACACCTTTTTCTATCATATATTTTTGTCTTAAAGTCAAAACTTTTTTCACACAATCACTTCCCATTATATATTTGTTATATATTTATAACTTTTGTTATAATTATATAACATTTTTAGGGACATGTAAATAATTTCATTTTTACACTATATTTCTTATTTATACTCTCTTATATGATAATTCTTTTTAATAATAAATATTTTTCTCATTATATTCATTAACTAACTGTAGTGTTTTTTTAGAAATATTCATTATAAATCCAATAGTATAAAATACTATAAATCACATTACCTAGATGTATATCATATTATAAAGTTATAATTCTATGAAAGGAATGAACTATTTTGTATAATTCTTATAATTCATACCCTAATCCTTATTTAGCTGATATGTATACTCCTTATGACGCATATCTTTATCCTTCCCCAATGTATACTTCAAGCTTTTGTAATCATTTCACTGATGAATCTCAGTCTAGTTCAAGACATAATTTGGAACAACCAACAAAAAATTATGGATTAATTCAGCTAAAAGATTATGGCTCAGAACCATTTGTAGTTAATATTGATGAAATGACTAAAATAAACAGTACTTATCGTACAGCCTTATGGACAGGAAAACACTTACAACTTACTTTAATGAGTATAATGGTTGGAGAAGACATAGGTTTAGAAATTCATCCTAATACTGATCAATTTATCCGTATTGAAGAAGGTCAAGGAATTGTTAAGATGGGTAATAGTAAATGTAACTTGGACTTCCAAAGAAAAGTTTATGATGATTTTGCAATTATCATACCTGCTGGTAAATGGCATAATATAATCAATACGGGCAACAAACCACTTAAATTGTATTCCATATATGCACCACCTGAGCATCCTCATGGTACTGTTCATGAAACTAAAGCAATTGCAGAAGCTGCTGAAGAAACTCATACTATAACTATGTAATTTATATAAAAATTAAGTCGTATATCTATTACTAGATATACGACTTAATTTTTATAAATAGTTATATATTATTAATCATGCAATAACACTTACAACCATAATAATTAGAAACTTCACACCTATACTCCTTACATCCTGCATTAAAAATAGTACCTTGTAATATTAAACATTTTGTAAAAGGAGTGTGTGATTTACTACTACAAATAACTTTATAATCAGTAAGACTAGTATAACAATATACATTAAAATCTACATCAAATGCTTTTGATGGATATAAAATTCTATAAGAGTTGCCCTGAAAAATTTTGGGACTTTTCTCAGTAAATGATTCAGCTCCAACTTTAAATTTTAAAACACAAAAGGCAATATATACTCCATCATTTAAAATAGTTAGAGCAGGAGCAGGAGTATTTAAACTTTGGCATATACAATTGTTTATAATTTTTTTGTCATTTGTAATCATATACACTCACCTAAATAAAATAGTCAAGATTAATCCTTGCTACTTCATTATATTTTATCCATAAACTTATAGTTACTAACTAATATATATTAAATGTTTAAATTATAAAATATATAAATAAATTTATATTAATTTTATACAAAAGTTTTATCTTTTTAATAAGATTATATACAACGTTTCTTATATTTTCATAGTATATAATACTTTTTCAAAAGCTATTCTTTTACTTTTATCTTCTAGATAAATTACTCCACAATACTGAAACTTATTTTTCTTAAGTAAATTTTGCATAGATAAGTTTTTTTCATGTGTATCTATTTTAATACTATATACATCCTTACTTAAACAAAATTCCTCTACTTTTTTAATTATTTCAGATGAAAAGCCTAAACCTTTATAATTGTTATCAACAGCTATTCTATGAATAACTGCATATTCATTGTTACTAATCCATTTACCATCATAAATACAATCATATGTTTTTTCTTTATTAAAAGAGACAGCTGCGGTAGCAACAATATTATTATTCTTTAATAATACATAACTTTCTTTATTATCAATATCATTACTTATTGTTTCAACATTAGGATAATTATTCTGCCATTGATCAATCCCTTGCTCTCTAAAGTAATCTTGTGCTTGCTTAATAATTTTCATTATATTATTAATGTCAGTTTTAATAGCTTTTCTAAATTCCATTTCTATTCTCCTTTGTATTATGTAAAATCCCTATACGTCTTATTTTTCTATAAATATATCAAAAAATAATTCAACTTTCAATTACTTAAATTATATATATTTATTTCTTTATTATTGAGATTTAATCTCATAACATTTACTAAATGGGTCTTTTCTTTAAAGTTCATATTAACTTCCTTTATGATTTTATATACTAAAGAACACCAAAATTTAAGTTTTCTAATGTTATATCCCTTGATAAATTAATCTTTTACATTACAAAATTCTCTAATAAACTTTTTTATTCTATAAAACTAATTCCATTTTAAACTAATATATAAAATAATAAAAACTTATTAGATACGAGGAACAAAAAACAGACACCAACGTCTGTTTTTAATCTTTGTCAGTAACTAGTTGTACTTTTAAACTATTCAAAACTTCTTGTATAGGATTAGATATAGTTATATCATTTATACTTGCCATATAAAGACTAATTGCAAGATTATCTTTATTTAATATCAAAGATCCTGAGTCTCCTGGCTGTCCCATTCTAGTAGTAACTACTTGTCTTTTAAATAAAGCTTTTTTACTTACCATTGGACAGTCTACTATGAAAGTAGCAGATATATTGTTAATTTTCCCAATAGTTAATTCTGTACTTCTACCTACCTTTTTAACATTTACATTTAGATTGGCTTTATCAGTTCCTTTAGGAATTCCAATATAAGTAATATCAGGTAATACAAAGGACCTACTTATAACTTGGCATAAAGCACAATCCACAATATTTTCCGGCATATTTTTACCTTCTATAAATTTTATAGGGATATATTTTTTTAAATGTCCAATTACATCTTTTTCTCTTTTCCCTCCATCATAAACACTTGGTTGTACTATAGCACTGTTTATAGTAGCTTGGTTATTTAAAGCAAATACATGATTATTGCTTAATATATATAAATACTTATCGGATACTAAGCATCCTGCTGTTCCACTATTATCAACTAATATATTTCCTATACTATAACCATTTAATAGTGGACGAAGTCTACCTGTTAAAGAATCACATACAGGCATTCCACATTCTTTTACATCCGTTTGAAAACCTTTATAATAATTTGGTATTATTTCATTATTCAACAATTCATTACAAGACACTTTTTGGGTTACAAATACTGTAATACATTTTTGGTTAGTATAAAATCCATTTACCATTTTATATCCAAGTGCTACTCCTATTACATTAGATTTACTTAAGAAAAATTTATATTCATTTTCACATATATTTGAAATCATCTTTTCCTGTAAAACACTTTCTTTAATAGAATTAATAATATCACCTTCATTCATAGGTATTATTCTACTAAGTTGATATATTAATATATATAATTTCAATATATATAATCTAAATATATATTATATTAATTTTATAAAAATATTATAAAAATACACATTACAATAATGAAAATTGTTATATATTTATTTGTCCATATAATAAATATATATAATTTACATTAATCCGTAACTAGTTTTACTTTTAAACTATCTAAAACTTCTTGTATAGGGTTAAATATAGTTAAATATCTAGAACTCCCCATGTAAAGACCAAGTGCATAATTATTTTCATTTAATAATAAAGATCCTGAATCTCCTCCCTGACCTATTCTAGTAGTAACTATTTGATTTTTAAATAAAGCCATCCTGGTAGAGTGACGAGAACAGTCTACTTTAAAAGTGGCAGATAAATAATTGACTTTTCCAGTAGTTCTTTCTGTGGTTCTTCCTACTTTTGTAACATTTTCATTTAATCTAGGTAAAGCCACTCCCTTGGGCTTGCCTATAAAGGCAATATCCGATAATACAAATGACCTATTTATGACTTTACACAATGCACAATCTACAATATTTTCTGGTTCAATGCTTCCTTTTATAAAGCTTATAGGTATATATCTGCTAAGATGTCCAATTACATTTTTCTGTATTTTTCCACCATCTTCAACAGCTGGTTGTAGTATAGTACTTCCTATAGGAGCATCATTGTTTAAAGCAAATACATGATTACTACTTAATATATACAAATATTTATCCTTTACTAAACATCCTGATGTTCCATAAGCATTAACTAATATATTTCCTATACTATAACCATTTAATAGTGGACGAACTCTCTCTGTTAAAGAATCACATATAGGCATTCCACATTCTTTTACATCCGTTTGAAAACCTTTATAACAACTTGGTATTTTTTTACTATCTGTCAATTCATTACAAGACACTTTTTTTGTTACAAATACTGTAATACATTTTTCTTTAGTATAAAATCCCTTTACCATTTTATATCCAAGTGCTACTCCTATTACATTAGATTTATTTAAAAAAAATTTATATTCATTTTTACATATATTTGAAATCATCTTTTCCTGTAAAATATCTTTTTCATTAGAATTAATAATACCACCTTCATTCACATATATTACTTTCATTAAGTTGATATCTAATATATATGTTATGAAATTTATAACAATTTGATAAAAGAATATAAATAATATATACTACAATTATAAAAATTGTTATATGTTTATTTCTACATATATAACAAATAAACATAATTTATATTAATTTGTAACTAATTTTACTTTTAAACTATCTAAAACTTCTTGTATAGAATTAAATACACCTATAGACTCACCACTTGCCATATAGATACCAAGTGCATAATCATCTTCATTCAATAATAACGCTCCTGAATCTCCTAATTCTCCTATTGAAGTAGTTATTATTAATTTTTTAAACAAAGCTCGTTTTTGAACATTTTCACACTTAACCTTAAAAACTCCATCCAAATAAGTAATTTTACCCTTGGTCATTTCTGTAGTCCTTCCTACTTTTTTAACATTATCACCTAATTTAGTTTTAGCTACACCTTTAGGTATACCCACAAAAGCAATTTTAGGTGATACAAATGATCTATTTATAACTTTACATAATGCACAATCTACAATGTTTTCTGGTTCTTTAGCACCTTCTATAAATTTAATTGGAATAAATTTATTAAGATGTCCAATTACATCTTTTTCTATTTTTCCTCCATCTTCCACACCTGGTTGTACTATAGCACTTCCTATAGGGGCTTGGTTATTTAAAGCCAATAAATGATTATTACCTAATATATATAAATATTTATCTTCTACTAAGCATGATGATGTACCATAATTATATGCCATTATATTCCCTATACTATAACCATTTAGAACTGGACGAATTCTCTGTGTTAAACTACTACATCTAGGCATTTCACATTGCTTTACATCCGTTTGAAATCCTTTATAAAAATTAGGTATTATTTCATTGCTTAATAATTCATTACAAGACACTTTTTTAGTTACAAATATTGTAATACATTTCTGGTTAGTATAAAATCCTTTTACCATTTTATATCCCAGTGCTACTCCTATTACATTAGATTTACTTAAAAAAAATTTATATTCATTTTCACATATATTTGAAATCATCTTTTCCTGTAAAATATCTTTTTCATTATAATTAATAGTACCACCTTCATTTCATAAATAGTGTTAAATATCCATCATATTCCACTTTACGTTTTTAAGATGTAACTAATTTTACATTTAAACTATCCAAAACTTTTTGTATAGGGTTAAATACAACTAGGTCATCATTACTCCCTAGCAAAATACCAAGAGCATAATTATCTGAATTCAATAATAAAGCTCCTGAATCTCCTGCCTCTCCCATTTTAGTAGTAATTATCTGACTTTTAAATAAAGCTTTCTTCTTTACAGAAAAACAATCTACTTCAAAGGTTGCACATAAATATTTAACTTTTCCATTAGTCTTTCCTGTTGTCCTTCCTACTTTTTTAACATCTTCATTTAATTTAGGTAAAGCTACTCCCTTAGGTTTACCCACGAAGGCAATACTAGGTGTTGCAATAGATTTGTTTGTAAGTTTACACAATGCACAATCCACAATATTTTCAGGTTCTTTACTTCCTTGTATAAATTTAATTGGAATAAATTTATTAAGACGTCCAATTACATCTTTCTCTTTTTTTCCTCCATCTTCAACACCGGGCTGTACTATAATACTACCTATAGGGGCTCGGTTATTTAAAGCAAATATATGATTACTACTCAATATATATACATATCTATCAGCTACTAAACATCCTGCTGTTCCAATACCATTACTTAGTATATTTCCTACACTATAACCATTTATAATTGGACGAATCCTCTCTGTTAAAGAATTACATATAGGCATCCTACATTCCTTTACATCCGTTTGAAATCCTTTATAAAAATTAGGTATTATTTCATTACTTAATAATTCATTACAAGGCACTTTTTTAGTTACAAATATTGTAATGCATTTCTGGTTAGTATAAAATCCTTTTACCATTTTATATCCCAGTGCTACTCCTATTACATTAGATTTACTTAAAAAAAATTTATATTCATTTTCACATATATTTGAAATCATCTTTTCCTGTAAAATATCTTTTTCATTAGAATTAATAGTACCACCCTCATTTCATAATCAGTTATATAATTAATTAGTAATCTCTTTATATATAATATCAAGTTTATATTGATTAATTTATGGGTTTTATTATATAAATTAAATTTTATTAGTGAAAAACTTCTTTATAAATACATACATGAAATATGTTTTTAAATTCTCATGTAGTAACTAATTTCACTTTTAAACTATCCAAAACCTCTTGTATAGGATTAAATAGATACATAGCATCAATGCTTCCCATACAAAGACCAATTGCATAATTATCCTTATTCAATAATAAAGATCCTGAATCTCCTCCTTCACATATTGTAGTAGTAATTATTTGATTTTTAAATAAAGCTTTCTTTTGTACCTCTAAACATCGTATTATAAAAGTTCCATATAAATTTTTGATTTTTCCAATAGTCAGTTCTGTACTTTTTCCTACTTTTTTAACATCCTCATCTAATTCAGCTTTAGCTACCCCTTTAGGTATACCAATAAAAGCAATTTTAGGAGATACAAAGGATCTACTTATAACTTTACATAATGCACAATCTACAATATTTTCAGGTCTAGTATTACCTTCTATAAATTTAATTGGAATAAATCTATTAAGATGCCCAATTACATCTTTATCTATTTTCCCTCCATCCCTAGAACTTGGTTGCAATATAACACTTCCTATAGGTTTTTGGTTATTTAAAGCTAATACATGATTACTACTCAATATATATAAATATTTATCAGCTACTAAACATCCTGATGTTCCACTAATATTAGTTAACATATTTCCTATACTATAACCATTTATAAGTGGACGAACTCTCTCTGTTAAAGAATTACATATAGGTATCCTACATTCCTTTACATCCGTTTGAAATCCTTTATAAAAATTAGGTATTATTTCATTGCTTAATAATTCATTACAAGATACTTTTTTAGTTACAAATACTGTAATACATTTTTGGTTAGTATAAAATCCATTTGTCATTTTATATCCCAGTGCTACTCCTATTACATTAGGTTTATCTAAAAAAAACTTATATTCGTTTCTACATATATATGAAATAATATTTTCCTTACTGCAGTTAATAATATCACCTTCATTTTAAAAACAATGTTTCAAATAATCTTAGATATTAAAATATTTTTATTTATAATATGAAATTTTATTTCATTACGTGAATATTATTTAATTTACTTGCAAAATTAAAGTATTATAAATATTTAAAATAAATTTGTATTAAACATTTGTATTAAACATTAATGTTAATATCTTTGAAATTCTAACTACATACATTATAAAAAATACCTCATTAAATAGATTTTTTAACTAAATCTATTTAATGAGGCACCTTTTTAAATTTTAAAATTCTTATATTATACTGTTTAACTCTTATTTTACAACTTCTTTAACTGATGGAAGAATTCCCTCAACTTCAGAATGTGGACGTGGTATAACATGAACTGAAATTAATTCTCCAACACGTTGTGCTGCAGCAGCTCCAGCATCAGTTGCAGCTTTTACAGCACCAACATCACCTCTAACCATAACAGTTACAAGTCCACCTCCAATATATTCTTTACCTATTAAATAAACATTTGCAGCCTTAACCATAGCATCTGCCGCTTCTATTGATCCTACTAATCCTTTTGTTTCTATCATTCCCAATGCATCAAATTTCATTTTAAAATCCTCCCCTAATATCTTTTTAATTAAATTTTATTTAAAAATATTTATTCTTAACTTACTATTGTGATTTTTGATTTTGGATTAATACCCATGGCATTAGCCTCTTCAATGTCAATATGACATTCTAGTTTTGAAGTATCGTTAGCTCTAATAATTACATTATTATATATGCCACCTCTTAAAGTATCCAAATTTATTGACACTATATCTCCATCATGTACACCAAAAGTTTTAGCATCTTCTGGTGTCATATGAATATGTCTTTGTGCAACTATTACTCCTTCTTCTATTTGAACAGAACCTTTAGGACCAATTATTGTTATACCAGATGTTTTTGTTGTATTTCCAGATAATCTAACATGCTGGGATACCCCAAGTTTAATACAATCTCCATTTAATACTTCAACTTGAGTCTTACTTCTTGCAGGTCCTAAAATTCTAACTTTTTCAATTGCACCTTTAGGTCCACAAATTGTTACAGTTTCTTTAGAGGCAAACTGTCCAGGTTGAGATAAATCTTTAATTTTTACAAGCCTATAATTATTGCCAAAGAGAGTATATAAATCTTTTTGTGAGAGATGTACATGTCTATTTGAAATTCCTACTGGAATTTCAAGTGAACTTTTCTTACTATTAGAATTCTTAGATTCTTTGATAAATTCTAATAAAAGTTTTAATACCTCTTCACAGCTATTCATTTAGTTTGCCCCTTTCATAGCGGCCACTATTTGATTAACTAAATCTAAAAGTTCTTCGTTTTTTGTCCCTTCGTTATTACTTTTAGTACAATTATTAACCTCTTCAGTACAATTATTATGTTTATCTATCCATTCAGCAGCTGCCTTAATTTGAGCTGGACTCATGTCCATAAATTCTTTTTGAAAATTATTACAACATTTAGTATTATCATATTGATTATTTTTTTTATAATTAAAACCTTCATCCTCCTCTACAAGCGTTGAACAATCTTTTAATCCATAAGCAACTCTTTTTATGTTTATAAGATGCTCTGGAGTAACGTTTTCAGAAGTTGAACTTCCACCCCATGTACCACAACCTAAAGTAAATGCAGGACTAAGCCCTGTAGATGCACCTGTTCCTCCTTGAGAACCTCCAGTATTAACAAGAATACGAGAAGCTGGCTTTCTAGCAAACTTCATAACTATATTATCATCTTCAGTATGAACACTCATTGTATGACCAATTCCATTTTGAAGTAATTCAATGCTTAATTCACATGCTTCCTGCCAATCTTTTACTGTATAAAATGCAAGAACTGTTGTAAGTTTTTCAAAGGATAGAGGATTTCCTTCTCCTACACCATTTTGCTTTCCTATAAGTAATTTAGTTTCTTCTGAAACTGTAAAACCTGCTGCATTTGCAATAACCTGTGGACTTCTTCCAACAAATTTAGCATTCATGGTATGTCCATTTTTAAATAATAATCTACAAACTTTAAGAGTTTCTTCTTCTGTCATAAAATATCCGCCTTGTTTTTTAAACTCTTCAACAACCTTATCATGATTAGATTCTTCACAAATTATTGATTGTTCTGAAGCACAAATTGTACCATTATCAAATGTCTTACTTGAAATAATATCTTTAACAGCTTTTTCTACATTTGCAGTTCTTTCAATATATGCTGGTGAATTTCCTGCACCGACCCCAAGAGCAGGTTTTCCTGAACTGTAAGCTGCTTTAACCATTCCTGGACCACCTGTTGCTATTATCATAGAAACTTCTTTACATTTCATTAATTCATTAGTAGCTTCAAGTGTTGGTTTAGTTACACAACTTATAACATTCTCTGGTGCACCAGCTTCTATTGCTGCATCTCTCATTAATTCAAGGGCTTTAACTGTACACTTTACAGCAGATGGATGTGGTGAAAATACTATAGCATTACGAGATTTAATTGAAATAATAGCCTTAAAAATTGCAGTAGATGTCGGATTTGTTGAAGGCACTATTCCAAGGATTAAACCAACTGGTTCAGCAATTTTTATAACTTTATTCTTCTCATCTTTTTCAATTATTCCTATAGTTTTCATATCTTTAATTGAGTTATATACTACAGTAGATGCTAAATGATTTTTGTAAGCTTTATCGTATACTTTTCCAAAACCAGTTTCTTCGACTGCCATTTTTGCTAAATAGCTAGCATTTTCTTCTGCAACTCTAACCATATTACGTAAAATTTTATCAATTTGTTTTTCAGTATAATTAGCAATTTTATCTGCTGCTATTTTTCCAAGTCTCGCAAGATCCCTGGCTTGTTGTATAGAATATAAATCCCTGTCAAGATTACTCATTATTCCCTACTTCCTTTCATAAATCTTATAAAAATTCCTCCCAATTTGCTGGATATGTGGCATAAAATATTTTAGCTTTATCTGGGGAACTCCATACTACTTTAGAACCTGATGGTACAAATAATACATCTCCAGGATAAGCTACATATGTCTTTTCATTAATTTTAATTGCCAAAGTTCCTTCAATAACATAGTCAATTTCTTCATAACTTAATTCCCAATGAAACTTTGAATTATCAATAATTAAAAATCCTGCACTAATTTTTGATTCATCTTTATTTACTAACTCTTGAAAATATACTTTTGCATCTGGATTACCAGTATCAAATACATCCATTTTCACTGTATTTCCTCTAACAACCTTAAGTCCACTTGAATCACTTTCAACATCAAATGGTAGACTATCTTGTTTTAAACAATGAAGTATTTCTTGTAATAAACCCTTATCCATCATTTTCTTAAATAAATTAAGCATCATTTCACAATCAAACTTATCCATATTTAAATTCTTTTTATTTACTATATCATCTGTCTTGGGTTCATTAGTTTTTATTTTAAATACTATTCCATTATTTTTAGCAAAGTCTCTTGCTGCTGGCGTAATTATCTCACTTCCATCTATATAAAATATTTTTTCTTCATCTGTTATCACTTTTTCAACATCCTTTGTGCAAATTAGTTTTTTCATATTTTCACTTCCTTTCAACTATTATTTTGTTTAACCAAAATTGCAATCCTCATCAATTATTCCAATAACAGCTGCATCTACTGGAATATTGTCATCACCTAACATTTTTCTTGCAGATGATCCACTACTTACAATAACTCTATCACCAATTCCAGCACCAATAATATCAACAACAATAAATCTTCGTCCTTCATCTATTCCACCGATTTCTTCTGCTAGCATAAATTTAAGCCCACTAAGAGATTCCGCTTTTCGAGTAGCCCATACATTATCAACAAGTTTTGCTGCTATCATATTTTTACCTCTTTCATTTTTAGTTGTAACTTATAAGTTTTTCATTAATCTTCAATAATATCTTGTGTACAGCTTAATGCTATTCCAAGAGGTGTTACAAACATAGGATTTTTAGGTTTATGAGTATGCACCCCTGTGCTTTTTTCAATAATATCTTCAATGCCTGTAAGACAACAAGTACCGCCTACTAAAGAAAGCTCATTAACATCATAATTCTTAATATATTTATTAATAATTGATGATATTTTTTCAACAACTGGCTTTAATATTGGTAAAATTTCCTTATGATTTTTATTGTTTCTTTTAAATTCATCAGCCTCTTTAAAAGGCACTTTATATGCACCTGAAAGAACTAATGAAAAATGAGTACCACCTGTAGGTTCATCAACAACATAAACAACTTCTCCATTTTTTAAAATTGAAATTCCAGTTGTTCCACCTCCAATATCTACAACTGCACCATTTTTAATCTTAAGTACAGCATTTGCAGCAGTAGGTTCATCTAAAATACATGTAAGTTCAAAACCAGCTGATTGAACTACATTTTTAATTGCTCCAGAATCTAGCTCATCTGTTCCTGGTGGAATTGCTGCTGCTGCATAAATAAGCTCAGTATTTAGCTTTTCTTCAATTTCCTCTTTAAGTTCTCTTACAATTCTTACAGCTCCAATATAGTCAACAACCATCCCGTCACGAACTACATCAGCATATCTATATGCTCCAGCAACTGGTTTATAATTTTCATCTAAAACAGCTATTACAACACAAGCTGTTCCCAAATCTACCCCTGTATAATAAACAGAAGATCCATTAATAACTGGTTTTTCTATAACCTCTTCAAATTTTTTAACCATTTCATCGCAATATTTAAAAGTTATATTTTCCTTTGACATTCTTCCCCTCCTACTGCTAAACAAATTAATTGTGATAATGAGTTAATTATTGAATTAACATTTGCTATAATTGTATTTTTTAAATTATTATCTTTATATATTTCAAATATTTCAAATTGTAATTCTCTTAACATACAACGAAGAGTATTAATTTTTAAAATGATATTACCTTTTTTAAGTTGCATATGAAACTCAGTTATTTCAAAACAATTACCAATTTCCATTGTAAAATTTGATGAATTCATTCCTTTGCATTCTTTCATTAAAATACTCTCAAGAACGCCCTTTCCATCTACAAAATTTCTGATATTTGCTATTTTTCTATTTAAGTTCATAATACCTTGTGCTAAAATAACATCTTCTTTTAATATTTCACTAGTAACAACAAGAAATTTTGCTTCTATAGATTTTAATTTATAGCAAAGCCTTTTTTTTAAATTTAAACTTCTATTATCTATTTCTCTCATTTTATGTTCCTGGTTATCTTGAGAAGTTTTAATATTTGCCTTTAAAATATCTTTAAAATTATTACAAGTATTATTACTAATTTTTATTTTTTTATCAGATAAATACTCAATGGCTCCGGGGGTAAGGCGTTGTTCTTGTTCTAACTCATATATATTAAAAGGGTTTTTTCTATATAATTCTCTTAAATACTCCTCTGTAATAAATTTTATCATTAACCTTTACTCCTTACCTTTTTTAAATAAATACCTTTTTAAATCATCAATTCCTAATCCCATTGGAAAACTAATATGAAAATATGGCTCTTTTACACCTATATTTTTTAACTGTCTTAAACACTTATTTTCATTTTCAGGCATTAAATCACATTTTGTTATAACCCCGATTACCGGACATATAAAAGAATTTGCAAATCCATAGGAGTATACTTCATTGCAATTGGACTGATCAACTAATATAAGCACATGAGATGCATCTTGAGATATTGCAATTACATGCTTATACATCCATGAATTTTCTATATAAGCCCCTGGGACATCAATGGTGTTTTTACCATAAATCAAATCTGGTGTTTTTCTTAATGGACCATTATAATTATTTAATGAATTAACTATTGTAGTTTTGCCACACCTTGAAGGACCAATTACCATTATTCTTTTCTTTCTCATGTTCTTGTAATGGGAGCTTCCGTAAATCCAAGCATGTCTTTTAGTGTGTTATTTACTGCACTAAGTGCTGTTTCAACACTTTGAACATCACCACTTATTACAACAGAACCTGTAAAACGATCAAGAAA